>NZ_JBSVZN010000004.1:0-353410 GCF_054052225.1 Methylobacterium sp. JK268 | reverse complement strand
TGCGCGACGCCGCCCGCCGCCACCTCGCCGAGATCCCGCCCCGCGAGGCGCTGGCCGGCGACGTCCTGCTGTTCCGCTGGCGCGACGGCCTGCCCGCCAAGCACTGCGCCATCCTCACCGCGCCGCTCGCCGGACCCCGGCCCCGCATGATCCACGCCTATGACGGCCACGCCGTCCTGGAATGCGCCGTCCCGCCCGCTTGGGCGCGCCGCGTCGCCCACGCCTTCCGCTTCCCCAATCCCTCGCCGGACTCGCCGCCACCGCCAGCCCCATGAGCACCCTCGTCCTCTCCACCGCCGGCAAGGCTGCCGGCGCCGCTTTGGGCGGACCCCTCGGCGGGCTCCTCAGCGGCGTGGTCGGCGCGGGCCTCGGCGGCGTCCTCGACCGCGCCCTGTTCGGCGCCCGCCCCAAGCCGCAGGTCAACACCGGGCCGCGCCTCGCCGACCTCTACGTCACCGCCTCCACCGAGGGCGCCGCCATCGCGCGCGTCTACGGCCGCGTCCGCGTCGCCGGGCAGATCATCTGGGCCACCCGGCTCAAGGAGGAGCAGCACGTCGAGAAGGTGAGGACCAAGGGCGGCAAGGGTGCGCCCACGCAGAAGACCTACAATGTCACCTACACCTACTCGGTCAGCCTCGCCGTCGCCCTCTGCGAGGGGCCGATCACGGCGCTCGGCACCGTCTACGCCGACGGCAAGCCCATCCGCCTCTCCGACCACAATGTCCGCGTCTATCTCGGCGACGAGGCGCAGGGGCCCGACCCGAAGATCGAGGCGATCGAGGGCACCGGCAACGCCCCGGCCTACCGCGGGCTCGCCTACCTCGTCTTCGAGGACCTGGCCCTCACCGCCTTCGGCAACCGCGTGCCGGTCATCACCGCCGAGGTCACCCGCCGCCCGCCCCGCGCCGACGCCCGCCCGGCGCTCGAAGACCTCGTCACCGCCGTCACCCTGATCCCGGGCATGGGCGAGTTCGTCTACGCCACCGCCCCCGTGAAGGCCAACGACCGCGGCAGCCTCACCGGCCAGAACACCGTCTCCGGCGGGGTCGACCTGCTCAGGGCCCTCGACCAACTCCAGGAGCAGGCGCCCGCCTGCCGGCACGTCTCGCTGGTCGTGGCCTGGCACGGCACCGACCTGCGCCTCGGCTCCTGCCGCATCCTCCCCAAGGTCGAGACCCGGGCCAAGACCACCGACATCCCCTGGAGCGCCGGCGGCCTCACCCGGGCGCAGGCCGAGCTGGTCAGCCGCGACGCGCAGGGCCACCCGCTCGTCGGCGGGGCGCCCTCCGACCTCTCGGTGGTGCAGGCGATCGGCGAGTTGAAGCGGCGGGGGTTCGAGGTCACCCTCTACCCGTTCCTGATGATGGACGTGCCCGCCGGCAACGGCCTGCCCGACCCCTACGGCGGGGCGGAGCAGGCCGCCTTTCCCTGGCGGGGACGGATGACCTGCTTCCCGGCGATCGGCCGCCCGGGCAGCCCGGACAAGACCCCGGCCGCCGCCGACCAGGTCGCCGCCTTCTTCGGCAGCGTCACCCCGGCCGATCTCGCCTGGACCGGCAGCTCGGTCACCTGCGCCAAGCCGGAATGGAGCTTCCGCCGCTTCATCCTGCACTGCGCCCGGCTCGCGGCGGCGGCGGGCGGGGTGGACGCCTTCCTGATCGGCTCGGAGCTGGTCGGGCTGACCACGCTGCGCTCCGGCCCCGCCAGCTTCCCGGCCGTGGCGCAGCTGCGGGCGCTCGCGGCCGACGCCCGGGCGATCCTCGGGCCCGGCCCGGCGATCGGCTACGGGGCGGACTGGACCGAGTACGCCAACTACCGCCCGGCGGACGGCACCGGCGACGTGTTCTTCCCCCTCGACCCGCTCTGGGCGGATGCGAATATCGGCTTCGTCGGGATCGACAACTACATGCCGCTCGCCGACTGGCGCGACGGGCTCAATCACGCGGACGCGCAGCGTTACGCGAGCCCGTACGACCCGGCCTACCTCGCCGGGAACGTGGCGGGGGGCGAGCTCTACGACTGGTTCTACCCGACGCAGGCCGACCGCGACGCGCAGAACCGGGTGCCGATCCGCGACACCGCCCACGGCGAGGACTGGATCTTCCGCCTCAAGGACCTGCGCGGCTGGTGGGCGAACCCCCACCACGACCGGCCGGGCGGCGTGCGCCAGGCCGCCGCCACGGCCTGGGTGCCGCAGTCGAAGCCGATCCGCTTCACCGAGCTCGGCTGCCCGGCCGTCGACAAGGGCGCCAACCAGCCCAACGTCTTCGTCGACCCCAAGTCGTCGGAGTCCTTCCTGCCGTACTCCTCCACCGGCCGGCAGGATCTCGCCATGCAGCGCGCCTTCCTGGAAGCGGCGCTCGCCTATTGGAAGACATCGGACGGCAACCCGGTCTCGGCTGTGTACGGCACCCGGATGGTCGATCCGGAGCGGATCTTCCTGTGGACCTGGGACGCGCGGCCCTATCCCGAGTTCCCGCGCCAGTCGGGCGTGTGGAGCGACGCGCCCAACTACGCCCTCGGCCACTGGCTCAACGGCCGGCTCGGCCTGGCCAGCCTGCCCGACGTGGTGGCGGAGATCTGCCGGGAGGCCGGCGCGCCGGTGGACGTCTCGGAGCTGCGCGGCGTGGTCTCGGGCTACGCGCTCACCGAGGTCCAGGCCCCGCGCGACAGCCTCGCGCCCCTGCGCACCGCCTTCTTCTTCGACGGGGTCGAGAGCGGCGGGGCGCTCCGCTTCCTCCCGCTCGCCCGCGCGCCGGTGGCCCGCTTCACGGAGGCCGACCTCGTGGCGGCCGGGCAGGGGGCGGATTTCCGGCGCACGCGCAGCGAGGAGACCGCGCTGCCGGGCAGCGTGGCGCTCACCTACCTCGACCCGGCCCGCGCCTACCAGGGCGCCGCGGTCGAGGCGCGCCGGCTCTCCGGCCGGGCGGCCTCCGTGTCGCGGGTGAGCCTGCCGCTGTGCCTGGAGGAGGGGGCGGCGCGCGGGATCGCGCAGGCGCTGCTCTACCAGGCGCTGGTCGAGCGCGAGAGCGTCACCGCCAGCCTGCCGCCCTCGGCGCTGGCGCTGGAGGTCGGGGGCATTCTGACGCTCGACCTCGCCGGAGCGGAGGTCGAGGTGCGCCTCACCCGCCTCGGGCTGGAGGCGGGCCGGCCGTTCAGCGCGGTGCGGGCGGATGCGGGCGTGTTCGCCTACCGGGACGGCACCGCCACCGGCCGCGCGCCGGAGCCGCCGCCGACGCTGGGCGTGGGGCTGTTCCGCATCCTCGACCTGCCGCTGCTGAGTTCCCAGGCGGTGCCGCACGCGCCGTACTTCGCGGCCTACACGCTGCCCTGGTCGCCCGTGAGCGTGCTGCGGGCGCTCGCGGGCGGGGCGCCGGAGGCGGACGCGCTGGTCCAAGCCCGCTCGGTCATCGGCGCGCTCACCGCCGACCTCTATCCCGGCCCGACCGGCCGCTGGGACCGGGTCAACGCCGTGTACGTCCAGGTGCCGCCCGGGGCGGAACTGGTCTCGGCCTCGGAGCTCGACGTGCTGAACGGCGCCAACGCGGCCGCGCTGCTGACCCCCTCGGGGGAGTGGGAGGTGCTGCAGTGGAGCACCGCCACCCTGCTCGGGGCGGGCCGCTACCGGCTGACCGGGCTGCTGCGCGGCCAGCTCGGCACCGAGTTCGCCATGGGCGCGCCCACGCCCGCCGGGGCTCCCTTCGTGGTGCTCTCCGACGCGCTGGTGCAGTCGGGCATGCCGGCCTCGGCCCGGGCGCTGCCGCAGGTGTTCACCTGGGGCCCGGCCGCCCGCCCGCCGGAGGATCCCGCCTACGCTTCCGCCGCCGTGACGGTGGTGGGGATGGGCCTGCGCCCCTACGCGCCCGTGCAGCCCCGGCTGCGGCGGCAGGACAACGGCGACCTGGTGCTGAGCTGGATCCGCCGCACGCGGGTCGACGGCGACGCCTGGGAACAGGCCGAGGTGCCGCTCGCCGAGGAGGCGGAGGCCTACGCGGTCGACATCCTGGCCGCGGACGGCCGGGTGCTCCGCACGATCCAGGTGGCGAGCCCGCGCCTCACCTACGCGGCGGCCGACCAGGCGGCGGATCTCGGCGGCCCGGCGGTGCGGCTGTCGGTGGCGATCCACCAGCTCTCGCCGGCCTACGGCCGCGGCACCCCCCTGAGGACCACGCTCGATGTCTGACGCCACCCCCAACCTGGCGCTGCCGCTGCTGGCGGCCGCCCAGGCGCAGAAGCACGTCACCCACAACGAGGCGCTGACCGCGCTCGACACGCTGGTGCAGCTCGCGGTGCTGGACAAGGACCTCACGGGCCCGCCCGCCGCGGCGGCCGAGGGCGACCGCTACCTGATCGCCGGGGCAAGCCCGACCGGGGCCTGGAGCGGCTGGGCCGGGCGGGTGGTGCGCCGCCAGGACGGGCAGTGGGTCTCGGTCGTCCCCAGGCCCGGCTGGCTGGCCTACGTGCTCGACGAGGCCGACCTCTACGTCTACGCCGCCGGGTCCGGCACGGCCGGTGCCTGGGTGAGCCTGCGCAGCACGCTGACCGCGCTGCAGAACCTCGCCCGGCTCGGGATCGGGACCACGGCCGACGCCGCCACCCCCTTCGCGGCCAAGCTCAACGCGGCGCTCTGGGCGGCCCTGACCAAGGCCGAGGGCGGCAGCGGGGATCTCCGGTATACGCTCAACAAGGAGGCCTCCGGCAACACGCTCTCCCTGTTGTTCCAGACCGGCTGGTCGGGCCGGGCGGAGATCGGGCTCACCGGCGACGACGACCTGCACCTGAAGGTCTCGGCCGACGGCAGCGCCTGGACGGAGGCCCTGCGCCTCGACCGGGCGACCGGCGGGGCCGATTGGCGGGTCGCGGAGGTGAGTGCGGCCGCGGCCGCGACGGTGGACCTCGGGGCGCTGAACGCGCTGGCCGTGACGCTCACCGGCACGACCGCGATCACCAGCTTCGGGACGGCGCCGCGGCGGCTGCGGCTGCTGCGCTTCGCCTCGGCGCTCACGCTCACCCACGATCCGGGGACCCTGATCCTGCCGGGCGGGGCGAACCTCGTCACCGCGGCGGGCGACACGGCGCTCGTCACCTCGGACGCCTCGGGCGTCTGGACGGTGCGGGCCTATCAGCGCGCCTCCGGCAAGCCGCTCATCGGCCCGGCCGCGGCCGAGATCACCGACGGCACGACGACCGGCCGGGCGGTGCTCACGGCGGCCAGCGCGGCGGCCGGCGCGACGGCGCTGGGGCTCGGCACCGGCAACAGCCCGACCTTCGCCGGGGCGGTCCTCGGCCCGACCACGGCCGCCTCCGGCGCCGCGGCCTCGGGCAGCAGCGCCGGCGCCCTCGTCCCCGCTGCTCTGCGCCTGTCCTCGGCCTACTCGGTCGGTGCCGGCTACCAGACGATCCTGTCCGCCCTCGCGCCCAACATGGCGACGGGCGAAGTCCTCAACTACCTGTTCGGCCAGGGCTTGGGAGCTTATAATTCCGGATATCTCGGCTATGCCTACGGCGGCACCAATTCCCCCAACAGCTACGTGACGATCGGGCTCTACGCGAGCGACCGCATCCTCAACGTCGTCGCGAACGGCCGGGTCGGGATCGGCACGACGTCACCCGGGACGGTGCTCGACGTGGCCGGCCCGGTGCGGCCGGGCAGCTACACGGTGGCGACGGTGCCGGTCGGGGTGGCGGGGGCGCTGATCCACGTGAGCAACGCCCGCAAGGTGGGCGAGGCGGCGGGCGCCGGCACGGGGGTGCCGGCCTACTTCGCGGGCAATTCCTGGCGGCGGCTGTCGGATGACAGCCCGGTGGCGGCGTGAGGGCGTGATGAGCGAGACCTTCCTGTACGAGTTCCTGTATCGCGGGCGCGGCCCGGGTGCGGCGGAGCCGCCGGGCTGGCACGTGGTGCTGGCGCAGAGTGTGGCGCCGCCGGGCGGGGGTGCAGCGCAGACCGTGCTGAGCGGGGCGCTGACGCCCGCGCAGGCGGAGGCGGCGGGGTTCGGGCTGCCGGCGCTGCTCTCCGCGATCAACGCGGGCGTGATGGCCGAGCGCGACGCCAAGGCGGCGGCGCTCGCCGTAGCGGAGGCGGAGCGGGAGAGCCTGCGCCGGCAGCTGGCCACCGTGACGGCGGAACGCGACGCGCTGCGGGCGCTCGCGCCCGCCTCATCCGAGACCCCGGCGGCCTGACGCCCCGGCCTCCCGCCGCGGCGGGGGCTGCCCGCGGCGCGGCCGATCGCACCGCCGTTCCGCGCGTCGCCCCGGGCCATCGCCCCGGCGGCCGGGCGGCGCGGCGCCATTCCCGACGTCCCCCACACCGGAGATCCGCATGGCACCGGCGCTCGATCGCGCGGGGTTCTTCGCGCGCGTCCGCACCGCCCCTTTCCCGGGGCACCTCACCGGCCCGCAGGTGGCCGGGCTCACCGCGCTCCTCGACGCGGCCCCGGCCGGGCTCTCGGCCGAGGCGCAGGCCTACGTGCTGGCGACCGCCTATCACGAGACGGCTGCCACGCTGCAGCCGGTCGAGGAGATCGGCCGGGGCCGGGGCAGGCCCTACGGCCTGACCGACCCGGCGACCGGGCAGGTCTATTACGGCCGCGGCTACGTGCAGCTGACCTGGAAGGCGAACTACGCCAAGGCGCAGGCCGCGCTGGGGCAGTCCTTCGTGGCGCAGCCGGCGCTGGCGCTGCGGCCTGACCTCGCGGCGGCGATCCTCTACCGCGGCATGACCGAGGGCTGGTTCACGGGCCGCAGGCTCGCGGAGTTCTTCGGGCCGGGCGGCGCCGATCCGGTCAGCGCGCGCCGGATCGTCAACGGGACGGACCGGGCCGAGACGATCGCCGGGCACTACCGGGGCTTCCTCGTCGGACTCCTGCAGGGTGGCTTCGGTCGGGCCGTGCCGATCCCGCGCCCGCCCGACCCGGCATCCCCGTCGACCATCCCGACGCCCGCAGAGCCCGCCCCCTCCGGCGGGCTTCTTCGTTCCGGGGCACAGGCCACGGGCGGCGCGATCCGCTCCGGCCTCGGCGGCCTCTACGACCTGATCCACACCGCCCTCGCCCGAAAGGCCTGACCCCATGCTCCGTGATCTGCTCCGCCGCGGGCACGAGCGTCTGCGCGTCCTCGAGGCGGCCGCCTGGCACATCCGCGTCTACGTCGCAGCCCTGGTGATCGCGCTGCCCGACATGCTCGACGCGCTGGCCGGGATCGACGTGAGCCCGCTCCTCCCCGCGTGGCTGCCGGGGGCGAAGTTCGCGGCGGGCCTCGCCGTCGCGCGCCTCCTCGTGCGGGCCTACGCCCGGGCGATCCCGGCCGCTGCCGCGCCGCCCGCCGCAGGGTCGACCTGATGGAGTGGCTCCTCGACCCGATCGGTAAGCTCCTCGGGCTTGCCGGGGCCGGGCTGATCAGGATCTTCGGCGACTCGGTCCTCGGGCCGATCCTGAAGACGCTGCAGAACGGCCAGAACGCGCAGCGCGACGCCGCGGTGCAGGTGGTGCAGGCCGAGATGGCGGCGAACCAAGCGAAGGCCGCGATCGCGCCGGCCTTCAAGGGTCTCGTCTACGGCATCGGGATCCCGCCGGCGATCCACTTCGGGGCGATCTGCCTGTCGAAGACCTTCGCGCTCGGCTGGCCGATCGAGCCGCTGCCGGCGGAGTACGTGCCGATCGAGGCGACGATCCTGACCGCCTTCTTCGTGTCCTCGCCGCTCACGACGCTCGCGCGTGCCGGCGCCGCCCGGCTGCTCAAGGCATAGCCTTCCTCGCGCGCTCGGGCGACCGGCCGCGCCAACCCGCCCCGAGGGCTCCATGACCCGACCCGCCGCCGACCTCGCCGAGGGCGCCGTGCTCCTGCCGAAGCGCGCCTCGCTCTATGCCGTGGCGGGCGTGCTCGCCAGCCTCGCCGGGCAGCTCGTCTGGTTCGGCTCCTACACCGCGAAGATCGACTCGCGCTTCGAGGATCTCGCGGCGAGCGACGCCCGGATCCTGCACCAGGGCGACGAGCGCCACGGCGCCGTCACCGGGCGGCTCGAGGCCCTGGAGCGCGACCGCGACCGGCTCACGCGGCTCGAAGCGCAGATGCAGATCGCGACCGATCTGCTGCGGGAGATCCGCCAGGAGATGCGGGGACCCCCTCGGCGCTGACTGCCCTCACCACACTCCTCGTCACGCGCCCCGGGCTTCGGTCCGGGGCGCTTCTTCGCTCGAGCTTCGTGCGCATGATCGTGGATGGCACGGCCATTCCATTCACACTGGCCGGACCGTCCCTGCTCCCTTGGTTAGACAAAAGCGCGAAAAACTCTTGAATCTCCTTGCGGCTTAGACGCACAAGAATGCTCTAAGTCATTGATTGGCATGATATAAAATCTGCCTCTGACTCCGTTAGTCGTGGTTCGAATCCACGTCCCCCAGCC
Organism: Methylobacterium sp. JK268; assembly: GCF_054052225.1. Taxonomy (NCBI): domain Bacteria; kingdom Pseudomonadati; phylum Pseudomonadota; class Alphaproteobacteria; order Hyphomicrobiales; family Methylobacteriaceae; genus Methylobacterium; species Methylobacterium sp. JK268. The sequence continues at coordinate 345,006 of NZ_JBSVZN010000004.1, read as the reverse complement.
AACGATGATCCCGGATAATCTGGCGAGACAGGCCCTCTTCCGAAGAGAGGGGAGAGCAAGTCCGTGCGCCGCAGTCCCGCCTGGCGATCGCGTTCGCGTTTGCCGGCCGACGTTACCGACGTGAGCGGAACCACGGACCACCGGGCCGAGATCGCCGAGGCCCGCGGCGACCCTTCAACCTGTCGCGGGTCGGCCCGCCCTGTCGTTCATCCCGGTGAATTCATACTGGCGCACCGCCGCCCTTGCCCCCGAATACCAGCAGCGGCCGACCCTTTGGCGCATACGCGACGTACGGGAGAGAGGCCCCGCGTAACCGCTGCGCCGCCGCGGCGAAGAGGGAGCGCGGAACGACGCGCTGAAATTGTGCCCACCCTCCCGCGGTGGCAGGGTCCGGCTCGGCAGCGCTCGCGAGAGACCGTCCCGGAGAGCCGACATGGATGCCCGCGCAGGTTCGCGATCCCGCTCCCCCTCCCGACCGGGCGCGCGCCCGTGACGCGCAGGTCGGAACCCGGGGCGCCGCCGCGACGGTCCTGGCTCGGCTGGATCTGGCACGGCTACCTGCGCGTGCTGCGGACCGTCCTGACCCTCGGGACGACGGCGCTCCTCCTCGTCCTCGGCCTGTTCTTCCTCAACGACATCGTCCTCTCGACGCCGAAGGCGGCCGCCTACCGCAACCTCGATCCGGCCTCCGCGGAGTGCCGCGACGGTCTCGCCCGGGGATGGACCATCCTGGCCGAGACCGGGCCGTCGTCCGCCGGGACGGGCGGCGTCGAGGACGGCGGCTGGCAGGACCCGGGCAACGACGAGGACGCCGCGATCGCGGCCGATCCCCGCTGGGGCACCCGCTTCCGCTGCGCCCTGCAGCGCCACGTCGTGCCGAGCGCGCGGCCCGACGGGACGGCGCTCGATTACACGCTGGGCTTCCTGGAATTCCAGGAGGACGGCGAGCCCTACGCCCTCGTGTCCGGCGGCGGCGACGATGACGTCGAGAGCGCGAACGCCATGCTCAGCCGGGCCGTCGAGGCGCAGATGACCGCGAGCGGCGGGCGCGCCGCGGGCCTCCACCCGGTGATCACCCAGCTCGACGCCCTGGTGCACCACCTCTCGACCGGCGCGCACTACGTCATGGTCTTCGTGCACGGCTGGCGGCACGACGCCCGCATCGGCGATGCGAACGTCGCCGATCTGCGCCTCTACGCCGCGCACGCGGCCCGCTTCCTGCAGCAGCGCTGCCCGGCCGATCCGAGGGCCTGCGGGACGAAGGTCACGGCCATCTATGTCGGCTGGCGCGGCGCGCGCGTGGACGAGCGCGGCCTCCGGCAGACCTTCGGCGCGCTCGGCGGCGTCTTCGGGGGGCTGTCGGCCGGCGCCACCCTGTTCGACCGCAAGCCCGTCAGCGAGGCGATCGCGCCGGCGGCGGTCTCGGCCCTACGGACGATCGAGTCGGTGCTCGCCGCCCCGCGTCCGGACGGCAGCGAGCGCGACAACCGCCTGATCGTCGCCGGGCACAGCCTGGGCGGCAACATGCTGGCGACCGGCCTTCAGGACGACGCGCTGAAGGCGGTGCAGCGGCACCGGTTCGGCGAGGTGATGCCGCCGGTGCTCGGCAACCTCGTGCTCCTCATCAACCCGGCCTCCGAGGCGAGCAAGTGGACGGCGATCCAGCGCGCGATCTGGCGGCGCGTTGCGCTCCACCCCGACGATCACACGTCCGCGGCCGAGGTGGCGCGCGACACCGGCTTCTTCCCGCCCGAGCAGCGCCCCGTGATGGTGTCCGTCACGGCCGCGCTCGCCTTCCCGGCCGGGGGCCTGCGCCCGGGCGACTGCGCCTGGATCGGCCTCGACATCGACGACGGCTACGCGGCCGCGCGGCGGCGCATCCGCCAGCGCCTCGCGAGCACCGACACGATGTTCGACACCGGCGTCGACTACGACTGGGCGACGCACGATCTCTTTCCGGCCTTCAAGCTCGATTTCCGCCCCGCCGCCGGCTTCCTCGACCGCCTCGCCTCCCGGTTCGAGGGGCGCCAGCCGCGGGGGATGAGCTGCGCGCCGCGGCGGCCCGCCTCCGCCCTCGACCGGCTCCTGACGCTGCCGCTGCGCACCCTCGCGGCGCTCGCCGAGACCTTCCCGTTCCAGGTGAGCCTGCGGGAGGAATCGCACACGATCGGCAACCTCGATCCCCCGCGGCCCGCTGCCGGCGTGCTCGCGGACGCGCAGCCCTCGGGCGCGCCCTTCGGCACCACGCACGAGATGCTCGGGCTGCGCGACGTGGGGAGGGAGCGCCACAACCCCTACGCCACGCTCGCCGACGCGCCGATCGACTGCCCGCGCGCGGAGGGCTGGCTGACCCGGGCCCGGGCGCGCCGGGCGGACCGGCACGGGGCGTTCTGGGACAGCGAGGATCTCGGGGCGCCCGACGCGCCCGGACGCCCCGCGGCGCGCTTCCTGCACGGCCTGCCCCTGACGGGCATCGCGCCGATCACGCTGGCCAACGATCCGTTCTGGAACCTGCGCGCCTTCGACAACGCCCTGTCGCGCCACGACGGCTACCGCCTGACCTCCTTCATCTGCGCGATGAGCCAGCTCGTGATGGACCGCATCACGGACTCCGCCCCGCGCATGATCGACACGATGGGGCTTCCCTCGCGCGAACCGCTATGAGGAGCCGATTTCCCGCACGGTCCGTCGTGTCGGTCGTGGAGGATGAGGGATCGGTGGGGCTGACGCCCGCGGACAGACGGGAGAGCGTCGGGTCCGTCGCGCTGACGGCGACGGCCTTCGGCAAGACCGGGCGCAGCCGGGCAGAGTGCCTCGGTCACCCTGCCCGTGGTGGCGGCCGACCCGGGCGGCAGCGTCGCGGTGCGCGCCATGACGGCGGGCGTGGTCGATGCCCTCGAAGCTCCCTGGCCCCCGGAGGAGCGTCCGGTCGCGGTCAGACCCGTGTTGGCCGAGATCCACGATGGCCGTTCATGATTCGCTCTGAACAGTGCAGCCGCCAAGGCTGGCCGAGTGATCGGCAGGCTCTGTCACTACCTCAGAGCGGCGGAGCGGTCGAGTATTGTGGTCGAGAACTTCGTCGATGACGGCAACAAGGGTTGCCTTCACAGCGAAGTCTCCGGTTTCATCTCGGACCTCGATGCGGATCTGGAACGAGTTCACGACTGATCGGCTGTGCGCGATGAGTTCGCCCAGCAGACGCTGCACCTGCCCGCGAACCGCGTTCAGGTCGGCAAACTCGTATCCCGTATCGTCCGGGGTTGCGCGCCCGTCGTCGATGTCGAAGTAGAACCGAGGCATCTCCCCTCCGCGACCGGGATGGCCGGAGCCCGTAGGGTCCCGCCGGCGACCGCTTTGGCATAAGCTGACCGGCCCGGATCGGCTCGGCCGGCACGAATCGTCGGCCGATCCGCAGGACCGAGAGGGATATCGATGGAGACGGTTTTCTCGACGGACCACGTCCACCCGCGTGATCGGTTCGAGTACTGGCATGAGGCGGCCCGCCGGGGCATCGTCGAGCACAATTCCAGTCCGAGATGCCGAGGGACCTTCCGGGCAGAGCTGCGGGTGGGCTCAATCGGCACGCTCGATCTCGCTTGCTTTCAGAACTCGGAAATGTCCGTCACTCACACGACGCGACACCTGTCTCGCACGAACGCCGATGAGCTCTTCATCTGCCGTCAGTTCCGAGAGCGCCTCGCTCTCGAGCAGGGGGGCCGACACGTCGTGCTCGATCCCGGCGATGTCACGCTGATCGATCCGAGCCTGCCTTACGAGGGATGGTTCTCGGACGGCTCCGAAGTCCTCGTTGTCAAGATTCGCCGTGGTCTCCTGGAAAGTCGTCTCGGGCAGACGCGAGACCTGCTCGCCCGGAAGCGGACCACGGCGGAAGGCCGTCTGGCATCCGCCTATCTGGCCATGCTCCCGTCCCATGCCGACGGCCTGGGTTCGGCCGAAGGCCTCGTCGAGACGCACCTGCTCGATCTGCTGGCCCTCACGTTCGGAAAAGCAGCCGACGAGACGACGGGCCGCGGCTCAGCCGCTCGGTCGCTCGTCCGCACGAGGCTGCAGATCGCGATCGAGGCGCGCCTGGCCGATCCCATGCTCCAGGCAACCTCGGTCGCCGCCGCGGCAGGTGTGAGCGTGCGCTATGCGAATGCCGTGCTGTCTGACGAGAACACCTCGCTCACGCACCTCATTCAGGCGAAGCGCCTCGCGCGCTGTCGCCAGGCCCTGGAGGATCCGACGCAGACGCACCGAACCGTGAGTGACATCGCCTACGGCTGGGGGTTCTCGGACATGACCCATTTCGGCCGCCGATTCAAAGCCGCCTATGGCTTCCTTCCCAGTGAGTGCCGTCGCACCAAGACGGCCTAGCCGGACTCCGCTCCGACCCGCCGATCCGTCGAGAGCCGAACGGTGAACAGCTCCTGCCCGGTGTCATCGGCAACCCTCATGAGCCATTCCCTGCCGGACCAAATCTCACCCACCGCGTTGTCGATCATCAACTCGCCGATGACCTTCAAGGCTTCTCGTCTGGCCGCCTCCAGATCCGCAAGTTCAACCCCATCGGTGTCGATGTGGTGCCGTCCCTCGTCGATGTGAAAGAAATAGCGAGGCATTCATCTCTTCGCCAAGTTGGATGGACGAATGTAGAGTGCTCGGTCGCGGTTGGATCGGCTGAGATGGCACCATGCGTCGGCTTTTCCGACGTCCAGCGAAGGCCGCTCGCCGCGGAGCATCGGGCATGATCGGGCTCAGGGGAGGGGGCCCGCGAGGCGCGTGAGGTCTGTGTCACGCGGGTGTCCAGGTCCGCTGGCCAGCCGATCGGCTCGTCACGGCGGGGGTGACGGGTTTACTGTTGCGCCGGACGCGGATCCGTCCCAGGCCTCGCCCCCGGAAGGCCGCGCCGGCGCCCGCCCGAGGCGGGGCGGGGCGGGGCGGCCGAAGGCGGGAGGCGCCCATGACGACCCGACCCACGGTGATCGCCTTCGACATCATCGAGACGGTGGTCTCGCTCGAGACCATGCGGCCGCGGCTGACCGCGCTCGGCCTGCCGCCCGCCTCCCTGGAGGCGTGGTTCGCCGCGTCCCTGCGCGACGCCTTCGCGATCGCCGTCACGGACCGGTTCGCGCCCTTCCGGCTGGTTCTGCGCGGAACGCTCGCCTCGATGCTCTCCGCCCGCAGGCTCCCCGTCGTGATGGCGGAGCTCGATGCCGCCCTCGACGGAATGGCCGAACTGGAGCCGCATCCGGACGCCGGCGCGGCGCTCGCCCGGCTCGCCGATGCCGGCTACCGCATCGTCGCCCTGAGCAACGGGGCGGCCGCCGTCACGGAGCGGCTGCTGCGGCGGGGCGGCCTCGTCGATCACGTGGAGATGGTCCTGTCCGTCGACCAGGTGCAGCGCTCGAAGCCGCGGGCGGAGGTCTACCGCCACGCCGCCCAGAGCACCGGCGTGGCGCCGGACGCGGTCATGCTGGTGGCGACCCACGCCTGGGACACCCACGGGGCCAAGGCGGCCGGCCTGCGGGCGGCCTTCGTGGCCCGCGGCCAGACCTACCCGCCGGTGCTGCTGCAGCCCGATCTCCAGGGCGACGCCTTGCGGGACGTCGCCGAGGCGCTCGCCGCGCTGGCGTGAGGGCGGCGCCCTCTCCGGCTCCGGGCGCCGCCGCCCGGCCGTTACGGCGCCTCGCAGTAGCGCCGCCGGAGGTGGTCCAGAAACGGCGCGCTCGACAGGGGCTCGCCCGTCGCCGCGACCAGGAGGTCCTGCGTCTCCAGCGTCGAGCCCCGCTCGTGCACGTTCGCGCGCAGCCAGCCGAGGAGCGGCGCGAGGTCGCCCCGGGCGAGGCCGGGGCGGATCTCCGGTTCGGCCGCGCAGGCCGCCCGGAAGAACTGCGCGGCGATCATCGCGCCCAGCGTGTAGGTCGGGAAGTAGCCGAAGGCGCCGCCCGGCCAGTGGATGTCCTGCAGGCAGCCCAGGGCGTCGTTGGGCACGGAGAGGCCGAGGAGATCGCGCATCCCCGCGTCGAAGGCGCCCGGAAGGTCCGCGACCGCGAGGTCGCCGGCGATCATCGCGGTCTCGAGCTGCGTGCGCAGCAGGATGTGGGCCGGGTAGGTGACCTCGTCGGCGTCGACCCGGATGAAGCCGGGGGAGACCCGGGTCCCGAGCCGGTAGAGGTTGTCGGCCTCCCAGGCTGGCCCCTCGCCGCCGAAGGTCTCGCGCAGGAGCGGGGCGAGGAAGCCGACGAAGTCCCGGGACCGGCCCGCCTGCATCTCGACGATGAGCGACTGGCTCTCGTGCAGGCTCATGCCGCGGGCCTGGCCGGCCGGCTGGCCGCGCCAGGCCGCCGGGCGGCCCTGCTCGTAGAGGGCGTGGCCGGTCTCGTGGAGGACGCCCATCAGCGCCCGCGTCACGTCGGCTTCGTCGTAGCGGGTGGTGATGCGCACGTCGTCGACGGCGCCGCCGCAGAACGGGTGCAGGCTGACGTCGAGGCGCCCGCGCTGAAAGTCGAAGCCCGCCGCCCGCATCACCGCCAGCCCCACCGCCTTCTGCCGCTCGACCGGGAAGGGGCCGAGCAGGGGCAGCGGGGCGGGGGCCGCCGCCTGCCGCTCCCGCGCCTGGGTAATCAGGGCCGGCAGCACGGCGCGGAGTTCCGCGAAGAGCGGGTCGATGACGCTCCGGCGCAGGCCCGGATCGTAGCTGTCGAGGAGCGCGTCGTAGGGCGAGAGGCCGAGCGCCGCGCCCTTGGCCGCGCCGATCTCGCGCTGCAGCCGCAGCACCTCGGCGAGGTGGGGCGCGAGGAGCGCGAAGTTCGCGTCCCGGCGCGCCTCGCGCCAGACCATCTCGGCGCGCATCGCCGCGCGGGCATTCGCCTCCACGAGGTCCCGGGGCACCGCGGTGGCGTGGCGGTGCATGCGGCGCATCTCGCGCAGGTTCGCCCGCGCCCCCGGGTCGAGCGGCTCCTCCTCCGCCCGCGCGAGGTCGTCCGCCACGGCCCGGCCGGTCAGCAGCTCGTGGATCAGCCCGCGCAGGGTGGCGAGCTGGTCGGCGCGGCCCTCGGCGGCGCCGTCGGGCATCAGTGTCTGCGCGTCCCAGGCCAGGATGCCGGCCGCGTTGTCGAGCGCGTCGAGCCGCGAGAAGGTGAGCGCGAGCGAGGGATACGCCTGCATCGTCCGGTCCGGTCCTGCGAGGATCCGCCTCGCGGACCCACGCAGGCTTCGCTATCATCCCGCGCGCGGCGTGGCGACCCGGTCCCGGGCGCGATCCCCGCGCGGAGCGACGCGGATGCAGGATCAATCCGGCTCGGCCCTCGACCTCGCCCGGCGCGTGGAGCGCGCCTGCCTCGACCACAGCCGCAAGGCCCTCGACCTGCACCGCTCCGCGACCGCCGCCGCGCAGGCGCGGGACCTCTCGGCCGCCCAGGCCTCCTACCGCCACGCGCAGGATTCGCTGCGGCTCGCCCAGGAGACCGCCGCGCAGCTGCTGGGCGCGCTCGCGGACTTCCTTCGGCCGCGCCCCAGGGGCGGCGACCCGGCCCCGTGAGGGCGTGAGAGATGGACGGGATGGCCAAACGGTTCGAGGCGCTCGAGGCGGCGCACCGGGACTTCATGGCGCGCCAAGCGATCTTCTTCGTCGCCTCGGCCGCGCCCGGGAGCCGCGTGAACCTGTCGCCGCGCGGATCCGGGGATTTCCGCTGCCTCGATACGCGCACGGTCGCCTATCTCGACCGGACCGGCAGTGGGAACGAGACCGCCGCCCACCTGCGCGCGGGCGGGCGGATGACGGTGATGTTCTGCGCCTTCGAGGGCGCGCCGATGATCCTGCGCCTCTACGGGCGCGGAACCGTCCACGGGCGGCGCAGCGCCACCTTCGCGGCGCTGCTGGACCGGCATTTCGACGGCGCCGCGCCGCTCGGCACCCGCCAGATCGTCACGCTGGCGGTCGATCTCGTCCAGACCTCCTGCGGCTATGGCGTGCCGCTCTTCGCGCACCGGGGCGGGCGCGACTCCCTCGACCGCTGGGCCGCCCACAAGGGCGAGGACGGCATCGCGGCCTACTGGCGGGAGAGGAACCTCGTCAGCCTCGACGGGCTGCCGACCGGACTCCTCGACGAGCCCGAGCCTCCGGCAGCGCCTTAGGCCCGTCGCGGAGCCCGGCCGCCATCGCGCGTGAGGCGCCGCTACGCGACCCGCGCCACGCCCGGCACGCGCAGGAGCAGGCCTGCCAGCCCGTAGCAGAGGGCGCAGGCGACCGTGCCGCTCGCCGCCGCCTTGAGCACGGCCGGCAGCGCCACGCTCCGCGCCGCGACCGTCACGGCCACCAGCACCGGCGGGTGGATGATGAAGATGAGGTAGGCCCGCCGCGCGAGCCGCTGCCAAAGGGGCGTCAGGGTCGCAACGCGGCGCCGGAAGGCGGTGAGCAGGCCCAGGATGAAGCCCCACGCGACGAAGGGCTCCCACACCGCGTAGACCAGGGCGAGGAGGCTCCAGCCCCCCTCGGCCCGGCCGCCCAGGAGCGGCAGGTGCGGAGCCAGGAGCGCCGCCGCGGGAAACACGGGCAGCGCGACCCAGGCGATGCGCAGCCAGCGCCGGGTGCGCTCCGGCGGGATCCGCTCCAGCCACGCCGCGGGCGATCCGGCGCAGCCCGCCGCGAACAGCACGACGTAGGAGGCGAAATAGCCGAGCTGCAGCGACCCGACCGTCGTGCCGACGGGCCAGGCGAGACGCAGCAGGAAGGCGGCGGCGCCGGTCCCGAGCGCGGCTGAGAGCAGCATCGCGTCCGACGGGAACGGACGGGCGGTCCTCTGATCCGCGCCGAGGCGACCCAGCAGCAGCCACGCCGCGGCGAAGATCAGCAGCGCCTCGGCGAACCACAGGGGGCCGGGCTCGAACGCGCCGCGGCGCCAGACCCGCGCGAAACCGTCGAGGAAGGCATGTCCCTTCGCCAGGCCGGCGAGGGCGACGGTCGCCGGGTGAAGGAGGAACAGGTAGGCCAGGAGCGGCACGCCAAGCCGGATCAGCCGGTCGCGCAGGAAGGCGAGCGCGCCGCGATGCCGGTAGGCGCTCGGCGTGTAGGTGCCGGCGAGCAGGAAGAACAGCCCCATGAACCAAGCCTGGTTCACGGTGCAGAACAGAATCAGCAGCAGCCCGCCCGGCGTCGCGGACGGGGCGACCTCCCGGTGGTACCAGCCGCCGATGGCGCCATAGGTCAGGGCCGCGTGGTGGAAGATCACCAGCAGGGTGACGCTCGCCCGCAGCGCATCGATCCCCGCGTCGCGCGGCCCGTCGCGCACGAGGCTGCCGGTCGGCGGGGTCGGTGTGGCCACGGCCGCGGACGTCACGGGGATCCTCCGACAACCCGGGCGCCAGCCTAGCGGGACGGCCGGCCCGCGGGAAGGTTCCTCAGCCGGGCTCGTCGCGCAGGGCGTGCCAGAGCAGGATGGCGGCGGCGCTGGCCGTGCCGATCCCGCCGAGCCGGAAGCTTCCCAGGCCGAGCGTGAAGTCGCCGGCCCCGAGCACCAGGGCCGTCCCGACCGTGAGCAGGGTGCGGGTCGAGGCGAAGTCGACCCGGTTCTCCACGAAGATCCGCCCCGCCGTGGCGGCGATCAGCCCGAACACCACCACCGACAGGCCGCCGATCACCGGCCCCGGGATCAGCAGGATCGCGGCGCCGAATTTCGGTGACAGCCCGAACAGAATCGCCACCAGGCCGGCGACGGCGAAGACCAGGGTGGAGTAGATCCGCGTCACCGCCATCACGCCCATGTTCTCGGCGTAGGTGGTCACCCCGGTGCCGCCGAAGGCGCCGGACAGCATCGTGGCGAGCCCGTCGCCCAGGAAGGCGCAGCCGAGATAGGGGTCGAGGTTGCGCCCGGTCATCGCGCCGATGGCCTTCACGTGACCGAGATTCTCCGCGACCAGCACCACCGCCACCGGGGCGATGAGCCAGATCGCCGAGGGCTCGAAGACCGGCGCGACGAGGTGCGGCCAGCCGAACCAGGGCGCCTGCGCGACGCGCGCGAGGTCGAGGGGGGCGGCGAGCCCGAGCCCGTTCGCCAGGACACCGTAGAGCACGGTGGCCGCGGCGGCGCCGATCAGCAGCGGCAGCCGCCGCGCCGCGCCGGGCGCGTAGGCGGCCGCGAGGCCGACCGCCGCCACCGTGAACAGCCCGACGCCCGTGGCGAGGGGCGAGCCCGAGATCCCCTTGACGCCGATCGGCGCGAGGTTGAGGCCGATCGCCCCGACGATCGCCCCCGTCACGGCCGGAGGCATCAGCCGGCCGATCCAGGCCTCGCCCGCCACCATCACCGCGACGCCGACCAAGGCGTAGACCGCGCCGGCCGCCACGATCCCCCCGAGGGCGACGGGCAGGTTCGGGTTCGGTCCGCTGCCGGCATAGCCCGTGGCGGCGATCACCACCGCAATGAAGGCGAAGCTGGAGCCGAGATAGCTCGGGACGCGGCCGCCCACCACGACGAAGAACAGCAGCGTCGCGACGCCGGAGAACAGGATGGCGAGGTTGGGGTCGAACCCCATCAGCAGGGGCGCCAGCGCGGTCGATCCGAACATCGCCACCACGTGCTGGAGGGCGAGGACCAGCATCTGCCCGAGCGGCGGGCGCTCGTCGGGCAGGATCACCGCGCCCCGGGCGAGCCGCCAGCGCGGAAGGCCCGATCCCCCATCCCCGTCCCGATCCCGCGCCGCCATGCGGTCCCTCCCCGTCGCTCGTCCGGCGTGCGATTAGAGCAGAACGGGGCCGCGGGCCACGGGAGACCGCGCGAGCGGGCGCCCCGTAACCGGGAACCCGCCGGGAGCGAAGGGGAGCCCGAGGGTGGAGGTTCGCCGATCGGGGAGGGCGCGATGACCGGCTCGGCCGATCCGAGCGACGAGGACCTGCTGCCCCGCCTGCGGGCGCGGGACGAGGCGGCGTTCCGGCTGCTCGTGCGCCGCCACCACCTGCGCCTCGTCGCGGTGGCGCGCGGGGCCTCGCTGCCGCCCGAGGCCGCCGAGGAGGTGGTGCAGGAGGCCTGGATCGCCGCGATGCGCAACCTCGACGGCTTCGAGGAGCGCTCCTCCCTGCGCACGTGGCTCACCGGGATCGTCGTCCGGCTCGCCCGCAAGGCGGCGCAGACCCGACGGCGCACCGCGACCTTCTCGGATCTCGCGCCCGCCGGGTCCGGCGCGTCGGAGGAGGCCGAGGCCGACGCTTTCCTGTCCGATGGCCACTGGCGGGAGGCGCCCTGGCACTGGACGGAGGTCGACCTGGAGCGCGCGCTGGCGGGCCGTCAGGTCTGGGCGGTGGTGGAGGCGGCGATCGAGGCCCTGCCGCCGCTCCAGGCCTCGGTTCTGCGCCTGCGCGACGTCGAGGGGTTCGGAGTGCGGGAGACCGAGGCGATGCTGGGCGTGGGCGAGGCGCGTCAGCGGGCGCTTCTCGACCGGGCGCGGATGCGGGTGCGCACCGCCTTCGAGCGCATCACCCGCGAGGCGCCGCTGCGCGCCGCGTCGTGAGGGAGAGGGGATGTCGATGATGCGATGCCGCGAGGTGGCCGAGCGGGTGGGCGCGGTGATGGACGGCGAGGCGGGCCTCGCCACGCGGGCGCGCGTGCGCTTGCACCTCCTCGCCTGCCCGCCCTGCCGACGCTTCTTGGCCCAGCTCCAGGCGGCGCGGCGCCTCCTTCGCGCGGTGCCGCCGCCGCCCCTCGATCCGCAGCGGGAGGAGGCGCTCGTCGCCGCGGTGATGCGGGCCGGGCGGCCGGGCGAGCGGGGCTGAGGGCGGCGGCGGCGCGGCTCCCGAGAGGAGGCGGCTCGTTCGAAGCGGGACCGGTGTCGGTGGTCCACCGGTCCGGCGGGCTTCGACAATCCGTGAGACGGGAGCCTATTCCGCCGAACCGGCAACGACGTCGGCGGAATATGCTCTAGGCGTGCTTGCGCATCAGATCGTGAAGCTGGGTCTGCCAGCCCGGCCCCTTCGCGCGCCACTTCTCCAGGACGTCCGGATCCACGCGCAGCGAGATCATCACCTTGGGCGGTGTCGCGGTCCTGCTCTGATGCGCCTTGAGCGCGGCGTAGAGCCCCGGTCGGGCCTCCCGCAGGGGCCGGGCGGCCCGCATCTGCTCCTCGGTGATCTCGGGGCTGTCCGAGACCTCGTCCCAATCCTCTTGCGTGTAGTTCGGGTTCGGGACGTATCCGGGGGCGTGATCACGATCGGTGCTCATAGAGGCGTCGCTCCTTTGCGCTGGCGGGCCGGAGGCTGATCAGGGATTGCGCCTCCGATCCGAGGGGCGAGAGCACGGCCGCGACCACGAGGACACCGTCGAGCGGCCCAACGAACAGAGTGCGGTCGCGGCCGGTCCGGCTCGGAAAAGTCGGAACTTCGACGGCGGTATCGATGTCGAAACGGTCCGCGAAGCCCTCGAAGTCCAGCCCATGCTTGGCAAGGTTCGCGAGGCGCTTCGTCTCGTCCCATACGATCCGCATCGGGTATGTATATACGCCCTTGCGGAAATCGACAAGCGCCGCCGCTCTGCCAGGATCGATGGGGGAGAGTGCCGTTCAGCCTTCCCCGCATCCCCAGACCCGCGCTGCCTCCTCGAGGCTCATCGCTGGCAGATCCGTCCGGATCCGGGCTGGCGTCGCCGAGAAGCGCGGCGCGGGCGCTGGCTGCACCACGCCGTCGATGGTGATGAAGGTCCCGCGGGCGTCGAGGTGGGCGTGCCGGGGCGCCTCCTCCAGGGTGAGCACGGGGGCGAGGCAGGAATCGGTGCCTTCGAGGAGCGCGCACCACGCGTCGCGGTCGCGGGTGAGGAACAGCGCCTCCAGGCGGCGATGCAGCTCATCCTCGTCGCGCGCGTCGAAGGCCGGATCGTCCTCCAGGCCGACCCGGCGCCGGAACTCGGCGAAGAACTGGGGCTCCAGCGGCGCCAGCGCCACGAAGCGGCCGTCCGCGCAGGCATAGGTGCGGTAATAGGCCCGGCCGCCGTCGAGGAGGTTCGCCCCGCGCGCGGGCGACCATCGCCCCTGGGCCGCGAAGTCGCTCGCCATCGCCATCAGGGAGGCGGCCCCGTCGCAGATCGCGCAATCCACCACCTGGCCGCGGCCCGTCGCCCGGGCCGAGAGGATCGCCGCCAGCAACCCCATCGCGAGGTAGAGCGAGCCGCCGCCGAAATCGCCGATCAGGTTCAGGGGCGGCACCGGATGGGCGGCGGGGCCGATCGCGGCGAGCGCCCCGGTCACCGCGATGTAGGTGAGGTCGTGGCCGGCCCGCGGCGCGAGCGGCCCCTCCTGCCCCCAGCCGGTCATGCGGCCGTAGGCGAGGCGCGGGTTGCGGGCGAGCACGGCGTCGGGACCGAGGCCGAGGCGCTCCATCACGCCGGGCCGGAACCCCTCGATGAGGGCGTCGGCGCGCTCCAGGCAGGCGAGCACCCGGGCGCGGTCGGCCTCGTCCTTCAGGTCCGCGATGACGGTCGGGCGGCTGCGGGGGAGGACGTGCCGCGCGTAGGGATCGGCGCCGCCCGGCCGGTCGATGCGCAGGATTTCGGCGCCGAGATCTGCCAGCAGCATCGCTGCGAACGGGCCGGGCCCGATCCCGGCGAACTCGACGATGCGAAGCCCCGCGAGGGGACCGCGCCCGCCCGCATCCGGTGATGACGTCGACATCATCGCAGCGCGCTTCCTCCCGGCGCCCGTCGCGGCGCCCGGCGGGCATGCTACAGGAAACGCGACGCCGCGCAGTCCCGGCGCCCGCGCCACCACCGCGCAGGTGGATTCGACGCGTGCCAGCCGCATGACGCAGCGGCCTCACCGGTTCAGGAGAGACTTCACCCTGCGCGACATCTTTCGGATTTGCGTCGGACCCTTGGTCCGCCTTCCCACCAACTTTTCACCATCTTGCCGGTGGGTTGGTGGAGCTGAGGGGATTCGAACCCCTGACCTCCGCAGTGCGATTGCGGCGCTCTCCCATCTGAGCTACAGCCCCGTCGAGGTGGGGGGCTTGTAGGCCGGCCTGCTTCGCCCTGTCAATTCCCTTCCTGCTCCGAACCGCACGGTGTGCCCTTTCGGACGACGAGGACCTACGGACCGCGCATGCGCTCGCTTCTCTGGCTCATCGACAACGTCATCACGCTCTACGTGTACCTCCTGATCGCGAGCGCCGTCCTGAGCTGGCTCATCGCCTTCAACGTCGTGAATTCCCGCAACCCGATCGTCTCCCAGATCGAGGAGTTCCTGTACCGGGTGACCGAGCCGGCCCTGCGGCCGATCCGGCGCATCCTGCCGAATCTCGGGGGCATCGACATCTCGCCGATCATCCTGGTTCTGCTGCTGTTCTTCCTGCGCAACCTCATGTTCGAGCTCTTCGCCGCGCTGGTGTGACCGCGGTGTCGACCACGCTGCCCTGGCGGCTCCTGCCGGACGGCCTCGAATTGCGCGTCCGTGCGACGCCCCGGGGCGGGCGCGACGCCCTCGACGGCACCGAGATCCGGGCGGACGGGCTCGCCGTCCTCAAGGTCCGGGTGCGGGTCGCCCCGGAGGACGGGGCGGCCAACGCGGCGATCCGGGCCGTCCTGGCCGCGGCGCTGGGCTGTCCGGCGCGGGATGTCGCGCTCGCGAGCGGCGCCACCGCCCGCGTGAAGACCTTCCGCGTGGCCGGCGACGGGCCGGCCCTCGCGGCCAGGCTCTCGGCCCTCATCGGGGCCTGACGAAAGGCGTATCGCGCCCGCGAGCGCGGCGGTGCGACAAGGCGCCCAGCCGGGGCGGCTTGCACCGCCCCGCGCCCCCAGGCTTGGCTGACGGCGCGCCGCCGCTCCCGAGGACGCACGATGAAGACGAATCCCGGCCGCTTCTTCGAGGATTTCCGCCTCGGCGAAACCATCCGCCACGCCACGCCGCGCACCGTGACCACGGGGGACGTGGCCCTCTACACCGCGCTCTACGGGCCGCGCTTCGCGGTCCAGTCCTCGGACGCCTTCGCGCGGGCCTTCGGCTACGCGCGGGCGCCCCTCGACGACCTCCTGGTCTTCCACGTCGCCTTCGGCAAGACGGTGCCCGACATCTCCCTCAACGCGCTCGCCAATCTCGGCTACGCGGAGGGGCGGTTCCTGCGGCCGGTCTATCCGGGCGAGACGCTCGCCTCGGTCTCCGAGGTGATCGGCCTGAAGGAGAGTTCGAACCGCCAGACCGGTGTCGTCTACGTCCGCTCGACGGGCTACGACGCGGACGGCGCGGCCGTGCTGACCTATTGCCGCTGGGTCCTGGTCCGCAAGCGCGACCCCGCCGCGGCCATCGCCGAGGAGGCGGTCCCGACGCTCGGCAAGGCGGTGCCCGTGGCGGATCTCGCGCCGGCGCTGCCGCCGCTCGATCCGGCCGCCTACGATTCCGTGCTGGCGGGCAGCCCGCACCGCTTCGGCGACTACGCGCCCGGCGAGCGCATCGACCACGTCGACGGCATGACCGTCGAGGAGGCCGAGCACCAGATCGCCACGCGCCTCTTCCAGAACACCGCCAAGGTCCATTTCGACGCCCATGCGGGCAAGGAGACGCGGTTCGGCCGCCGGCTGATCTACGGCGGCCACGTGATCTCGCTCGCCCGGGCGCTGAGCTTCAACGGGCTCGCCAACGCCTTCTCGATCGCGGGGATCAACGCGGGACGGCACGTGGCGCCGCTCTTCGCCGGCGACACCGTCTACGCCTGGAGCGAGGTGATCGAGGCCGCGGACCTGCCGGGCCGCCGCGACGTCGGGGCGCTGCGCCTGCGCACGGTCGCGACCAAGAACCAGCCCTGCGGCGCCTATCCCGACAAGGCCGGGGACGGCTACGACCCGGCGGTGATCCTCGACCTCGACTACTGGGCGCTGATGCCGCGGTGAGGCGGCTCGGCCGAGGACTCGACGTGGACGGTACGGCGCCGCTCCCCCCGCTGGAGCGGGAGCGCCCCGTCCGCGACGCTACTCCACGAGCGCGCCGTAGAGCAGGTTCTTGAACAGGAAGCGCGTCTGCAGGCGGGTGCCCGGGCCCGCGGACAGGAACACGCCGACGATCTTCTCCTGGCGGTCGACCGTGAAGCTGGTGCCGCCCGCACCGGCCCACATCGCGTCCCCCGGCGAGCCGGGAATCCAGGCACCGCCCTCATCCAGCCGCACGCCCCAGCCGAGGCCGAAACCGTAGCCGGGGCCCGTGGTCGGGGCCGGCGAGCCCTCCAGTCCCTGGAGGTGGTTCGACAGCATGAACGCGACCGACTTGCGCGACAGGATGCGCACCCCGTCGAGTTCGCCGCCATTCGCCACCATCTGGGCGAAACGGAAGTAGTCCCCGGCCGTGATGACCGAGCCGGCGCCGCCGTGGACGTAGCGCTTGCCGGGATCCTGGTCGCTGCGCGCCAGCTTCCAGAGGTCGGCCTTGAGCGGGTCGGAATCGAAGGCGTCGGCGAACCGGGAGACCTGGTCCGGCCTGAGTTGGAAGCTCGTCTCGGTCATGCCGAGGGGCTTGAACAGCACCTCGTCCAGGTAGCGGTCGAGGCGCTTGCCCGTCACCTTCTCGATGACGAGACCGAGAACGTCGATGCCGACCGAGTACTCCCAGCGTGTTCCCGGCTCATAGGCCAGCGGGATCGCCGCCAGGCGCTTGATGAATTCGTCGTTCGAGACATCCGTGGTGAGGCTCTCGACATCCGCCTTCTCGTAGGCCTCCCGCATCTCCGGGAAGGGCGCGGACCCTGCGTAGGTGAAGCCCGCCGTGTGACGGAACAGGTCCCAGATCAGGATGGGGCGTTTGGCCGGGACGGCGACGCGGGACGTGCGCCCGCGCTCGTCGCGGACCTCGGTGTAGACCTTCATCTCCTTGAACTCGGGAAAGTACTGCGCGAGCGGGTCGCGCAGGCCGAGCTTGCCCTGCTCCATGAGAGCGACGGCGGCCACGGCCACGAAGGGCTTCGTCATCGAGAAGCCGCGGAACACCGCATCGCGGGGCATCGGCTTCGTCTTGGCCGAGTCGAGGAAGCCGTGCGCCTCGAAGTGGACGATCTTGCCGTTGCGGGCGATGAGCGTGACGGCCCCCGGGATCGTCCCCTTCTCGATCTCCCGCGTCATCGCCGGCGCGATGCGGGCGAGGCGCTCGGTCGAGAACCCTTCCTGGGTCGGTGCCCCGTCCGCGGCGAGCGCCAGGCCCGCCCAGAGCACGGCCGCGGCGGACAAGCCCGCCGGCCGCGTCGCATTCCACGCCATCCCGTCCTCCCGTTTTCGGTCAAGATAGGCCGCGAGAGGCAGCCGGACAGGCGGGCCGGCCCTGTCGTCTCGATTCGTTGAGCCCACTTCGTCGCGAAGAAGCGCCTGGCGGTCGTCCGATGATCAGGCTCCAAAGACGGCGGTCACGCCAGGATCGTGGCGAGTTTCGCCATCACTTCGTCGATGACCGGCACCGGCACGGCCTCCAGCCGCCGGCCTTTCCGCGCGCCGATGTCGATCGCGCGCGGCTGGTCGCAGCGCACGACGCCGGGGGTGCGCGTCCCGGCACCCGTCAGCGGAACGGAGAAGCCGGCCATCCGGGCGAAGTTGCCGCCGGTGGTGATGGGCAGCACTACGGGGGTCCGCGTCAGGCGGTTGAAAGGCCCGGGAGACACGATCAGCACCGGCCGCGTGCCCTGCTGTTCATGGCCGGCGGTCGGGTCGAGCGAGACGAGATAGATGTCGCCCCGCTCCATCACGGGATCTCGCGACCGGCCGGCTCAACGTCGAGCCAAGCCGCGTCGTCGGCCGGTGGGTCGGCTTCGGGATCACATTGCGCGATGAGTTCGTCGAGGGTGTAGCGCGACCGGGGCTGCGGCTCGACCACCAGCCGGCCGCCCTCGATCGCGAGGCCCACCTTGGCGCCCGCCGACAAGTGGAGCAGGTCCAGCAACGCGGGCGGCACCGTCAGCATGACGGAGCCACCAACCTTGCGCAGGTTCGTCGTGTGCATGGCAGACCTCAAATTATATGAAAATATAACATCGCGCGGAAGCATCCGAAAGCCCGTGGCTGTGGGCATCGGGATAGGCCTTCGCCGCCTTCGACCTCACGCATCCCCCCGCCCGGCCGCGAAGCGCCGGAACGCGTCCAGGGTCTCGCGGCTGACATGGTGCTCGATGCCCTCGGCGTCGCAGCGCGCCACGTCCGGGCTGACCCCGAGCGCGAGCAGGAAATCCTCCACGATGCGGTGGCGCTCGCGGGATTCCGCCGCCAGCGCCCGGCCCGCCTCGGTGAGGAACACGCCCCGATAGGGGCGCTGCTGCACCAGCCCGTCCTCCGCGAGGCGCTTGAGCATCTTGGCCACGGTCGGCTGCGCCACGCCGAGACGGGCCGCGATGTCGACCTGCCGCGCCTCGCCGCCATCGCCGATCAGGTCGGCGATCAGCTCGACGTAATCCTCCACCAGTTCCAGCCGCCGCGCCTCGCGCACCTGCCGGAAGCCCGCCGAGTGCCGCTCGGCATCGACGAGACCCGGCTCCTCCCGGGACTCGTGGCGCAGATCCTCGGGCCGAGGAGCGTGGGGCAGGTCCTGCATGGCTTGGGACGGTCCGCCTCTGCCGGCCGGGATACGGGCGCCCTTCTTAGCGGAGGGGCGGGCGGGTGTGCAGGGGGCGCGCATCTCCGCCCGGGTTTTCCCCTTGTGCCGGGCCGCCCGCCCGTTGCATCAGCGGGCACCCGTCCCGACCGACCGGAGCCGATGGCAGAGACCCTTGGCGAAACCCTGGCGAAGCTGGCGAGCCTCGACCGCGAGGTGGTGGCGATCGCGTGGCTGTCGCTGCGGGTCGGCCTCGCGGCGGTGCTGCTCGGCGCGCTGGCCGGGATCCCGCTCGGCGCGCTCGCGGCCGTGGCGCGGTTCCCCGGCCGCGCCGCCCTGATCGGCCTCCTCAACGCCCTGATGGGACTGCCCTCGGTGGTGGTCGGCCTCGTCCTCTACCTGCTGCTGTCGCGCTCGGGCCCGCTCGGGGCGCTCGGCCTGCTCTTCACTCCGGGGGCGATGATCGCCGCCCAGGCGGTGCTGGTCACGCCCCTGGTCGCGGCGCTCGCGCGCCAGATCCTCGCCGACGCGGAGGCGCATCTCGGCGAGCAACTCCGCTCGCTCGGGCTGGGGCCGCTGCGGCGCGCGGCGGCCCTGATCCACGACGCCCGCTTCTCCCTGGTGACCGTGGTCCTGGCCGCCTTCGGGAGGGCGGTCTCGGAGGTCGGCGCCGTGCTCGTCGTCGGCGGCAACATCGCGGGCGAGACCCGCACCCTGACGACCGCGATCTCGCTCGAAACGCAGAAGGGCGACCTGCCCCTGGCCCTCGCGCTCGGCGCGGTGCTGATCGGCCTCGTCCTGATCCTCAACGCCGCGGCTTCGCTGCTGCGGGCCTACGCGGCAAGGGCCTATGGATGAGACCCCGCGGGTGAGCCGGGGCCTGCCGATCCGCCTCGACGGCGTGGCGTTCCGGGCCGGCGGGCGCGCGATCCTCGACGGCGTGAGCCTCGGGCTCGACGCGCCGGGCGTGACCGCGATCATCGGCCCGAACGGCGCGGGCAAGAGCGTGCTCCTGCGCCTGATCGACGGGCTGCTGACCCCGAGCGCGGGGCGGATCGCGCTCGCGCCCGGGGCGCGGCGCGCCTTCGTGTTCCAGCGGCCGGGACTCGTCCGGGCGAGCGCCGCGCACAATGTCGGGCTCGCCCTCGGCGGGTGCGGCCGGACCGAGCGCGCCCGGCGCGTCCGCGCGGCCCTGGCACTGGTCGGCCTCTCCGACCGGGCCGGGGATCCGGCGACGCGGCTCTCGGGGGGCGAGCAGCAGCGCCTCGCCCTGGCGCGGGCCTGGGCGGTCGCCCCGGACCTGCTCCTCCTCGACGAGCCCACCGCCCATCTCGACCCCGCCGCGTCGGACGCGGTGGAACGGATCGTGGCCGGGATGGCGCGGGAGGGCACGAAGGTGCTGCTGGTCTCCCACCAGCTCGGGCAGGTGGCGCGCCTCGCCCGCGACGTCGCCGTGCTCTCGGGCGGGCGGCTCGTGGAGCACGGCCCAGTCGAGCGCGTCCTGTCCCATCCCGCCGCGCCCGAAACCCGGGCCTACCTCGCCGGAGCCTTGCCTTGGACCGTGTTCGCCGCTTCCTCGCCCTGAGCCTCGCCGCGTGGCTCGCCGCGCTGCCCGCCGCCGCGGCCGAGAGCATCACGGTCGCCTCCACCACCTCGACCGAGCAGTCGGGCCTGTTCGGCCACCTGCTGCCGCACTTCACGGAGGCGACGGGGATCGGGGTGCGGGTGGTGGCGGTGGGCACCGGCCAGGCCCTCGACATCGGACGCCGGGGCGACGCCGACGTGGTGCTCGTCCACGACCGCCCCGCCGAGGAGGCCTTCGTGCGCGAGGGGGCCGGGCTGCGGCGCGACCCGGTCATGTACAACGATTTCGTGGTGATCGGGCCCAGGGCCGATCCCGCCGGGGTCGCCGGGCGCGACGCGGTCGCGGCCCTGCGCAGGATCGCGGCCGCCAAAGCCACCTTCATCTCGCGCGGCGACCGCTCCGGCACCCATGCGGCGGAGCTGCGCCTGTGGCGGGACTCCGGCCTCGACCTCGCGGCGGTGCGGGGCTCCTGGTACAAGGAGATCGGGCAAGGGATGGGGCCGGCCCTCAACGCCGCCTCGGCCACCGGCGCCTACCTGCTGGCGGATCGCAGCACTTGGCTCGCATTCGGGAATCGGGGAGACCTCGCGGTGCTGGTGGAGGGCGATCCGCGCCTCTTCAACCAGTACGGCGTGATGCTGGTCAATCCGGAGCGCCACCCGCACGTGAAGGCGCGGGAGGGCCAGGCCTTCATCGACTGGCTGCTGTCGCCCGCCGGGCAGGGGGTGATCGCGGGCTACAGGATCGACGGGCAATCGCTGTTCGTGCCCGATGCCGGGACGCCGGACCGGTGACGCCCGACCATCGGGACCGGACGCGGCGGGCCGAAAGCCCGCCGTCTTCCGATCAGACCGCGATCCGGTCCTCGTCGTCGTTCGGCTCGCGCAGCACGTAGCCGCGGCCCCACACCGTCTCGATGTAGTTCTTGCCCTGGCTCGCATTCGCCAGCTTCTTGCGGAGCTTGCAGATGAAGACGTCGATGATCTTCAACTCCGGCTCGTCCATGCCACCGTAGAGATGGTTGAGGAACATCTCCTTGGTGAGCGTCGTGCCCTTCCGCAGCGAGAGGAGTTCCAGCATCTGGTACTCCTTGCCGGTCAGGTGGACGCGGGCGCCCGAGACCTCGACGGTCTTCTGGTCGAGGTTGACGATCAGGTCGCCGGTCGTGATCACCGACTGGGCGTGACCCTTCGAGCGGCGCACGATCGCGTGGATGCGGGCGACGAGCTCGTCCTTGTGGAAGGGCTTGGTGAGGTAATCGTCCGCGCCGAAGCCCAGACCCTTCACCTTGTCCTCGATGCCGGCCATGCCGGACAGGATCAGGATCGGGGTCTTGACCTTCGCCACCCGCAGGCTGCGCAGCACCTCGTAGCCCGACATGTCGGGCAGGTTGAGGTCGAGGAGGATAATGTCGTAATCGTACAGTTTGCCGAGGTCGACGCCCTCCTCGCCGAGATCGGTGGTGTAGGTGTTGAAGTTCTCGGACTTGAGCATCAACTCGATGCTCTGCGCCGTGGCGCTGTCGTCCTCGATCAGAAGTACGCGCATCTCAGTCCCCAAGCCCTGGCCCATGAGGGTGAGGCAAACACCCGCCGCCCATCCGCCACCGGCCCGTGGCGGATGCCCGTCTTCTCATTCGACTCGCGACGCTATGCCCAAAGCGTTAACAAAGCCTGATTCCATCCCGCAAGCGCTTTAAGATCCACCCGACGAGTCAATCCCTTGCGCGTTGTCGATCCGTTCCGGCAATCCGTGGCCCGCGAGTCGCGTCTCCGTGCCCCGCCGCGGGGCTAACCGACTCCAGGGACTCGCCTTCGTCCCCGGTGTGATAATCGTGGCACACGCCCGCGGTTTCCTACGGTCGGGTGCCCCTCGATGCTCCTCAGGCAGTGTTAAGGAGAGGGGTAAATGGAAGGTTGATGGGGTCGTGCACCCGGTCGCCATCCACAAGCTGGTCGAGGGAGGCCGCGGAGCAGGGACCGGGCCGCTCCGCGAAAATTGCCGGTGGGGCGGAAAGGATTGGGGCGGGGCGCGGAGCAGCCGATGGCGGGGCGAGGGACCGGCGCAGGAACGGAGATTGGGACGGGGCGGCTCACGGCCGCCCGCGCGGCGCTCGACGGGGTCGAGGCCCTGGAGGTGTTCGGCCGGGTGGTGGCGATCCGGGGCCTGCTGATCGAGGTCGCCGGCCCGCTGGCGGCCATGCGGCTCGGCGGCCGGCTCGACATCGCCGTCGAGGCGGAGGGGAGCGAGGCCGTCGTCCCCTGCGAGATCATCGGCTTCTCGGGGGCGCACGCGCTCGCCATGCCGTTCGGCTCCCTGCAGGGGGTGCGCCGGGGCTGCCCGGCCCGGGTGCGGGCCGAGGGTGCGGGCGCGATCCGGCCGAGCCGGGGCTGGCTTGGCCGGGTGGTCGACGCGCTCGGCGGGCCGGTCGACGGGCTCGGGCCGCTGCCGGCCGGCCCCGTCGCCTACCCGCTGCGGGCCGATCCGCCGCCGGCCCATGCCCGTCGGCGGGTCGGGCCGCCCCTCGATCTCGGCGTGCGCTGCATCAACACCTTCCTGACCATGTGCCTCGGCCAGCGCATGGGCATCTTCGCGGGCTCGGGCGTCGGCAAGTCGGTGCTGCTGTCGATGCTCGCCCGCAACGCCGCCTGCGACGTGGCGGTGATCGGCCTCGTGGGCGAGCGCGGGCGCGAGGTGCAGGAATTCCTGCAGGACGACCTCGGCCCGGAGGGCCTCGCGCGCTCGGTCGTGGTGGTGGCGACCTCCGACGAGCCCGCCCTGATGCGCCGCAACGCCGCCTACGTGACCCTGGCGCTCGCCGAGCACTTCCGCGACCAGGGCGCCCGGGTGCTGTGCATGATCGATTCCGTCACGCGCTTCGCCATGGCCCAGCGCGACGTCGGCCTCGCGGCGGGCGAGCCGCCCACCGCCAAGGGCTACACCCCGACCGTGTTCAGCGAATTGCCCCGCCTCCTCGAACGGGCCGGCCCGGGCACCGGCGAGGGGACGATCTCGGGCCTGTTCACCGTGCTGGTGGAGGGCGACGACCACAACGAGCCGGTGGCGGACGCGGTGCGCGGCATCCTCGACGGGCACATCGTGATGGAGCGGCGGATCGCCGAGGGCGGGCGCTACCCGGCGATCAACGTGCTGCGCTCGGTCTCCCGCACCATGCCGCGGGCCTGCGACCCGGACTTCCTCCCGGTGGTGCGCCGCGCCCGCACGCTGCTCGCCACCTACGCCGACATGGAGGAGCTGATCCGCCTCGGGGCCTACCGGTCGGGCGCCTCGCCGGAGGTGGACGAGGCGATCGCCCGGATGCCCGATCTGGAGGCTTTTCTGGGTCAGGGTAAGGAAGAAGCAACCTCCCTGGGGGAAGGATATCTGCGCCTGGCGGCGATCGTCGGCGGGCCCTGAGCACAGGCGCACCGTCGACGTCTCCGAGCGGAGAGGACACCTCCGCGCGGGCCGCGCGCGTCGTGCTCGGGCGTGGCGAGGCGGGGAGCACCGCCCAGCGGCGTGGAGTGGGAGCACGATGAAATCGCGGGACACGCTCATCCGGTTGCGACGCTTCCAGGTGGATGAGAAGCGCCGGCGGGTCAGTCAGATCGAGTCGATGATGGCGGATTTCGCCCGCATGGCGGCGGAGCTCGACCGCGAGATCGCGCAGGAGGAGCAGCGCGCCGGCATCACCGATCCGGGCCACTTCGCCTATCCGACCTACGCGCGCGCCGCCGCCCAGCGGCGCGACAACATCCGCCGCTCGGCGAGCGACCTCGACGCGCAGCTCGAGGAGGCCAAGGCCGCCCTCGCCGAGGCCTTCGAGGAGCTGAAGAAGGTCGAGATCCTGGACGACCGCGAGCGCACGGCCGAGAAGGCCGCGGACACCGCCCGCGAGCAATCCGACCTCGACGCGGTGGCGCTGGGCCGCGCCCGCGCCTGAGCGGGACCGGGCTCTGAGCGGTCCGTCCCGCGGACATCACCCCAGAACGGGCACGTGCGGCGCGGCCTCGCGCGGCAGGTGCCCGGAGAGGCGCGGATCGGGGACCACCTCCACGTGCCGGGCGAAGGGCGCGAAGCCGCACGACACGTAGAAGCGCAGGGCCGCCGGGTGGTCGAGGGTGCAGGTGTGCAGCCAGACCCGCTCGACCGGCCGCGCCCAGGCCCGGCGCAGGGCCTCCCCCATCAGCATCCGGCCGATCCCGGCCCCGACCGCCTCCGGCACGAGCCCGAAGAAGGCGATCTCGACCTCGCCCGGCACCCGCGCGTCGAGCTCGAGGAGACCGATGTCCCGTTCCTCCCGCACCAGCGCCAGCGCCTCGACGGCCGGGTCGGCCAAGATGGCCAGGAGCGCGGCGTCGGCGAGGAGGCGCCGGCTGAACCACAGCCAGGGCGTACCGATCCGGGCGTAGAGCGCGCGGTAGCGCGCGAGGTCGGCCCCGATCGGCGCGAGCGGCGGTGGCGGGCCGGCCGGGAGGGCGGGGCGTTCCCGCATCTCCAGGGAGGTGACGATGGCGGCCACGTGGGTCGCCGGGATGGGCGTGAGCCCGTCGAGCTTGAGCACGGTCATCGGGGGTCCGGTCGCAGGTCTTCCGGTCTCAGGTCTTCCGGTCGTAAGTCCTCATGGCGCGCGGCGGCGCGGGCGGGCAAGCTCCGCTCAAGCCAGCGCGGATCTAACGGTCGCGGTGGCAGCGTTTGCGGCAGGCGTCCACCGCCTTAGATCCATCGGCGGCGGGCGCGGGAGCGGGACGATGAGCGAGCAGGTGGCGGCGGAGGCGGAGCGCTTCCCGGTCGCGATCGGTCCCGAGGGCCCGACCACGGCCGGCATGATCGCCCGGGCCGACGGCCCCACCCTCGAATGGGTCGAGGCGCGCCCTCTCGGCCAGCCCCGCGGGGCGCCGCTCCTGTTCGTGCATGGCGCCTTCGGCGGCGCCTGGATCTGGCAGGAGGTGTTCCTGCCCCATCTCGCCCGGCGGGGCCGGCGCGCGGCGGCCTTCAGCCTGCGCGGCCACGGCCGCAGCCAGGGCGGGCGGCGCCTGAAGAACGTCTCCCTCGGCGACTACCTCCTCGACCTCCGGGCGGCGATCGCGCGTTGCGGCGAGCCGCCGATCCTGGTGGGCCACTCCCTCGGCGGGCTGCTCGCCCAGCGCCTGATCGGGCAGGTGCCCCTGCGCGGGCTGGTGCTCCTGGCGCCGCTGCCGCCGGACGGCCTCGCGCTGGTGGGCGCGCAGATCGCCCTCTTCGACCCCGGGTTCTGGGTCGAGTCCCTGGCCGGCGCCCTGCTGCCCGGGCGGGAGCCCGCCATGGCGCTCTCCCGCCACTGGCTGTTCTCGGAGGGGCTGCCCCTCGACCGCGCCCGCGCCTACGCGGCGCGCATGTCCGCCGAGAGCCCTCTGGCGCTGGCGGAGGCCCATTGGCCGATGCCGACGCTCTCGGCCGCCCTGATCGGCCTGCCGGCCCTGGTCGTCGGCGGCGCCCGCGACCGGATGATCTGGCCGGCGACGACGTGGCGCACCGCCCTCTATCACGGGGCGCGGCACCGCACCGTGCCCGACATCGCCCACTTTCTGCAGCTCGATCACGGTGCGGAGGGCGTCGCACGTCTGGTGCTGGACTGGGTCGAGGAGCGCGGCCTTTAAAATCGGTTAAGGCACGAAACCGTCATGATCCCGTGAAAGGACGGCGCCCGGCCCGCGAGTCGGGCCGCATCCCGGGTCCTTGCGGCCGCCGGGACGCTCGTGCATCTAGCGCGCCGACCGGGGAGTGCGACGGACACCGCCATGAAGAAGCTGAGTGATTTCCTCTGGCCGCTGGTCGGCCTCGCGGCCGTCGTGGTCTCGATCTACCTGCTGTGGCACCAGCTCAAGGGCCTCTCGATCGCGGACGTGGAGGCGAGCCTGCGGGCGATCCCGCTCCACCGCTATGCGCTCGCCGGCCTGTCCACACTCGTCGCCTACATGGCGCTCGCGTGGTACGACCGGATCGCGCTGCTGCATCTGGGGGTGAAGGGCATCTCCTGGATCTTCGTGTCGCTCTGCTCCTTCACCACCTACGCGCTGTCGCACAACATCGGCGCCTCGGTGTTCTCGGGCGCGCTGGTGCGCTACCGGGCCTACACGTCGAAGGGGCTCTCGGCCACGCAGGTGGCGGTGCTGGTGGCGCTGTGCTCCTTCACCTTCGGCCTCGGCACCATGCTGCTCGGCGGGCTCGTCCTCACGCTCCAGCCCCAGCTCCTCACCCGTCTCGACGGGATGCTGCCGGCCGTGATGACGAATCCGGCTACCGCGCGGGTGCTCGGCCTCGGCCTGCTCGGCATCGTGGCGCTCTACGTGATCGGCTCGGTCCTGCACCTGAAGCCGCTGACGATCCGCAGCTTCAAGCTCGCCTATCCGCGGCCCAACGTGATGGTGCGCCAGCTCGTCGCGGCCCCTCTCGAGCTCCTGGGGGCGGCCGGCATCATCTACTTCGCCCTGCCGGAGGCCGGGAATCCGGGCTTCGTCGTGGTGCTGGCGGTGTTCCTGGCCTCGTTCTCTGCGGCGTTGGCCTCGCACGCGCCCGGCGGGCTCGGGGTGTTCGAGCTGATCTTCATCACGGCGATGCCCGACCTGCCGAAGGTCGACGTGCTCGCCGCCGTGCTGATCTTCCGCCTGTTCTACCTGC
This sequence comes from Methylobacterium sp. JK268, assembly GCF_054052225.1. Taxonomy (NCBI): domain Bacteria; kingdom Pseudomonadati; phylum Pseudomonadota; class Alphaproteobacteria; order Hyphomicrobiales; family Methylobacteriaceae; genus Methylobacterium; species Methylobacterium sp. JK268. Next base: position 318,227 of record NZ_JBSVZN010000004.1, on the reverse strand, counting down.
TCCTGCCCTTCGCCATGGCGATCGTGGTGGTGGGACTGTTCGAACGCGGGCGCCTCGCGGCCCTGATGCGCGGCAAGGCGCAGGTGCCCCCGACCGTGCCGCCTCCGCCGGTGGATGGTCCCGGCCTCACGCCGGACCTGCCCGCGACGCCGGCCCCGGTCCGCAAGGTCGGCTGACCCTTGCGGCCGCGGGCGCGGCTGCGCCGGGCGCGGGCCGCGCTCCTGGCGCTCGCCGGCCGTCCCGGCGGCGGCTTCCTGATCCCCTACCGGCACGCGGCCGCGGGCGGGTCCGAAGGCTACCCCGCCCTGGAGCCGCTCTTCGCCGCGGCCGAACCCCGCTTCCGGTCGGTGCTCGGCGCGGTGGCGGATTGCGCCGAGGCGCTCGGCCGGATCGTGGCGGGCGGGCCCGGGCTGCTCGGGCCGGTGCCGCCGCGCTTCACCCAGGACTGGTTCCCCCGCCTCGACGCCGCCGCGGCCTACGCCATCGTGCGGCGTGGCGCGCCCCGGCGCGTCGTCGAGGTCGGCTCGGGCCACTCGACCCGCTTCCTCGCCCAGGCGGTGGCGGATGGCGGCCTCGCGACGCAGATCACCTGCATCGATCCCAAGCCGCGCGCGCCGCTGCCGGCGCTGCCGGGCCTGCGCCACGAGGCGCGGCTGTTTTCCCCGGAGGACCTCGCGGCGCTCTCCGCCCTTCAGGCCGGGGACGTGCTCTTCATCGATTCGAGCCACGTGGCGATGCCCGGCACTGACGTCGACCGCTTGCTCCTCGACGGGCTGCCCCGCCTCGCCGCGGGGGTGCGGGTCCATCTCCACGACGTCTTCCTGCCGGACGCCTATCCGGCGGCCTGGGCCTGGCGCGGCTACAACGAGCAGATCCCGGTGGGCACCCTGCTCCAGGGCGGCGCCTTCGCGCTCGATTTCGCGAGCCGCTACGTCGCCACGCGACTCGGCCCCTTCGCGGAAGGCCCGCTGGCGGACCTGCCCCTGCCGCCGGGCGCCTTCGAGACCAGCCTGTGGCTGAGGAAGCGATAGGGCGACATGACGGGTCTCGCCGACCAGGATAGCTCGCTCGTTCCACATGGCTCCCCTTTTCCGGGCGCATGCAGCGTCAGCGGAATGCGACCCGGAAAAGGGAGACCTTGGACTGATGAAGCAGGCGCTCGACGGATCCGCCCGCGTCGGGTGCCCCACCGTCAGGGCCTCACACCACGTGGTCGGGCGCCAGCGCGCAGGCCGGACCGCCGGCGAGTTCCACCTGCAGGGTGACGTGGGCGATGCCGAACCGCGCACGCAGCACCTGCGCGCACTCGGCCAGGAACGGGTTGCCCGGATGGCCCGCGAGCATGACGAGGTGCGCGGTGAGCGCCGTCTCGGTGGTGCTCATCGCCCAGACGTGGAGGTCGTGGACCTCGGCGACGCCGGGCCGCTCGGACAGGCAGGCACGCACCGCGACGGGATCGATGCCGGGCGGGACCGCCGCGAGGGACAGGGTGACGCTGTCGCGCAGGAGCCCCCAGGTGCCGACCACGATCACCGCCACGATCGCGAGGCTGACCAGCGGGTCGAGCCAGGTCCAGCCGGTGAAGACGATCACGATCCCGGCGATCACCACCCCCGCCGAGACCGCCGCGTCCGCCACCATGTGCAGGTAGGCGCCCCGGATGTTGATGTCGTCCTTGCGGCCGGAGGCGAAGAGCCAGGCCGTGACCCCGTTGATGGCGATGCCGATCAGGGCGACGGTGATCACCGTCGCGCCCGCCACCGGCGGCGGGTCGGAGAGGCGCAGGATCGCCTCCCAGGCGACGGCGCCCACCGCCACGAGCAGGAACACCGCGTTGAACAGGGCCGCCAGGATCGAGGAGCCGCGCAGCCCGTAGGTGAAGCGCGGGGAGGGGGCCCGGCGCGCCAGCACCGCCGCCACCCAGGCCACGACGAGGCCGAGCACGTCGGAAAGGTTGTGGCCCGCATCGGCGAGCAGCGCCACCGAATCGCTCAGCACCCCGAACAGCCCCTCCACCAGCACGAAGCCGGTGTTGAGGGCGATGCCGATCGCGAAGGCGCGGCCGAACTCCGCCGGGGCATGGACGTGGCCTTGCCCGTGGTGGTGACGGCCGTGGCCGTGATGGTCGTGCCCGCCGTGGTCGTGCGCGTGGTCGTGAGCCATGGCCCGGGGACATACCGCATCGCGCTGCGTCACGCGAGGCGTCCCGCGCCCTGGCGGCGTCGCCGCGGGCCGGCGGCTCACCCGGGCCAGGCCGCCGGTCGCGATCCGAGCCGCCCCGCCGGCCGCTCCCAGCGCATCGGCACCCCGTCGATGGCGAGCGGCGGCCGCAGGCGCCGGGCCGGTCCCCATTCCGTCGCTTCGATCGCCGGATCCTCGTCCCCGGCCTCGGTCCCGGGCGCCCACCCGCCACCCTGGGGCGGGTCCGCGTCGCGGCCCGCGAGCAGCAGCGCGGCGGTGCGGGCCAGGGACAGCCGCGCCGAGGAGGCCTCCCCGTGCCGCAGGCGTCGGGCGAGGGCCCTGACCGCCGCCGCGGCCATCAGGTAGCCGGTGGCGTGATCGAGGGCCTGCACCGGGAGCGGCACCGGCACCTCGGCCCCGCGCCAGCGCATGCCCGCCGCGGCGATCCCCGAGGACATCTGCACGAGACTGTCGAAGCCGCGCCGCTCCCGCCAGGGACCCGACCATCCGTAGGCGTCGAGCGCCACGTCGATCAGGCCCGGCCGGATCGCCCGCCGGGCCCCCTCGCCGTAGCCGAGCGCGTCCAGCGCACCGGCCCGGTAGCCGTGGACGAGGATGTCCGCCCCGGCGAGGAGACGCTCGAAGGTCGCCCGGTCGGCCCCGGCCCGCAAGTCCAGGCGGGCGCAGCGCTTGCCCAGGGTGACCTCCGGCGCCAGGGACTCCTCCTCCCAGTCCGGCGGATCGATGCGCAGGACGTCGGCGCCGAAGCCCGCCAGGAAGCGGGTCGCGACCGGGCCGGCCAGGATGCGGGTGAGGTCGAGCACCCTCACCCCGGCCAGGGGCCGCTCGGGGCTCGGCCGCCAGGCCGAGGCCGCGTCGCCGCCCGGCGTGACCGCGATCAGGGGCTCGCCGGCGGCGGCGCGGCCCTGCGGGTGCCGGCTCCACGCCTCCGCGGCGCGCATCGCCGCGGCGCATCCCCCGGCCTCGACCACCGCCGTCTCCAGCGCATCGGCCGGCCAGCCCGCCACCGCGGCGGCGACGGCGCCGCGGTCGGGCGCGCATCCCAGCACCGCGAGCGCGGCGGCCCGGTGGTGCGGCGCGTTGGTGTGGAGGCGGATCCAACCGTTGGCGGACCGGTAGTCGCCCGCGACGGGATCCCAGGCCGGCGGCAGGGTCCAGCCGAGGGGCTGCAGGCTCTGCCCGAACCACCGGGAGGCGAGCCGGCGGGAGACGCGGACGGCAGGGCCGGCCGATCCCTCGGCGGCGAGGTCGGTGACCGCGAGCCCGGCCGCTCCGATCGCGGCCGCGGCGAGGGCGGTCACCGGGAAGGCGGAGGGGAGCCTCTCCGCGCCCTCGACGTGCAGCCTCCCGGCCGCATCCGCGGGGAGGCCGAGATCCCCCAGGATCGGGGCGAGGAACCGTTCCTCCGCGGAATCGCCGACCGCATCGGCCCCGCGCCTCGTCGCGTCCTCCCGATGTCCAGCGGCCATGGCGCTCCCTCCTTGACGCGCAACCACCATGCTGCGCCTGTGCGCACGCATCAATCTTGATCAACACGATCAACATGACGACCTGGCTCGATCGCGACGCGGTGCTGCGGGTGCTCGGTGTGAAGCCGCAGACGCTCTACGCCTACGTGAGCCGCGGGCGCATCGAGACACATCCCGACCCGGCCGACGCGCGGCGCAGCCTGTACCGGGCCGACGACGTCGCGGTCCTGCGGGCCCGGCGCGGCCGGGCGCACAAGGCCGCCGCCATCGCCAAGGGCGTCCTCGCCTGGGGCGAGCCCGCGATCGAGACCGGGCTCTCGGCGATCGAGCGCGGGGCTCTCCTCTATCGCGGGGTGAACGCCGTCGCCTTCGCGGACACGGCGTCCCTCGAGGAGACGGCCGCGCTCCTGTGGCGCGAGGGTGGAGAGATCCGCTTCGCGGCGCCGGCCGTCCGCGCGCCCGGCCCGTTCGCGGCCCTCGCGGCGCTCGCCGCGTCGAGCCGGGCGACCCTCGGACTCGGCCCGGACCCGCTGCGCCGCGACGCCGAACGCGCTATCGGCCATCTCGCGGGCAGCCTCGGCGTCGGGCCGGGCGGGGAGCCGGTGCATCATCGGCTGGCGCGCGCGTGGTCGCTCGGCGCGGCGGAGGCCGACCGGATCCGGCGCGCCCTCGTCCTGCTGGCCGATCACGATCTCAACGCCTCCACCTTCGCGGTCCGCGTCGCGGCCTCGACCGGCGCTTCGGTGGCCGCGTCCCTCCTCGCCGGCCTCTGCGCCCTCTCGGGGCCGCGCCACGGCGGGGCCGGCGCGGCGACGCTCGCGCTGATGGATGAGGCGCGTCGGGCCGGGGCCGGCCGCGCCGTGGCCGCTTGGCTGGCCCGCGGCCACGGCCTGCCGGGCTTCGGCCACCCGCTCTACCCGGAGGGCGATCCGCGCGCCGCCCGGCTGCTCGACGGCCTCCCGCTCGACGCGGCCGCGCGCGACCTGCGCGACACGGTCCGCGGCGCCACGGGTGATCCGCCGAACATCGACTTCGCCCTCGCTGCGCTCACGCGGGCATTCCGGCTGCCGGAGGACGCACCCCTGTCCCTGTTCCTGCTCGGGCGAAGCGTCGGCTGGAGCGCCCACCTCCTGGAGCAGGTGGCCGCGGGCGGCCTGATCCGCCCGCGCGGGCGCTACCGGGGGCCGCGGGAGCGGGAGGGCCCGGGTCGGGCGGGAGCGCCTCAGGCCTGAGCGCGCGGAGGACCGAAGCTGTGCTGCACCGCCTCCACGAAGCGGCGCAGCTTGAGGGTCGGGCGGCGGGATGCCGGATACAGGACCTGCATCGGCCGCGCCGGACCCTCGTAGTCCGGCAGGATCCGGACCAGCCGCCCCGCCTCGATCTCGCGGATCAGGACGCTCTCCGGGCCCAGGGTGACGCCGTAGCCCTCCAGGGTCGCCTGGAGCAGCACCCGCCAGTCGTTGCCGCGCAGGCGTCCGCCGGCCGCGACCTCCTCGCGCCGGCCGTTCCGCGTGAAAAGCCACTTGCAGCCGCGATCGGGCGCGTCGGTCCCGTAGACGAGGCAGTCGTGCGCGGCGAGATCCGCCGGCCGCCGCGGCACGCCGCGCCGCTCCAGATAGGCGGGCGAGGCGCAGGCGATCAGGCGGTAGGGCGCGAGGGGATGGGCGATCAGCGCCCCATTCTCCGCCGTCCCGATGCGGATCAGGACGTCGTAGCCGTCTTCGATCGGATCGACGTAGCGGTCGCTGAGCGCGAGGTCGATTTGCATCTCGGCGTGGTCGGCCAGGAAGCGGGTGATGAACGGCGCGAGGCTGAACGAGCCGAAGGTGAGGGGCGCGTTGACCCGGAGCGTCCCCTTCGGCTTCGACCGCATCTCGTGCGCGAGTTCGTCGGCGGCCTCGGCCTCCGCCAGGAGCAGCCGGCAGCGTTCGACGTAGGCGCGGCCGACATCCGTCAGGCTCTGCCGACGGGTGGTGCGATGGATCAGCGTGGCCCCCAGCCGATCCTCCAGGAACACCACGTGTTTCGCCACCATCTGGGCCGACAGGCCCAGCGCCTGCGCGGTGGCGGCGAAGGAGCCGAGATCGGCCACCCGCACGAAAACCGCCATGCTGGTGAGCCGGTCCACGATTGCCCCCTTCTGGTTGGGAGTGAGCTGCGATCTCGGCGATTTATCGCAGCGTGGTTGGGAAATTACACCCTGGGCGTCGCAGTTGACCAGGGACATCGTCATGAAGCTCGGGATCATCGGGGCCGGCTATGTCGGGCGGGCCGTCGCCACGCTGGCGGTGCGGGCCGGCCACGAGGCCATGCTCAGCAATTCGCGCGGACCCCGGACGCTGTTCAGCTTGCCCTACGCCACCGGCGCGCGGGTCGGCACGGTGGAGGAGGCGGTCGCCTTCGGGGAGGTGGTGGTGGTCGCCATCCCGCTCGCCGCCTACCGCGCGGTCCCGGTCGCTCCCCTGGAGGGCAGGATCGTGATCGACGCCAACAACTACTATCCGGAGCGGGACGGGGCGATCCCCGAACTGGACCGCTGCGAGACGACCACCAGCGAGCTGCTGGCGGCGCATCTGCCGCGATCGCGCATCGTCAAGGCCTTCAATGCCATCCCGATGACCGACCTCGAGCAGGACGGGCGCCCGGCCGGTGCCGCGGATCGCCGGGCGCTGCCGTTGGCCGGGGACGACGCGGAGGCGAAGGCGCTGGTGGCCGGGCTCTACGAGGCCTTCGGGTTCGACGCGGTCGATGCCGGGCCGCTGCGCGAGGGCTGGCGCTTCGAGCGGGGGACGCCCGCCTATTGCGTGCGCCTGGATCGGGCCGCACTCGTCGAGACCCTGGCGGGGACCCGGCGCGACGTCGCCCCGGAGAGCCTGGTCCGGTCGCGAGAACGGGCCGTGTGATCCGTCGGTCTCGCGACGATGAGGGGCGGAGAGGGATCTTGCGCTTGAACCCGATCCCCCTTTTCCGGATCTCCTTCCGCTGGCGCTGCTCTCGTCCGGAAAAGAGCGGCGCTTGGATCGAGCCGCGCGCTATCGCGTCCGATCCGCCAGGGTCCGACCGCTGACGACCCCTCAATAGTACGCTCTCGCAAGGCATTGTCGTTGCTGGGAGATTCGAAGCACCCGGTTTTGGAGATCATGGCGCGGGGAACCCCTCTCCCGAGTGGGAGAGGGGCAGGGGTGAGGGACGGACGCTTCAGCAAGAAGGCGGGACCGTGCCGCTGGCTGCTCAACGGTACAGTTTTCTTGCGGAAGCCGAGCCACCCTGCGCGATCTTCGATCGCCCCTACCCCTCTCCCACTCGGGAGAGGGGATCCCGCGCCAGTCTGGAAGTGCCAGCACCAAGACTTGGACGTCTTCGCCGTCAATCGGAACGCTCGTTCGTCCGCGAGGGACGGCCAAGCCGGTGACGAACTCACACCGACCCGACCGTCTTCAGCCGCGCCCGCGGGTGGATCTCCGCCTGGCTCATCACCGGCGTCTCGCGCCGGAAGCGCTCGATGATCGAGCGCACGAAGGGCCGCGCCTGCACCGAGGTGACGAGCACCGGCATCTCGCCGATCCGCGCCGCCTCCTCGAAGCGGTCGCGCACCGTGGTGACGAAGTCCGACAGCCGCGAGGGCTGCATCGCGAGGTGGCGCTCGTCGCCCTGGCCGACGATCGATTCGAGGAAGGCGCCCTCCCAGGCCGGGGAGAGCGTGATGATCGGCAGGACGCCGCCGGGACCCTGGTACTGGGCGCAGATCTGGCGGCCGAGGCGGGCGCGGACGTGCTCGACGATGTCGCGCGGGTTCTTCACGTGGCCCGCCACCTCGGCGATGCCCTCGATGATCGTGCCGAGGTCGCGGATCGAGACCCGCTCGGCCAAGAGATATTGCAGCACCCGCTGGATGCCCGTGGTGGCGATCTGACTCGGCACGATCTCCTTGAGGAGCTCGCCGTGCTCCTTCGGCAGCTCCTTCAGCAGCTTCTGCACCTCGACGTGGTTGAGGAGCTCGGAGACGTGGGCCTTGATCACCTCGGTGAGGTGGGTCGAGACGACCGTGGCGGCGTCCACCACCGTGTAGCCGCGCAGCTGCGCCTGGTCGCGCAACGAGGCGTCGATCCAGGTCGCCGGCAGCCCGAAGGTCGGCTCCAGCAGGTGCTGGCCGGGAATCTGCACCTGGCCGCCCATCGGGTCCATGGCCATGAACTGGCCCGGGAAGACCTGGCCGGTCCCCGCCTCGATCTCCTTGACTCGGATGATGTAGGTGTTGGCGTCGAGCTGGACGTTGTCGAGGATGCGCACCGAGGGCATCACGAAGCCGAGCTCCGCCGCGAGCTGGCGGCGCAGGGCCTTGATCTGCTCGGTGAGCCGGTCTTGCCCGCCCGGTCCGTTGACGAGGGCGAGGAGCGCGTAGCCCATCTCGAGCTTGAGGTCGTCGAGGCGCAGGAGGTCCGAGACCGTCTCCTCCTTGGCGCCCGCGCCGTCGCCGGACGCGGCGGGGCTGCCGGGCGGGGCGTCGGGGTCGGCCGCCTTCGGCATCCGGGCGATCCGCCGGGCGAGGTAGGCCGCGCCCCCGGCGAGCGCCAGGAAGGGCAGGACCGGGATGCCGGGCAGGAAGGCGATCAGCAGCATCACCGCCGCGGACATGCCGAGCGCCTTCGGGTAGTTGGCGATCTGGCGCCCGAGCGCCCGGTCGGCGGCGCCGCGCACGCCCGCCTTCGACACGAGGAGGCCCGCCGCCGTCGAGACGATCAGGGCGGGCACCTGGCTCACCAGCCCGTCCCCGACGGTCAGGAGCGTGTAGGATTGCGCCGCGGCGAGGAAGCCCATCCCCTGCTGCATCGTGCCGATGATGATGCCGCCGACCACGTTGATGGCGGTGATCAGCAGCGCCGCCACCGCGTCGCCGCGCACGAATTTCGAGGCGCCGTCCATGGCGCCGAAGAAGGCGCTCTCCTCCTCCAGCGCCTGGCGCCGGGCGCGGGCCGTCTTCTCGTCGATGAGACCTGCCGAGAGATCGGCGTCGATCGCCATCTGCTTGCCCGGCATCGCGTCGAGGCTGAACCGCGCCGCCACCTCGGCGATGCGGCCCGAGCCCTTCGTGATCACCACGAAGTTCACGATGATCAGGATCGCGAAGACGATGATCCCGATCAGGAAGTTGCCCCCCATCACGAAGTGGCCGAAGGCCTCGATGACGTGGCCCGCCGCCGCCGTGCCCTCGTGGCCGTGGCCGAGGATCAGCCGGGTCGAGGCGAGGTTCAGCGCCAGCCGCAGCATCGTGGCGATGAGGAGCACCGTCGGGAAGACGGTGAATTCCAACGGGTTCTCGATGAACAGGCCCGTCATCAGGATGAGGACGGACAGGATGATCGAGACCGCGAGCAGCAGGTCGAGGAGCAGCGCCGGCAGCGGGAAGATCAGCACCACGAGGATGCCCATCACCGCGATCGCGAGCACGAGGTCGCTGCGCTTCGTCAGGCCGACGAGGTCGGCCCGCGTCGGCAGCGCGAAGGCGCGCAAACCGTCGAATGCCGTCGCCTTCGCCTCGCTCATCCGGCCGTGATCCCGCGCCCCGCTGGGCAAGATCTGCCGGGTGCGTGGTGAAGGATCCGTTAACCGCGTCGGGCCGTCCCGGCGCCGGGTGCCCGCTCGCGCGACGGCGCCGCCCCTCGGCCGGATCGAAAGCCGGCTCGACTTCGCGGCAATGCAGCAAAGCTGGCGTTCGGCATCGCAATGCCGCAGCAAAAAACAAGACCTTGCGTGGAACCATGACGGTCAAGGTTTCGAAAACTGCCAATGTTAACGTTGCGCTGCTGTTTGAGCCGGCAGAACAAGCGGAACCAAGCGGCGGCATAACGATTGAGACGGTAACTCAAACGGACAAACGTCGAGGAGACCATGCGCACGACCTTGATCACCGTCGCGACCCTGAGCCTGCTCGGGGCCGGAATCGCGCAGGCCCAGACCACCGTCACGGGTGATCCGGCGCGCGACGCCAAGCCGAGCACGCAGTCGCAGGGCCAGGAGGCCGTGACCCGGCCGAACACTGACACGGTCGACAAGACCAACCCCGGCACCACCGGCACGCTGACGAACGCCAAGCTGGAGCCCGGCGCCAACAGCTTCACCGAGGGCCAGGCCCGCAGCCGCCTCGAGAAGTCCGGCTTCACCCAGGTCAAGGACCTGAAGAAGGACGATCAGGGCATCTGGCGGGGCAGCGCCGACCACGCGGGCAAGACCGTCCAGGTCGGCCTCGACTTCAAGGGCAACGTCGCCGTCACGCAGTAGCGGCCGCCCGCCACGCACGAATCCCTCTCACGATGGAGCGCCCCATGGCGACCCGCACCCTCTCGGCCCTGTTCGATTCCTACGATGACGCCGCCGCCGCCGTGCGGAAGATCGAGGCGGCCGGCGTGCCGCATTCCGACGTCAGCATCGTCGCCAACAACGAGGGCGACCGCTATTCCGGGCACGTGGCCGGACGCGACGCGACCCACAGCGACGCGACGCATAGCGACACGGCCCACAAGAGCGCCGACGGCGCCGGGGCGGGCGCGAGCGTCGGCACCGTGCTCGGCGGCGGGGCCGGCCTTCTCGCCGGCCTCGGCCTCCTGGCCATTCCGGGCGTCGGCCCGGTGGTCGCCGCCGGCTGGGCGGTCGCGACCCTGGCGGGCGCGGGCGTCGGCGCCGCGGCCGGCGGCCTCCTCGGGTCCTTGACCGGAGCGGGCCTCAGCGAGGACGAGGCCCATGCCTATGCCGAGGGCGTGCGCCGCGGCGGCACGCTGGTGACGGTGCGGGCGGACGACGCCACCGCCGACCGGGTGGCGGGCATCCTGCGCGAGCACGGCTCCGTCGACATGGACCAGCGCGCCCAAGGCTGGCGCGGCGAGGGCTGGACGGGCCGCCAGGGCACCGGCTCCTACAGCAACCCGGCCGGGGTGGCTGGCGGCGAGATCGGCACCACCGTGATCGGCGCGGCGGGCTCGACCACGACCGGCCTCGACACGGGCGCCGCGCTTCCCACCGGCGGCCTGCCTTACGGGGCGGGTGCGGGCACGACTCCGGCGGCCCGCGCGATCGACGAGGCGGCCGAGCGCGACGGCCTCGCCGGCACCACCCGCGAGCGCGGGACGGGGATCGCCGACGAACTGCCCCCGGCCCGCCGGCCGATCGAGACCGACCGCCGCTGACCTGCGGCTCGTCGCGAAACGGAAGGCCCGGCCGGGAACACCCCGGCCGGGCCTTCGCGCGTCGGTATCAGATGAGGCCGGCTTCACCGTCCCTTGCGGATGAATGCGTGTCCTGGTCTGCGACGAGGACGCTGCGTCTTTGATGATCGTTCATCAAGGCGGGCGCGGGATCCCCTCTCCCACTCGGGCTGCCGTGCGCACCCCTCTCTTTCGCCAGATCATCAGCTGAACGGATCTGGAATGCACAACACGCCTCATGCTGAGGTGCGAGCGAAGCGAGCCTAGAAGCACACCTGACCATAGATCCAACACAAGGCCTGCTTGGACAGACTGTTCCGGGGTGCGTGCGGGCCTGCGGCCCGCCAGAGGCTCCCTTCGGTCGCACCTCAGCATGAGGAGTCGGGTTTGTTGCCATCGGCCGGGTCTGATGCCGCGGCTCACCATCGCCTGATTGAATGATATCTGCACATTTTCAGCCTGATCGGCGTCGGTCGCGCCGTCCCAAGCTATGCAGGCGATCATACAGTGCGTGCGGATGGGGAGAGGGGTTCCCTGCGCCACGCTTCTTGAGACGGGGTGCCTCCCATCCCGCAGCAACGACGACGCCGTGCGAGCGCGCTCGCGTTAGGCCGGCGGCGCGTATTGCATGCCGCCGTGGCCGAAGGACCAGTTCTCCGGCTTCGTCTCCACCAGGTTGATCAGGATGTCCTCCGGGCGCAGCCCCGGGTCGCGGCCGAGGCGCTCCACGACCGCCCGGTAGAACGCCCGCTTCTGGGCGGCGTCCCGGGTGTCGTTGCAGGTGATCTGGATCAGCACGAGGTCGTCGCTGCGCGCGATCCCCAGATAAGTGGCGCCGTACAGGAACGTGTCCGGCCCGTGCGCGTCGATCGCCATGAAGCGGTCGTCCTCCGGCACCGCGAAGGTCTCACGCATGGCGGCGTAGATCCCCTCCATCAGGGCCCGGTGATAGGCGGCGGAACGGCCGGCGCGCAGGGAAATGCGGGTGAGCGGCATGGGGATCAGGCCTCGATCGTGAGGGCATTCCAGCCCGGGCTGGCAAGGTGCAGAACCGTGAAGGCGCGCCCGGGCGCGTCGGTGTCGGGCTCCCGGGCGAGGGTGAGCCGCGTCAGAAGCCAGGATCCCGGATCGAGGGCCGACAGGCAGGCCGCGGCGCCGCCCGCCAGCGCGTCGGCGACGGACGCGGCCTCCCGGCGCCGCAACGCCGCCAGGTCCGTGCCGGGCGGGACCGCCCACACCTCCTGCCGCAGGCTGCGGATCGCCTCGGCCGGCCCCGCGCCCCAGGCGATGGGCGCGAGCAGCGCGACCTCCGGCCGCCCGAAGCCGGCCTCGACCGCGGCGAAGCGGTCGTCCGTCAGCATGGCGGTCGCGGCCGCCGCCTCCCGCCAGAGGTAGAAGGAGGCGTAGGCGTTGTCGGTGGCCCCGTCCCGCCCGTGCTCGCGCAGCGCGAAGGCCTTGAAGACCAGACCCGGAGCGGCGTCCCAGAGCGGGCCGCGCCGGGCGGCGCGCTCGCGGATGCGATCCATCGCGTAATCGGCCGGAAGCCGGTGGCCGTACTGCATGACCAGCATGGTGGTGTGTCCCCGTGGCGACGCACCGGTCTTGCCAGCGCCCAGAAATGACTGCCAGATATGGTCCGGAGTTTCTGCAATAAGGCTTCGTTATGGCGGCCGGTTCCTCCCTCGATCTCGACGCGGTGCGCGCCTTCGTGCTGGTGGCGGATCTGCGCAGCTTCACGCGGGCCGCCGACCTCCTCGACACCACGCAGGCGGCGGTGAGCCTGAGGCTGAAGCGGCTGGAGGAACGGCTCGGCTGCCGGCTGCTCGACCGGACGCCGCGGCAGGTCCGGCTCTCCGATCGGGGCGAGACCTTCCTGCCGGCGGCCCGCGACCTCCTCGCCGCGCAGGAGCGCGCCTTGGCGGAGCTCGGGCAGGCGCCCCCGCAGCGGCTCTCCCTCGGCATCAGCGACCACGTCGCCGGCCCGGACTTGGCGGTCCTGCTCGGGACGCTGGCGGCGCACGATCCGGGCCTCGTCGTGGAGGTGCGGATCGCGGCCTCGGCCGACCTCGCGGCAGCCTTCGACCGCGGCGCCTTCGACGCGGTGATCGTGCGTCGGCACGACGACGGCCGGGAGGGAACGACCGTCTGCACGGACCCGTTCGGCTGGTTCGCGGCGCCGGGCTTCCGGCGCCGGACGGGCGAGGTGCTGCGCCTGGCGAGCCTGGCCGCACCCTGCGGGATCCGCGCCACCGCGGTGCGGCTCCTCGACCAGGCCGGCATTCCCTGGACCGAGACCTTCGTAGGCGGCGGCGTGCTGGCGGTCGGGGCGGCGGTGACCGCCGGCCTCGGCGTCGCCGCCCTGGCGCGCCGGACCGCGCCGTCAGGCGCCCTCGAGGTCGGCGGCGATCTCGGGCTGCCGCCGCTCCCGCCTTCCGAGGTGGTGCTCCACGCTCGCAGCCCCGGGAAGCGGGCCGGCGGCGCCCTGCGGCTCCTCGCGGCGAGCTTCCGCGCGGCGGCGTGACGGGCGCCGGAACAGCAGGCGGCCGATCGCGGTGCCGAGCCGGCGGCAGAAGAGGGCCGCGCCCAGGAACCACGCGAGCCCGAGCCAGAGGGCCTGCAGGAGCGCCAGCGCGACCTCGCCCAGCACCAGGGCGCCGCGCCCGAGCAGCGCCAGGGCGCCGCGCGTGCGCGCGCCGAGGCGCTCGGAGAGGCGGCCGGCCCGGCGCAACTCGCCCGCGTTCTCCGCCACCGAGAGCGCCTGCAGCGCCCCCCGCGTGCCGATGCGGCTCTGGAGCGCCGCCGTCTCCTCGCCGAGGCCGCGCAGCGTCCGCAGGGCCCCGGGGCGCAGCGCCGCGCCGAGCGTCGCCCGCGCGCCCGCGAGGTCGAGCCGCCCGGCAGCGGCGAGCGCCCCGCGCAGGGCGCCCGCATCGACGAGGCCCGCGGTGGAGCGGGCGAGGGCGGCCCGGAGCGGCGCCGAGAGGCGGCCGGTGCGCGTCGCCAGCTTCAGGGCCGTGGCGCCCGCATGGGCCGGCACGTCGGCCCCGGCCGCGGCCCCGAGCGAGGCCACGGTCGCGCCCGTGAGGACCAGCCCGGCCGCCGACAGCCCGAGCAGCAGCGGATCGTAGGCCTCCTGGCGCAGGAGCTTGCCGCCCTCGCTCCAGAGGTCGCGCAGGTCCCCGTAGCCGACGAGATCGCCCGCCAGGGCGCCGGTCAGGCCGGCGACGCCGTCGCCCTGGCCGGTGGCGAAGCCGCTCGCCGCCGCGGCGAGCGCCCGCCGGCCGCTTCCCTCGGCCAGCCGCGCCACGGCAGCCCGGCGCTCCTCCGAGACCGGCACGGCCTCCGCCTCCGCCACCGCGATCAGGCTGCGGGCGAGTTCCTCGTCCTGCGCCGCCACGGCGTCGTCGATCGCGGCCCCCAAGCGCTGCGGCGTCGCTTCGCGGCGCAGGCGCAGGGCCACGAGGGCGGCGGGATCCTCGGCGGCGTCGCGCAGCGCCCAGGCCTCCCAGGCCCGCGGCAGCGCGGCGGGCGCCGCGAGAGCGAGGGCCGCGGCGGCGGCGCCGATCACCGCGGCGCCGGCGAGGCGGCCACGGTGGGGCGGGGAGGGAAGGGGGAGGCGCGGCATCCGGACGGTCCTGCTCGCCCCAAGAGATAGGATGCCGTTACGGCGCCCGCACGGGGTGGACCTGACCCTTCCGCGGACGGGCTGCGACGGCGCCATTTTACGTCGGTTTAACCATGACGGCGCGCAATGACGGCATGCCGCACGACGCTCCGTCCCCGATTCGTCCCTACGATCCGCTGGCGGAGGCCCGGGCCCTGCACGCGAGCATCGAGAACCTGCGCCACGCCATGCGGCTGCAGATCCGGGCCCTCGACAGCCTGGAGCGCCGGCTGACGCCCCCCCGCCCGGAGGGCCGGCAGGGGGCCGCGCGCCTGCGCGACCTCAAGGCCAGCGGCCTCCTGTAGCGCCGGACGGCCCCGGCGCACTTGTCCGCGCTGCCGTTGACGAAACGGTAACGCTGCCGACAACGGCCCGGGACCGCCTCACGCCGGGGCGACGTTGTGGGGCAGGCGGGGAGGTGGGGAGGCACATGCAAGCGCGGCAGGGCGGCACGCCGGTCACGATCCGGCTCGGGAGCCGGACGATTCGGGGCTTCGTTCGGGCGGTCGGGGAGGTGCTCGACCTGCCCCCGACTCCGGAGGATCCGCGCCGCCGCCTGCGGCAGGTGGTCCTCGATCTCGGCGCGATCTGCGCGCCGGTGGAGATCTGGTTGGAGGAGGCCGCGGCGAGCGGCCTCAGCGGGGGCCCATCACCGTCCTGAGCACCTCCAGGATGTCGTCGCCGCGGCAGGGGCGGGCGACGAACTGCGCGTCGCGCGGCATCCGGTCGGGATCCGGCTTGGCCCGGCCGGAGACGATGACGATCGGCAGGCCGGGGCGCTGCTGCGCGGCGGTGCGCGCGAGATCGAACCCGTCGGTCCGTCCGGACAGTTCGACGTCGGTAATGAGGGCGACGATGTCGGGGCGGCTCTCCAGCAGGCCGATCGCCCGCTCGGCGGAGGCTGATTGCAGCGGCTCGAAGCCCGCGGCCTCCAGCACGTCGCTCAGATCCATGATGGTGAGCGCCTCGTCCTCCACCACCAGCACCACCGGCCGCTCGCCCGGTCCGCTCTCGGTCTCGGTTCCCACGATCCACTCCCTCAACGCGTTCCGCCCTCCGGCGGGCACGCCCGCTCCGGGCGATCCATACGGTGGGCAAGTTGCTCTGCGGCGATCCCCGGCCGGCCGCCGCACCGGACCGACCGAAGAGCGCAACGAGGAACGGCACCCGCCGGTTGCAGGCCGTTCCGGGGCCGCCGCCGATGCGCGCGGCCGCGCCGCTCCGCGTCGCGGGCGGCTCCCCTAAGGTCGGGCGGTGGGCCGCGGAAGTCCACCCCCGCGGGATCCTGCGCCGCGGGAGGGTCTTCCGGCGACCTGCCGCTTGCACCCGCCGCCGCACCCCGCTAGAGGACACCGTCCCGACGGCAACGGCCCTGCGCCGCGGCATCGGCGGGTCGGAGAGGTGGCCGAGTGGTTGAAGGCGCACGCCTGGAACGCGTGTATACGGGCAACCGTATCGAGGGTTCGAATCCCTCTCTCTCCGCCAGCTTTCCGTAATCGGAGCGAATTCCCGCGCCTTCAGGCTTCTGCGATCCGGCCGACGAAGGACGCGGAATCGCGCGGCCGTCACTCCTGATGCTAAGCCGGTCGCCGAGGTCGCGGAAGACCGAGACCTTGAATGTGGCGGAGGTCGTCATCGGCCGCGCGCCGCCCCCACCCGCCTCACTCATCGTGCTCCCCGGCGATCTCGCGGTCGGTCACGCAGGCCCGGATGTTGGTCTCCGAGCCGTTGCCGCGGAGCAGGATCTTCGGACGGTTCAGCATCGCATCCCGGTCCGGGCCGAGGAGATCGACGCGCCGCGGGCCGCCGAGCAGCGCCGCCGCCTGTCGGCGCGGGAGCCGGTTCGGTTCCCTGGTCGCCCTGCGTCCCTTGTCGCACCGGCGGCCGCAGGCGGGCTCGTTCAGCCAAGACCTAGCTTTGCACTCCCGCTGTCTCAAGACAATTTTCTTCTGTAAGCCGCGCTAAACGCAAGTGCAAAAATCTCGCGAGCGCCTCTTCAAGAGGATTTTTATTTTCAAACTGGCAATCTATGCCGGGAAATCGGCTTCAGGATCGGGTCGAGGCGCCGGTTCAACCTGTTCATGCTTCACCGATCGGGCGTTTTGAAAGATGCTTCTCTTGACCGTGCCGCGGGCGTCTCGCCATGCTGGCTCGGCCCGGGACGGCGTGGGTGACGCCTCGCTCACCCCGCCCGCCGGCCCTTCGAAGCGAGATGGCGGATGTCGAAGCCCGAGCGCTCCCTGGCGCTGAACCTGTTCATCTATCCCGGCGGCCACCACGAGGCGGCGTGGCGCCACCCGCATTCCGAGCCGCGCCGCGTCATGGACATCGGCTATTATCAGGACCTGGCCCGGCGGGCGGAGGAGGCCAAGTTCGACGCGATCTTCTTCGCCGACGGGCCCTCGCTGCCGGAGAACGTCCGCTACTCGTCGCGCGTGCGCTTCGAACCGGTGACGTGGCTCACCGCGATCGCCGCCGCGACGAGCCGGATTGGCCTGATCGGGACTGCCTCCACCACCTACGGCGAGCCCTACAACCTCGCCCGGCTCTTCGCCTCGCTCGATCACATCAGCGGCGGCCGGGCGGGCTGGAACATCGTCACCACCAGCGACCCGGGCGCGGCGCAGAATTTCGGCCTGCCCGAGCACCCGCCGCATGGCGACCGCTACGACAGGGCACGCGAGTTCCTGGAGGTGGTGACGAAGCTCTGGGACAGCTGGGAGGACGACGCCCTCGTGGCCGACCCGGCGAGCGGGGTCTTCGCCGACCCCGACAAGGTCCACCGCATCGACCATGCCGGCCGGCACTACCGGGTTCGCGGACCGCTCAACGTGCCGCGCCCGCCTCAGGGGCGGCCGGTCTACGTGCAGGCCGGCTCGTCGGAGGACGGCCGCTCCTTCGCGGCGCAGCACGCGGAGGCGATCTTCACCGCGCATCAGACGCTCGCCTCCGCGCAGGCCTTCTACGCCGACATCAAGGCCCGTGCCGCCGCACTCGGGCGCCGGCCGGAGCACATCCGCATCCTGCCCGGCATCAGCCCGTTCATCGGCTCGACCCAGGCCGAGGCCGACCGGCTGGAGGAGGAGTTCGACGCCCTGATCCAGCCGGCGGCCTCGCTGGAGCAGCTCCGGCGCATGCTCGGCGTGGACTTGAGCGGCTACGACCTCGACGGGCCGTTCCCCCGTCACCTCGTCGACACGGCCGGGCCGGCCGGCGTCGCCAGCCGCTTCCAGCTCGTGATGGACATCGTCGCGCGCGAGAACCCGACCTTGCGCGGCGTGATCAGGCGGCTCGCGGGCGCGCGCGGGCACTGGGTGATCGCCGGCACACCCGAGCGCATCGCCGACGCGATCCAGACGTGGTTCGAATCCGGCGCGGCGGACGGCTTCAACGTGATGCCGCCCTGGCTCACCGGCGGGTTCGACGCCTTCGTCGCCGAGGTCGTGCCGATCCTGCGGCGGCGCGGCCTGTTCCGGGAGGAGTACGCGGGCACGACCCTGCGCGACCATTACGGGCTTCCGCGCCCGGAGAGCGGCTACGCGGCGGCCCGGCGCCGGAGCGCCTGACCGGGCCGGCACGAGGGATCCGTCGCCCCTGCGCCCGACCGCCGCTCGGCACCGCGACGGGACGGCGCGTGCGCGGAACAACCGGGCACGACGCGGTCCCTCGGCGCGGCCAGGCCGTCCCCGGCCCCGCGCGGCAGCCGCCTTCGTTCGATGTCCTGACACGCGGACACGCGCCCGAGCGGCAAAGCGGATCGATCGGCGCAGACAGCGGGTCGGTCTGGCCGCAGGATCCTCTCGCGATCCTCCACGCGGCCAAGCACTTCTTCTGCATCCGGCCGTTCTATAAAAAGAACGTTCTCGTTGATCTTTTCAGTCCCTTGGATCGATAATCCCGCCTCATTGCCGCTCCCGACAAGGAGATCCCGATGCACGGGTCAGCTTCGGTTCCGCCTCCGGCGGACGGGCGCCACCACCTCGTGGTCGGCGCCACGGCCGGCGCCCTCTGCCTGGCCTCCCACCTGCTGCGCCGCGATCCGCGGGCGCAGGTGACGCTGATCGAGCAGCGCCCGGACCTCTGCCTCCTGCTGCGCCGGGAGGAGTACGGTGCGATCCTGAGGACCGGGGTCGCGGACGGCGCGCGCTGGTGGCCGCAGGACGAATCGGCCGCCCGGGAGCCGCGCGCGAGCGGCGCGCTGCGCGAAGCCTCCGCCCGCCTGCACGTGGCGGAAGGGCGGTGCCTCGGCCTCGGCCGCACGCTCCGCGGCGTCGCGGCCCTCCTCGACGACGGCACCTCGATCTTGGGCCGCACCGCGACCGTGACGGCGGGGGCTCCCGTCCCGCCCCGCGGCGTCGCGGCGCCCGGACCGTTGCGCGTGCTGCGCCTCGATCCGGCCGACCTGCCGCTCGGCACCGGCACCGCCCATCTTGCCCGCTGGCTGCGGCGCCTGCTCCGCGAGGCGCGGGCCCGCGGGATCCCCGTGACGGAAGCGGTCGATGGCGTGCGCCTGCACGCCCCGGCGATCTGGCACCATCTGCCCGTCGCGGCGCGGGGGCGTCTGCTGCGGCACGGGCGGCGGGCCTTCGCCGCGCTCGCGCGCCGGCCTGTCGACGGTCCGGTGCCGCCGCGGACGAACCACCCGCTGCTCGCGGAGGTGCGTGCGGCCGGTCCGCAGGACGCGCTGTTCTCCGCGGACCTCGCCGACCTGATGCCCTATGCCCCCGCGCCGGATCTCCTCGACCTGGACGCGGCCTGCGCGTGGCTCGCCGCACGCATCCTCGCCGGCGACGCCCGCCATCATCCCGCACCCGTCACGGACGCCGCTGCCTGCGCCAGTTCCTGATTGGACCTCTCTCGCACGGCGTTGTCGTTGCCGAACCGGAACACGCGTTCGTCCGCGAGGGACCGCGACGGCGGCGACGAACCGGGACGGATCAGATCTGGTAGGTGATGCTGTCGCCCTCGTCCGCCGCCGGCATGTCGCGCATCTGCGCGAGCGTCAGCGTGTCGAGCACCGCCGCGATGCTGTTGCGCACCTCCAGCATCACGAGGCGGACAGCGCAGGCGCCCTCGTCGGGACAATCCTCGCAGGGCCGGTAGGCCGTGCGGCTGGCGCAGGGGAGGGGGGCGAGCGGCCCGTCGAGCACGCGCACCGCGTGGCCGACCCGGATCTCCTCCGGCGGCCGGGCGAGCGCGTAGCCGCCGCCGGGTCCCTTGCGGCTGTGCACGAGGCCGGCATTGCGCAACTCGCCCAGGATCGCGTCGAGGAACTTCTTGGGAATGTTGTTCGCCGCCGCGACCTCGGCGACGCCGATGCGTCCCCCCGGCGGCAGGCCCGCGAGGTGGACGAGCGCCTTGAGCCCGTACTTTCCCTTGTTGGTGAGCATCCCGGCTCCGCGCCACCCGAGGAGAACGACTTTGTCGATGTAGTCGCTGAACTTTCCGGGCGCCACTCCGGCGTCAGCGCAGCCCGAAGCCGAGCCGCTCCAGCGCGGCGCGGATCCGGTCGCGGCCGCTCAGCGCCTCGGGGCCGCGGACTCGGTCGAGGGCCGCCCGGGTCCAGCCCACGGGATCGAGGCGCTGGCCCTCCTGGAACGCCGCGAGGGTGCGGTCGTAGGCAGCGACCGCGGCGGGGTCCGCGCCCTGCGCGTAGCGCTCCCGGTGCAGGACGAGGCTCTGGGGCAGGCGGGGCTTGACCGCGGCCGGACGCGCCGGGTCGGGGTAGCCGACGCAGTGGCCGAACACCGCGAGCACGTTCGGCGGCAGGCCGAGGATCTCCGCCACGGCCACCGGATCGTTGCGCAAGGCACCGATATAGACCGAGGCGAGGCCCAGCGATTCGAGCGCGACCGTGGCGTTCTGCGCCGCGAGGGCCGCGTCGATGATGCCGACGAACAGCGTCTCCAGATAGCCGAGCCCGTCGGTCGGCCGGCCCTTCGCGCGGCCGACCGCGCCGAGCCGCGACAGGTCCGCGAGCCAGACGAGGAGGAGGGGCGCCTCGATCACGTGCCGCTGTCCGCCCGCCACGGCCGAGAGGCGGCGCTTGGTCTCGGGATCCTCCACCGCGACCACGCTCCAGGTCTGGAGATTGGACGAGGACGCCGCGGACTGCGCCGCCGCGACGAGCGCTTCCAGCGTGTGCGGGGGCAGGGGGTCGGGCCGATACGCGCGCACGGAGCGGTGGGCGAGCAGCCCCGCGAGCGTATCGTTCCAGGCGACCGGGAGGTCCGCGCCCTCCGCCCCGTAGCGCTCCGCCAGCGCCGCGCGTGATCCCGTCTCCGCCATGCCCTCGGCCTCCGTGTCGACGCTCGAGCCTAACGCAGGGAATCGCCAGCGCAAATAGTCTACTTTGTATGTTGACTATATGAGCTTTGGTCGGCACACATCCATGGCGGGGCCGCGTCGGGCGGCGCAGGAGAGGCCGGCATGGCGCGTCGGGGCGAGAGGCTGCATCTCGGGGCGTTCCTCTACCCGGGCGGGCACCACGTGGCGGCGTGGCGCCACCCCCGCGCTCAGGCCGATGCGGGAGTGAACCCCGCCCATTACCGGCGCCTCGCCCAGGCCGCGGAGGCCGCGAAGTTCGACCTCCTGTTCCTCGCGGACGGCGTCAGCATCCGGGGCGACGACGTCGAGGCGCTCAGCCGGACGGCCACGCGCTACGTCGGCCAGTTCGAGCCGCTGACGCTGCTGTCCCACCTCTCGGCCGTGACGGAACGGATCGGCCTCGTGGCGACGGCCTCCACCACCTACAACGAGCCCTTCCACATCGCCCGCAAGTTCGCGTCCCTCGACCACCTCTCGGGCGGGCGGGCGGGCTGGAACCTCGTCACCTCGGCGGACGAGCGCGAGGCCTACAATTTCGGCCGCGACAGCCACCTCGCCCATGCAAGCCGCTACGCGCGGGCGGAGGAGTTCGTCGACGTCGTCGCGGGTCTGTGGGACACT
This sequence comes from Methylobacterium sp. JK268, assembly GCF_054052225.1. Classification (NCBI taxonomy): domain Bacteria; kingdom Pseudomonadati; phylum Pseudomonadota; class Alphaproteobacteria; order Hyphomicrobiales; family Methylobacteriaceae; genus Methylobacterium; species Methylobacterium sp. JK268. Next base: position 296,748 of record NZ_JBSVZN010000004.1, on the reverse strand, counting down.
TTCGAGGACGACGCCTTCCTGCGCGACAAGGGGGAGGGCCGGTTCTTCGATCCCGACAAGCTGCACGTGCTCGGGCATGTCGGCGAGCATTTCTCCGTGCGCGGCCCGCTCAACGTGCCGCGCCCGCCGCAAGGGCATCCGGTCGTGGTGCAGGCGGGCTCCTCGGAGGCCGGCAAGGCGCTTGCCGCCCGCACCGCCGAGGTGATCTTCACCGCGCAACAGACCCTCGCCGACGCCAAGGCGTTCTACGCCGACGTGAAGGGGCGGCTCGCCCGCCACGGCCGGGCGCCCGGCGACCTCAAGATCATGCCGGGGGTCTTCCCGGTGGTCGGCCGCACCGAGGCCGAGGCGCGGGCGAAGTACGACGAACTGCAGGAGCTGATCCATCCGGTGGTGGGCCGCTCCCTCCTGGAGCGGATGCTCGGCCTCGACCTGTCCGGCTACCCGGAGGATGGGCCGGTGCCGGACGTGCCGGAGACCAATGGCGGCAAGAGCCGGCAGGCGCTCCTCGTCGACCTCGCGCGGCGCGAGAACCTGACCATCCGCGACCTCTCTCTGCGCATCGCCGGCGCCCGCGGCCACTGGACCGTGATCGGCACGCCCGCGCAGGTCGCCGACGCCCTGGAGGAGCGCTTCGTCGAGGAGGGGGCGGACGGCTTCAACGTGATGCCGCCCGCCCTGCCGGACGGGCTCGACGACTTCGCGACCCTCGTCATCCCGGAACTCCAGCGGCGCGGCCTGTTCCGCACCGCCTACGAGGGACGGACGCTGCGCGACCATCTCGGCCTCGCCCGCCCGCCGCACCGGGTGCGCGGCGCGCAGCGGGAGGCCGCCGAATGACCGCCTCCGACCGGATCGCGATCAGGGGCGTCGCGAAGACCTTCCGGGTCGACGGGCGCCCCCTGCGCGCCCTTGACGGCATCGACCTGTCGGTCGCGCCGGGCGAGTTCGTCACCCTGGTCGGGGCGAGCGGCTGCGGGAAGTCGACGCTGCTGCGCATCATCGCGGGGCTCGACGGTGACCACGAGGGCGAGGTGCGCCACGACGGCGTGCCGGTCACCGGCCCGAGCCTGGCGCGCGGCATCGTCTTCCAGGAGCCGCGGCTGTTCCCCTGGCTCACCGTGGCGCAGAACGTGGCGCTCGGCCTCGAGAACGCGCCCCTCTCCGGGGCCGCGAAGGAGCGGCTCGTCGCCGAGCATCTCGCCCTCGTTGGGCTGTCGGGCTTCGAGCGGGCCTATCCGCGCCAGCTGTCCGGCGGCATGGCGCAGCGCGCCGGGATCGCCCGCGGCCTCGTCAACCGGCCGGGCCTCCTCCTCCTCGACGAGCCCTTCGGCGCCCTCGACGCGCTCACCCGCGCCCGGCTGCAGGAGGAACTCCAACGCATCTGCGCCCGCGAGCGCCTGACCGCGATCCTCGTCACCCACGACGTCGACGAGGCGGTGCTGCTCGGCGACCGCGTCGTCGTGATGGCCCCGCGGCCGGGCCGCATCGCCCGCATCCTGCCGGTCCCGGCGGCGCGCCCGCGCGACCGGCGCGACCCGGCGCTCGCGGCCTTCCGCAACGCGGTCCTCGACCTCCTCGAAGCGAACCAGGGCGCCCCGCGACCGCCCGAGCCCGCCATCGCCCCCGCACCCGCCCTGGCGCCGCTCGCCGCCCGCTCGGCCTGATCCCGGAGACCGTCATGACCAAGCCGCGGCAGATGAAGCTCGGCGCCTTCCTGATGACCGACGGCCACCACGTGGCGGCCTGGCGGCACCCGGAGGGGCGGCCGGACGCCCATGTCAGCCTCGACCACTTCGTGCACCTCGCCCGCCTCGCCGAGGCGGCGGCGTTCGACGCGCTGTTCCTCGCCGATTCCTCGGGCATCCGCGAGACCAGCGTGGCGCCGCTCAGCCGCACCTCGCGCGGGGCGAGCTTCGAGCCGCTGACGCTGCTCTCGGCCCTCTCCGTCGTCACCGAGCGGATCGGCCTCATCGCCACCGCCTCGACGAGCTTCAACGAGCCCTTCAACCTCGCTCGCAAGTTCGCCTCGCTCGACCTGCTCTCGGGCGGCCGGGCGGGCTGGAACCTCGTCACCTCGTCGAGCGAGTCGGAGGCGCGGAACTTCAATCTCGAGCGCCACGCCGCGCATGCCGACCGCTACGGCAGGGCGCGGGAATTCGCCGAGGTCGTGGTCGGCCTGTGGAACTCCTGGGAGGACGACAGCTTCCTGCGCGACCGCGAGTCGGGGCTGTTCTTCGACCCCGGCAAGCTGCACGTGCTCGACCATCGCGGGGCGCATTTCCGGGTGCGCGGTCCGCTCAACGTCGCCCGCTCGCCACAGGGGCACCCGGTCATCGTGCAGGCGGGCTCGTCCGAGGCCGGGAAGGACCTCGCCGCCGCCACCGCCGAGGCGATCTTCACGGCCCAGCAGACCCTCGCCGACGCGCAGGCCTTCTACGCCGACGTGAAGGGGCGGCTCGCCCGCTACGGGCGCGACCCGGACCACCTCAAGATCATGCCGGGCGTCTTCCCGGTGGTCGGCACGAGCCGGGCGGAGGCGCAGGAGAAGTTCGAGATCCTGCAGGAGCGCATCCACCCGGTGGTGGGCCTGAGCCTGCTCGGCTCGACGCTCGGGGGCGTCGACCTCTCGGGCCACGACCTCGACGGGCCGCTGCCGGACCTGCCCGAGACCAACGGCCCGAAGAGCCGCCAGAAGCTGCTGATCGACCTCGCGCGGCGCGACGGCCTGACCATCCGCCAGCTCTACCTCGCGATCGCGGGGGCGCGGGGCCACTGGCAGGTGGTCGGCACGGCGCAGGACATCGCCGATCAGCTGGAGGAGCGTTTCCTGCAGGGGGGCGCCGACGGCTTCAACGTGATGGCGCCGCACCTGCCGGGCGGGCTCGAGGATTTCATCCTCCACGTCGTGCCGGAGCTGCGCCGCCGCGGCCTGTTCCGCGACGCCTACGAGGGCCGGACGCTGCGCGACCATCTCGGCCTGCCGCACCCCTCGCGGCCGCTGCCGCGGCGCGAGGCGGCCGAGTGAGGAGGACCGGGATGCTCGCCCGCACGCTCGCCGCGCTGCTCCTCCTCGCCTCGCTGCTGCCCGCCGTCGCCGCGCCGCTGACGATCCGGGTCGGCTATGCGGGGATCGGACCGGGCGGCAGCCGCAACGTGCCCGGCCTCGCCGGGCTGATCGCGGCCGAGCGCTATCTGGAGCGCGAATTCGAGGGCGATCCCGCCGTCGCGGTGGAGTGGTTCTTCTTCAAGGGCGCCGGTCCCGCCGTGAACGAGGCCCTGGCGAGCGGCCAGCTCGACTTCGCCTTCATGGGCGACCTGCCGTCCCTGAGCGGCCGCGCGGCCGGGCTCGAGACCCGCATCCTCATGGGCACGAACGCGCGGGACAATCTCTACCTCGTGGCGCCGCCCGAATCTCCGATCCACGACCTCGCCGACCTGCGAGGGCGGCGAGTCGCCCAGTTCCGCGGCACCAGCACGCATCTGACCACCGAGCGGGTCCTGACGCGGGCCGGGCTGTCGAGCCGCGACATCCGCTTCGTGCCGATGGACGACCCCACGGCCCTCGCGGCCCTCGTCTCCCGGGACGTGGACGCGGCCTTCGGCAAGGCGGTGTTCCTGTCCCTGGTCGTGCGCGGCGACGCGAAGGTCGTCTACAGCGCGAAGGGCGACCCGACGGCCGTGGCGAGCAACCACCTCCTGGTCACCAGCTCCTTCGCGGCCGCCCATCCCGACCTCGTCGGGCGGGTGGTGACGGCGAGCGTGCGGGCCGCCGCCTGGGCCTCGGACGAGGCGAACCGCGAGGCGCTGTTCGCGATCTGGGCGAAGTCCGGCACGCCGGCCGAGGTGTTCCGGGCCGATTACGAGGGCCAGGCGCTCGCCTACCGGCTCTCGCCGCTGATCGACGACCTGTTCGTGACGAATTACCGCGAGAAGGCCGAACAGGTGCGGGCGCTCGGCCTCGTGCGCCGCCCGGTCGACGTCTCGGGCTGGTTCGACTCACGCTTCCTCGACGCGGCCTTGCGCAGCCTCGGGCTCGACCGCGCCTGGACGCGCTACGGCGCCGATGGGCGCCCCCTCGGCTCCTGAACCCCGGAGATGGTCCGATGCTCCTCACCCGCGGCCTCGTCCTGGCGCTCGCCCTGCTCCTCCCCGCCGCGGCCTTCGCCGAGCCGGTGACGATCCGCTTCGGCTTCGCCTCGATCGGCGTCGACAACCGCCCCTTCGCGGGCGGATCGACCGCGGCGCTCGCGCATGCCGAGCATTACGTTGAGGACGCGCTGAAGGACGAGCCCGGCGTCACGGTCGCGTGGTCGTTCTTCAAGGGCGCCGGGCCGGCCGTGAACGAGGCCTTCGCCAACGGCCAGCTCGACTTCGCGCTCCAGGGCGACCTGCCCTCCGTCATCGGGCGGGCGAGCGGGTTGAAGACGAAGATTCTGCTCGCCACCGAGGCCCATGCGCCGACCTACCTCGCGGTGCCGGCGGATTCGTCCATCGCCTCCGTCAAGGATCTGAAGGGCAAGAAGGTCGCGATCTTCCGCGGCACCAACCTGCATCTCGCGGCCGTGAAGATCCTCGCCGCGAACGGGCTCTCGGAGCGCGACCTCCAGGTCATCAACCTGGACATCGCCGGGGCCAACGCTGCCCTGGCGAGCCGGAACGTCGACGCGGTCTTCGGCAATCATCCGCTGATCGCGCTCGTGGAGCAGGGCGCCGCGAAGATCGTCTACTCCACCAAGGGCGACGATCCGTCCCTCGAGCGCCAGGCCGCGGTGCTGGTGACCGAGGCCTTCGAGGCCGCCCATCCGCGGCTCGTCGCCAAGGTGGTGGAGGCGCTCGTGCGCGCCGCCGCCTGGGCGTCGAACGAGGCCAACCGCGAGGCGCTGATCGCGGTCTGGACGCGCAACGGCATCGCGGCGTCGGTCTACCGCTACGATCTCGACGGCCAGTCGCTGGCGCAACGCACCTCGCCGCTGATCGACCCCTTCCTGATCGAGCAGTACCGGGTGCAGGCGCAGCAGGCGAAAGCCTACGGGCTCGTGCGGCGCGACGTCGACGTCCACGGCTGGTTCGAGCCCCGCTACCTGGAGCAGGCGCTCAAGGATCTCGGCCTGGAGAAGACCTGGACCCGCCTCGGGACCGACGGGCGGCCCCTGTCGTGAGGGCGGAGCCGACGACGCCCGACCCCTCCCGAGCCCCGATCCCCGGAGACGCCCCGATGCTCCTCGCCCGTCGCGCCGCCCTGGCGCTGGTTCTCCTGCTCCTCCCCGCGGCGGCCTTCGCCGAACCGGTGACGATCCGCTTCGGCTTCGCCTCGATCGGCGTCGACAACCGCCCCTTCGCGGGCGGGAGCGCCGCGGCGCTGGCCCATGCCGAGCATTACGTCGAGGACGCGCTGAGGGACGAGCCCGGCGTCACGGTCGCGTGGTCGTTCTTCAAGGGCGCGGGGCCGGCCGTGAACGAGGCCTTCGCCAACGGCCAGCTCGACTTCGCCTTCCAGGGCGACCTGCCCTCGGTGATCGGCCGGGCGAGCGGGCTGAGGACCAAGATCCTCCTCGCCACCGGCGCGCATGCGCCGACCTACCTCGCGGTGCCGCCCGGCTCCCCCATCACCTCCGTCAAGGACCTGCGGGGGAAGAAGGTCGCGATCTTCCGCGGCACCAACAACCACCTCGCCGCCGCGAAGATCCTGGCCGCGAACGGGCTCTCGGAGCGCGACCTCCAGGTGCTCAACATGGACACCGCCACCACCAGCGCCGCCCTGGCGAGCCGGGACATCGACGCCGCCTTCGGCAACTTCCCGCTCATCTCGCTGCAGGAGCAGGGCCGGGCGAAGATCGTCTACTCCACCAAGGGCGACGATCCCGCCTTCGAGCGGCAGGGCGCCGTGCTGGTGACGGACACCTTCGAGGCCGCCCATCCGCGGCTCGTCGCCAAGGTGGTCCGGGCGCTCGTCGCCGCCTCGGCCTGGGCGTCCGACGAGGCGCACCGCGAGGCGCTGATCGAGACCTGGGCGAAGTCGGGCACCCCCGCCTCGGTGTTCCGCTACGACTACGCCGATCAGCCGCTGGCGCAGCGCAACTCGCCGCTGATCGACCCCTTCCTGATCGAGCAGTACCGGGTGCAGGCGCAGCAGGCCAAGGCCTTCGGGCTCGTGCGGCGCGACGTCGACGTCCACGGCTGGTTCGAGCCCCGCTACCTGGAGCAGGCGCTCAAGGATCTCGGCCTGGAGAAGACCTGGACCCGCCTCGGGCCCGACGGGCGGCCCCTGTCGTGAGCGCGCCCGCCGCCATCGCAGCCCGCGCAGCCGGCCGCTTCGCCGCCGGGGCGCCGCGCCTCGCGGCCTTCGGCCTCGGGCTCCTGGTGCCCCTCGCTCTCCTGGTCGGGTGGGCCTTCGCGGCGGCGCGGGGCTGGCTGCCGGAGCAGATCCTGCCCGCGCCGCGCCTCGTCCTCGACGCGCTCCTCGACATGGCGAGGAGTGGCGAACTCGCCCAGCACGCGGGCGCCAGCGCCGCCCGGGTGGCGCTGGGCTTCCTCCTCGGCGCCGGGCTCGGGTTGCTGCTGGGCCTCGCCATGGGCCTCTCGCGGGCGGTGGACGAGGCGGTGCGGCCGCTCTTCACCGCGGTCGCCCAAGTGCCGAGCCTCGGCTGGATCCCGCTCCTGATGCTGCTGCTCGGCATCGGCGAGACCCTGAAGATCGTGGTCATCGCCAAGGCCGCCCTGGTGCCGATGGTGCTCAACACCGCCGCGGGCCTGCGCGCGGTGCCGCCCGGCTACCTGGAGGTCGCCCGCGCCCTCCGGTTCACCCGCGCGCAGCTCCTGCGCCGCCTGATCCTGCCGGCCTCGGTGCCGTCGATCTTCACCGGGATCCGCTACAGCCTGACCAAGGCCTGGACGGCGCTGGTCGCGGTCGAGCTCCTCGCCTCCTCGGAGGGGCTCGGCTACCTGCTGGTCTGGGGCCGGCAGATGTTCTGGCTCGACACCATGCTGGCCGCGATGGTGCTGATCGGCCTCGTGGGCTTCCTGATGGATGCGGGCCTCGCCCGGATCGAGCGGCGGCTGCAGGCGTGGCGCCTCGCCTCCGGGGAGACGGCCTGATGCGCGCCACCCTCCGCGGCCTGATCCTCCCCGTCCTCCTCCTCGCCGCCTGGGAGGGGGCGAGCCGGGGCGGCCTCGTCGATCTCCGCTTCCTGCCGCCCCTCGAAGCGGTGGCGGCGACCGCGTGGCGCGAGGCGGCCTCGGGCGGCCTCCTCGCCGACCTCGCCGCGAGCCTCGCGCGCAACCTCGCGGGCTTCGCCCTCGGTGCGGGGCTCGGCATCGCCTTCGGGGCGCTGCTCGGGCTCTCGCGGGCGGCCGGGCTCCTGCTCGGGCCGGCCTTCCACGGCCTGAAGCAGATCGCCGTGCTGGCCTGGATCCCGATCATCTCGATCTGGTTCGGCTTCGCCGAGACCGCCAAGGTGGTGTTCGTGGCGCTCGCCACCTTCGTGCCGGTGGCGGTGAACACGCAGGAGGGCGTGCGCGCCGCCGGGGCGCCGCTGGGCGAGGTTGCCCGCGCGCTGCGGCTGACCCGCTGGCAGCGGCTGCGGCTGCTCCACCTGCCCGCCGCCGCGCCCGCGATCCTCACCGGGCTCCATCTCGGACTGATCGCCTCCTGGCTCGCCACCGTCGGGGCCGAGTACTTCATGACCGTGGGACCCGGGATCGGCGGCCTCATCATCGCGGGCCGCGAGCGCTTCCAGATGGACCTCGTGATGCTCGGCGTCGTGATCCTCGGCCTCGTCGGGTTCCTCCTCAACCAGGGCGCCGCCCGCCTCGAGAAGCGGCTGCTGCGCTGGCGCGACGGCTGACCCTTCCCCACAAGGACCCCATCCATGACGCACACAAGCACATCGCTCGTCATCGTCGGCGGCGGCTTCTCCGGCGCCGTCGCGGCCCTGAAGGTCGTCGCGGCCGCCGAGGGGCCCGTGGCGATCACCATCGTCGAGCCGGCGGCCGACCTCGGCGCCGGCATCGCCTACGGCACCGCCGATCCGGCGCATTTCCTCAACGCGCCGGCCAAGATCGTCTCCCTCCACCCCGAGCGCCCGAGCCACTTCTCGGAGTGGCTCGCCGCGAAGCCGGAGGCCTGGGCCGGATCGTCCCTTCCCGAGGCCTTTGCCCGGCGCGGGGCGCTCGCGGCCTATGTCCGCGACGAACTCGCCCGGACCCTGCGCGCCGCTCCCCGCGCCCGGCTCGACCACGTCCGCGCCGAGGCCACGGACCTGCGCGTCTCCCGCGACGGCGTCGCGGTGGTGCTCGACGACGGCCGCACCGTCGGGGCCGAGCGGGCGCTCCTCGCCACCGGCCTCGTCGGCGCCAAGCCCGCGATCCCGGGCGCCGAGGCGCTGGGGCCGGAGGACGGCTACGTCGCGGATCCCTTCGACGCGGCGGCCGACGCGCAGGTGCCGGCGGACGGGACCGTGCTGCACGTCGGCACCAGCCTCACCATGCTCGACAGCCTCGTGAGCCTGGAGCGCCGGGGCTTTCGCGGTCGCCACATCGGCGTGTCGCGCCACGGCTTCCTGCCCCAGGAGCGCCGTGAGCCCCCGGCCTGGCCGGACTTTCTCGGGCAGGCGCCGCTGCCCGCGACCGCGCTGGGGCTGCTCGCCCGGGTGCGGCGGGAGCTCGCCGCGATCACCGCGCAGGGCGGCGACTGGCAGGCGATCGTGCCGTCGGTCCGCCCGCACGTCCCGGCCCTGTGGGCGGGCGCCTCCGACGCGGAGCGCGCGCGCTTCCTGCGCCACCTGCGCCGCCACTGGGAGAACGCGCTGCACCGCTCGCCCGGCCCCTCCTACGCCACCTTCCGGGCCGTGCAGGTGGAGAGGCGGTTCAGCGCGCAGGCGGGCCGCGTCGTCGGCCTCGCCCGCAGCGGCGGACGCCTCGTCGCGACGGTGGCGACTCGCGGCGGCGCGGTGCACGACCTGGCCGTCGACGCGGTCGTGAACAACCTCGGCTGGGACTATTCCTGGACCCGCGCCGCCGCGACCCGTCCACTCGCCCGCAACCTCCTGGCGCGCGGCCTGGTGCGACCCGGTCCGCTGGGCTCAGGGCTCGACGCGGATCCCGCCGGCAGCCTGATCGGCCGCGACGGCCGCGCGAGCGAGCGCCTGTTCGGCATCGGCCCGGTGCTCCGAGGCCGGCGCTGGGAATCGAACACCGTGCTGGAGATCCTGACCCAGGCCATCGCGCTCGGGCCGCTGCTCGCCCGGCCGGAGGATGCCATTCCAGCCGCCACGGCCGCCTGAATAGAACGTACGCGCAAGGCATAGCGGGTGCTGCGAGATGTGGAGCACCCCGTTTCCGGGACCGTGGCGCGGGGCTCCTCTCTCTCAAGCAGGCGAGCGTGTACCCAACGCTCCGCGACCGAAGCATCAGCGGAACGCTCCTGGAGCGCACAACACGCCTCATGCTGAGGTGCTGCGCGCGATCGAAGATCGTGCGCAGCCTCGAAGCACCCCTGACGGGTGCTCCAACATAACGGCTGCTTGGACAGACTGGTCTGGGGTGCGTGCGGGCCTGCGGCCCGCCAGAGGCTCCCTGCGGTCGCACCTCAGCATGAGGAATGTTGTGTCTTACTCATTCGTTCAGCTGATGGACTTATCATTGTACATTGTACACGCGATAATCCACTCGAGAGAGGATCGTACGCGGGCATCAATGTAACAGCATCAATGACTCAATATCTTCACCGCCAGTCAGAGCTGCACCAGCCGGCGATCTTCCACGATCACGCAACACGTCCGGAAGACGCCGCGCGCTCGGGCGTGCCGTCGATGGTCGTCGCAGCCGCGCCCGCGAGACCCAGGCCGCCGGGTTCGCCTCGCGCGCCGCGGATGTCAGGCGCGCACGCGTAGAACTGGTTCGCCGGCCTCGGCAGCCCCAAATGCTCGCGCAGGGTGCGGCCCTCGTACTCCGTGCGGAAGAGCCCGCGCCGCTGCAACTCCGGCACCACCTTGGCCGTGAAGTCGTCGAGCCCCTGCGGCACGTCCGAGAACATGACGTTGAAGCCGTCGCTCGCGCCGGCCTCGATCCAGGCCTGCATCTGATCGGCGATGCGCCGCGGCGTGCCGACCATCGCGAGGCCGGCATAGCCGCCGAGCCGCTGCGCGAGCTGGCGCACGGTCAGGCCCTCGCGCGTCGCAAGGGCGATCGCCCGCTCGCGGCCGGTCTTCGACTGGTTGCTCTCCGGGATCTCGGGCAGCGGGCCGTCCGGGTCGAAGGCGGCCGCATCGACCCCGAGCGCGATCGACAGGGCCGCGATGGCGCTCGCCTCGTGCACCAGGCCGTCGAGGACCGCGCGCTTCTCGCGCGCCTCCTCGTCGCTGTCGCCCACCACGACGAAGCAGGCGGGCAGGATCTTCAGGTGGTCGGGGTCGCGGCCGACCCGCGCCATGCGCCCGCGGACGTCCTGCGCGAAGCGTCGGCCGTCCTCCAGGGTCGCGGCGGCCCCGAAGATCACCTCGGCGGTCTCCGCCGCGAGCTGCCGCCCGGCCTCCGAGGCGCCCGCCTGCACGATCACCGGCCAGCCCTGGACGGGCCGCGCGACGTTCAGAGGCCCGCGCACCGCGAAGTGCTCGCCGCGATGATCGAGAACGTGCATGCGCTCGGGATCGAAGAACACCCCGGTCCCGACGTCGCGCCGGAAGGCGTCATCCGCGAAGGAATCCCACAGACCCTTCACCACGCGGACGAATTCGTGCGCGCGGTCGTAGCGGTCGGCGTGCTCGGGATGGTGCTCCAGCCCGAAGTTCCTGGCCGCGTCCGGGTTCGAGGTCGTGACCACGTTCCAGCCCGCCCGCCCGCCCGAGAGATGGTCGAGGGACGCGAACTTGCGGGCGACGTGGTAGGGCTGGTCGTAGGTGGTCGAGGCGGTGGCGACGAGCCCGATGCGCTCCGTCACCACGGCCAGCGCGGGCAGCAGGGTCAGGGGATCGAACGAGGTCACGGTCGCCGAGCGCTTGAGCGCTTCGACCGGCATGTTCAGGACCGCGAGGTGGTCGGCCATGAAGAAGGCGTCGAACTTCGCCCGCTCCAGCGTCTGCGCGAAGCGGGCGAGGTGCGCGAAGTTGAAGTTCGCGTCCGGGTAGCCTCCCGGATAGCGCCACCACGCGGTGTGGATGCCGACGGGGCGCATGAAGGCGCCGAGATGCAGGGTGCGGGCACTCGCCATGGTAGTCTCCGCGTTCCTTCGGCCAGGCTCGATCAGTTTCGGCGAAGGGGATGCCGGTTCGCCGACGACAATGCGGCACGATCAAAAAGACAGAGAGCCGGATCCGATTGCGAGGTGATCGGATCCGGCCCTCGGCACCGTTCGCCGAAGCGGCCACCGCCCGCGCGGCCGGAATGTTGCACGACCGCCAGTTCAGGAGAAGTGCCGAGGGTCGCTCGTCCGAGAACGCGGCGGAGCGACAGCGCCGAGGTCCCGTACCGGCCGGAACCGCGCCGCCGGGTGGCTCGCCGGCAGCAGCCGGCGGGCCTCGCCGAACACCTTCTGGCGCAAGGTGCCCGGCGCGTAGCCCGCCTTGTAGCGGCCCCGGCGCTGCAACTCGGGCACGACGAGGTCGATGAAGTCGCCGTAGCCCTCGGGCGTGACCGCGTAGCTCAGGTTGAAGCCGTCGATGCCGGTCTCGTCCATCCAGGCTTCGAGCCCGTCCGCCACCTGCGCGGGCGAGCCGATCAGCACCGGGCCGCGCCCGCCGATCGCGTTGTGCTGCACGATCTCCCGGATCGTCCAGCGCCGCTCGCTTCGGCCGAACGACTCGGCCACCGACGCGATCGCGTTGTCGCGGCGGAGCACCGGGAAGGGGTCGTCGAGCGCGTAGGCGGCGAGGTCGATGCCGGTCCAGCCCGAGAACAGCGCCAGCGCCCCCTCCGGATCGACGTAGGCGAGGTAGTCGCGGTGCTTGTCGTGCGCCTCCGCCTCGCTGCGGCCGACGATCACCGTGATGAGCGCGAAGAACAGGATGTCGGCCGGGTCGCGGCCGCGGGCCGCCGCGCGGGCGCGGGTATCCGCCACCGTGGCGGCGATCGCCTGCCTCGAGGGGTCGCTCAGGAACACCGCCTCGGCGTGGGAGGCCGCGAAGTCGCGGCCCCGGTTCGAGGCGCCGGCCTGGAACAGGAACGGCGTGCGCTGCGGCGAGGGCTCGACGAGGTGGATGCCCTCCATCCGGAAGTGCTCGCCCGCATGCGTGATGCGGTGGATCCGCGCCGGGTCGGCGAACAGGCCGCGCTCCCGATCGCGTAGAACCGCGCCGTCCTCCCAGCTCTCTTCCCAGAGCCGGTAGACCACGTCGAGGAACTCGTCCGCGACGTCGTAGCGGGTGTCGTGCGCGGCGATGCCCGGCCGGCCCACCGCCCGGCTGGCCGCGGCCGAGTAGCCCGTCACCACGTTCCAGGCCATGCGCCCGTTCGTGAGGTGGTCGAGGGTCGAGAAGCGGCGGGCGAGCGTGAAGGGCGGCTCGTAGGAGACCGACGCCGTCACCCCGAAGCCGAGATGCTCCGTCACCGCCGCCATGGCCGAGACGAGGAGCATGGGATCGTGCTTGGGCACCTGCGCGGCCCGGCGCAGGGCCGCGTCGGCGGTGCCGGCATAGACGTCGTGGATGCCGAGGCCGTCGGCGATGAACAGGGTCTCGAACAGCCCGCGCTCCAGGAGCCGGGCGATGTCCGTCCAGTAGCCGAGCGTGTTGAAGGCGAGGGAGCGGTCGCGCGGGTGCCGCCACAGGCCGGGCGAGAGGTGGACCGGGCCGTGGATCGCGAAGCCGTTGACGCGGATGGGTTTGCTCATGGGGCTCTGCTCATGGCGATCCTCACTCCGCGCGGTGCCGGAAGGCGGCGCCCGGATGGGTGGGCTTCAGCCGCGGGCCGGTGCCCGGAAACAGCTTCTCGCGCAGCGTGCCCTCCGCGTAGCGGGTCTTGAACACGCCGCGGTCCTGGAGTTCGGGCACCACGAGGTCCACGAAGGCCTCCAGCGTCTCGGGCACCACCACGCGCGTCAGGTTGAAGCCGTCGACGTCGGCCTCCTCGGCCCAGGACAGGAGTTCGTCCGCGACCTCGGTGGGCGAACCGACGATGAAGGGCGCCCGCGCGCCCAGCGGCCCGAACTGCGCGAAGTCCCGCACGGTGAAGCGGTGGTCCGCGTTCACCGTCAGGTTCTCGACCAGCGACTGCATGGCGTTGGTCTTCACGTAGGCCAGCGCCTCCTCGGGGCCCAGCGTCGAGAGGTCGATGCCGGTCCAGCCCGAGACGAGGGCGAGCTGGCCCTGCACGTCGAGGTAGCGGGCGTACTCGTCGCGCAGGTCCAGCGCCTCGGCGTGGGTCGGGGCGACGATCACGGTCGCGCCGAGGAACATCAGGATGTCGTGGGGGTCGCGCCCGTGATCCCGCGCGGCCTCGCGGATGCTGCGCACGGACTTGGCTGCGATGGCCCGGGTGTGGCCGTTGAGGAAGATGCACTCCGCGTGGCGGGCCGCGAAGGCGCGCCCGCGCGAGGAGGTGCCGGCCTGGTAGAGCACCGGCGTGCGCTGGGGCGAGGGCTCGGCGAGGTGGCGGGCGTCGACCCGGTAATAGGGTCCCTCGTGGCGAACCCGGTGCACCTTGTCCGGGCGGGTGTAGAGGCCCCGCGCGCGGTCGTGGACGACCGCGCCGTCCTCCCAACTCCCCTCCCAGAGCTTGTAGGCGGCCTCCATGAAGTCCTCGCCCGCCTCGTAGCGGGTGTCGTGGGCGCGGGCCTGCGCGAGGCCCATGCCGCGGGCGCCGCTCTCCAGGTAGCCGGTGACGACGTTCCAGCCGATCCGGCCCTGCGTCAGGTGGTCGAGCGTCGAGAAGCGCCGGGCGAACTGGTAGGGGTGCTCGTAGGTGAGGTTCGCCGTCACCCCGAAACCGATCTGCGAGGTGACGAGCGCCATCGCCGGCACGACCAGGAGCGGGTCGGCATTCGGGGCCTGGGCGGCCCCCGCCAGCGCCGCGTCGGCGTTGCCGCCGTAGACGTCGTAGGTGCCGAACACGTCGGCGAGGAAGATGCCGTCGAGGAGCCCGCGCTCGGCCGTGCGCGCCAGCGACGTCCAGTAGTCGAGGGAGGTGTAGCGCACCGAGGCGTCGCGCGGGTGGCGCCACATCCCGGCCCAGGTGTGGCCGGGGGAATGCATGTGGAAGGCGTTCAGGCGCAGTTCGCGGCGGCTCATTCGAAGTAATCCGGCAGCTTGAACCCGTCGTAGAAGCGGTCGGCCCGGATCGCGGCCTTGAACGCGTCCGAGCGGTAGGCGGCGACGATGTCCCGCGCCCAGGGCGTCCCGGCCTTGTCCCTGCGCACCGCCACGACGTTCACGTAGGGGGCGGTCATCGTCTCCAGGGCCAGCGCCTCGCTGAGCTTGAGCCCGCTGAAGATCGCGAAATTGCCCTGGATCGCCGCGAAATCGGCGTCGTCGAGCACCCGCGGGGCCTGTGCGGCCTCCAGCGGCACCAGCCGGATCCCGGCCGGGTTCGCGATCACGTCGAGTTCGGTGACGTCGACCGGGTTGCCGTTCGGGCGCAGCGTCACCCAGCCGAGATCGCGCAGGATCTTGAGCGCCCGCTCCAGGTTCACCGGGTCGTTCGGCACTGCCACGGTCGCGCCGGGCCGCACCTCGGCGGCCGAGCGGTGCTTGCGCGAGTAGAGCCCCATGGGCGGGGTCGGCACCTGCACGATGCCGACGAGGTCGGTGCCGTTCCGGTCGTTGTAGGCCTTCAGGTAGACGCTGTGCTGCATCACGTTGGCGTCGATCTCGCCGGCATGGACCGCGGCGTTGACCTCGACGCCCGTGCTGAAGTGGACGGCCCGCACCCGGTAGCCCTGCGCGCGCAGGGTCGGCTCGACCCCGGCCTTGAAGGCGTCCTCGTAGGGGCCGGGCACGAAGCCGACCGTGAGGTCGGGCTTGTCGGGCTGGGCGAGGGCGCTGCCCGCCGCCGCGAGCGCGGCGACGAGCCCGAGAACGAAGCGGCGCATCGATCAGGCGGCCTGGGCGAGCCCGCCCGCGGCGGCGAGACCGCGGTCGAGGTCGGCCAGGATGTCGTCGATGTGCTCCAGCCCGACCGACAGGCGCACGTAGCCCTCCGACACGCCCGTGGCGCGCTGGTCCTCGGGCGAGAGCTGCGAATGGGTGGTGGTCGCCGGATGGATCGCGAGGCTGCGCGCGTCGCCGATATTGGCGACGTGGTAGAACAGGCGCAGACCGTCGATGAAGCGCCGCCCCGCCTCGCGCCCGGCCGCCAGTTCGAACCCGACGAGGCCGCCGTAGCGCCCGCCGAGGTAGCGGTCGGCGCGCTCCCGCGGGGCGCCGCTCTGGAAGGCCGGGTGGATCACCCGCGCCACCTCCGGCCGCTGCGACAGGTAATTCGCCACCGCGAGGGCGTTCTCGGAATGGCGGGCGATGCGCAGGGGCAGCGTCTCCAGCCCCTGCAGGATCTGGAACGCGTTGAAGGGCGAGAGGGCCGGCCCGAGGTCGCGCAGGAGCCGCACCCGGACGCGCAGCGCGTAGGCGATCGGCCCGAGCGCCCTGGCCTCCTCGACCCAAACCGCGCCGTGGTAGCTCGCGTCGGGCTCGGTGAGGGCGGGCTGACGGCCCGGATGCGCCGCCCAGTCGAAGGTGCCGCCGTCGACGATCAGCCCGCCGATCGAGGTGCCGTGGCCGCCGAGATACTTCGTGGTCGAGTAGACGACGACGGCCGCCCCGTGCGTCAGGGGCCGGGCGATCAGCGGGGCGGCGGTGTTGTCGAGGATGAGCGGGATGCCGAGCGGCCGGCCGATCGCCGCCACCTCGGCGATCGGGAAGACCGCGAGCTTCGGGTTGGGCAGCGTCTCGCCGTAATAGGCGCGGGTGCGGTCGTCGGTGGCGCGGCGGAACGCGTCGGGATCGGCCGGGTCGACGAAGCGCACCTCGATCCCCTGCTCCTTCAGCGTGTTGGCGAACAGGTTCCAGGTGCCGCCGTAGAGGTCGGTGGCGCTCACCACGTTGTCGCCGGCCCGGGCGAGGTTCTGGATCGCCAGCGCCGAGGCGGCCTGGCCGGATGCCACCGCCACCGCCGCCGCGCCGCCCTCCAGCGCCGCCGCCCGCTGTTCCAGCACATCCGTCGTGGGATTGGTCACCCGCGTGTAGATGTGCCCGAGCTGCTTCAGCGCGAACAGGTTGGCGGCGTGCTCGGCGTCGTGGAACTGGTAGGAGGTCGTCTGGAAGATCGGCACCGCGACGGCGCCCGTCGCCGGGTCGGCCCGCCAGCCGGCGTGCAAGGCCAGGGTTTCGGGACGCAGCCCGGACGGGTCGAGGGGCTCGGATGCCATGACGGGTCTCCCGGAGAGGCGGCGCGCGGGCCAACAGACAGCCCCGGAACGCTCTCGTGGGCAGGGTCCGAAGTCAATGAGAATGTTCTTTTTACAGAACGAACCTCGAGAGATCTGGGTTCTCGCGAACTCGGATCTATTCGGAAATTCTGTCTTTCTGGTCGAGTTCAGGATTCTCGCGTCGCCGGAGCCGGCGCAGGCGTTCGCTCTGAAAAACAACCCCGCGGCGACGGATCGACGCTTGCCGGTTGGTCCATAATGTCTATCAGATGGATCGACTAACCGCCAGCGCGGCCCGCCGCGCGCCACGAGGAGCAGGAGCGATGTCGCAGGTTCAGGCAGGCTGGGGGGCGGGGCCGAGCACCCGCTACGAGGACCTGGCGGAGCGGTTCCGGCCGGTCTTCCGGCGCATCCGGGACACGGCCGCCGCGCGCGACCGGGAGCGGCGTCTGCCGCAGGAGGAGATCGCGTGGCTGCGCGAGGCCGGCTTCACCATGCTGCGCCTGTCCCGGGCGCAGAACGGCCACGACGCCACGCTGCCGGAGGTGTTCAACCTGCTGCTCGAGCTCTCGGCGGCGGATTCGAACGTCACCAACGCCCTGCGGGCGCATTTCGGCTTCACCGAGGATGCCTTGAACGCCCGCTCCCCGGCGTGGCGCGAGGCCTGGATCGCCCGGATCGCCCGCGGCGAGACGGTGGGGAGCGGGGTCTCGGAGGCCGGCTCCGCCAAGGTCGGGTCGTTCGAGACGGTGCTGCGCCGCGACGGCGCCGGC
This sequence comes from Methylobacterium sp. JK268, assembly GCF_054052225.1. Lineage (NCBI taxonomy): Bacteria > Pseudomonadati > Pseudomonadota > Alphaproteobacteria > Hyphomicrobiales > Methylobacteriaceae > Methylobacterium > Methylobacterium sp. JK268. The sequence continues at coordinate 279,621 of NZ_JBSVZN010000004.1, read as the reverse complement.
TGGCGGCTCAACGGCACCAAGTACTACACGACCGGCTCGCTCTTCGCCGACTGGATCCACCTCGCGGCCCAGGACGAGGCGGGCGAGCCGGTCGGGGCCGCGGTCCCGCGGCGGGCGGAGGGCGTCGAGGTGCTCGATGACTGGGACGGCTTCGGGCAGGCCCTCACCGCGAGCGGCACCGTGCGCTTCACCGACGTGGCGCTCGCGCCCGACCTCGTGAACCCGGATCCCGGGCGCTTCCGCTACGCGATGGCGTTCTTCCAGCTCGTGCACCTCGCGACGCTCGCCGGTATCGCGCGGGCGGCGGCCGAGGACGTGGCGCGCCTCGTGGGCGAGCGCAGCCGGATCTACAGCCACGGCAACGCCGCGCGCGTCGGCGATGACCCGCAGATCCTCCAGGTGGTGGGGCGCGTGCGCGGCGCGGCCTACGCGGCGGGCGCGGTGGCCCTGCGCAACGCCGAGGCGCTGCAGCGGGTCTACGACCTCGACCAGGCCGGCGACGCCGAGGGCGCGGAGGCCGCGGGCACGATCGCGGACATCGAGGTGAACCAGTCCGTGACGCCGGTGACGAGCCTCGTCCTCGACGCCACGACCCTGCTCTTCGACGCGCTCGGGGCCTCGGCCACGGCGCGCTCGCTCGGCCTCGACCGGTACTGGCGCAACGCCCGCACCATCGCCTCGCATAACCCGCGCATCTACCGCGACCGCCTCGTCGGGGACTTCGCCGTCAACGGCACGGTGCCGCCCAAGCAGTACCGCGTCGGGCAGGGATGAGGCCCGGCGCGGCGGGGGCTCACGCCCCCGGCCAGGCCGGCACGAAGCCCGGAAGCTTCTGCTCGATGAAGGCCTTCACCTGCGGGTCCTTGAAGGTCTCGACGAAGCGGCGCAGGCGGGGATCGTCCTTGCGGTCCTCGCGGGCGACGAAGCGCAGCACGAACTGGTCGTCCGCCGCGCGGTCGATCAGGAGCGCGGTGTTCGGGTCGCCGCCCGCGGCGAGGAGGTAGGTGAGGTTCACCATCGCCAGCGTCACGTCGTCGAGGGAGCGGTAGAGCTGCGCCGGATCGAGTTCGACGATGTCGAGCTTCTTCGGGTTGGCCGTGACGTCGAAGCGGGTGACGGTCAGGCCCTTGCCGGGCGCGAGCGTGATCAGCCCGGCCTTCTCCAGCAGCCGCAGGCCGCGCGCGCCGTTGAGCGGCTCGTTCGGGATCGCGACGGAGGCGCCGGCCGGCACCGCGTCGAGGGAGCGGATCTTCTTCGAGAACAGGCCGATCGGGGCGATCAGGCCGACCGGATCGACCTGCACCAGATTCGTGCCGCGCCGGGCGTTCTGGACCGCCAGGAAGGCCCCGTGCTGGAACAGGTTGGTGTCGAGGTCTCCGGCATTGACCGCCTCGTTCGGCGTGACCCAGTCGGTGAATTCGACCACCTCCACGCGCTGGCCGCGCTCCTTGGCGAGGCCGGCTGCGAACTGCACCACCTGCGCCACCGGGCCGGCCGTCACGCCGATCCGCAGGGGCCTGTCGTCGGCGCGCGCCGCGCCGAGGCCCACGAGGGCCACCAGGAGACCGAGCATCATCCGCCGCATCGGGCGCTCCACAAGTCAGAGAAAGACAAATATGCCCGCGTCGAGCGCGCGTCTGCTTGCGTCACAAGATGATCTTGCTCGCCGACGAGGGCATTGCTCATTCTCATGCGAACGGCGCGTCGATCAACAGAATGGATTACTCTTTTTCGGAGCGCCGACCGAAGGCCTTTCTCGCCAGGCCGGTCGCGGCGCGCATCTCCCACGGCGGAGCGCCCGCGCGTCCCGGCGGGCTGACGCGGCCCGTAAGGGGAACGATGACGCGCGACTGTGGAGGCGATCGCGCGCGTGAGGATTAAAACCCCTGCGGATGCGGCATTCGGCAGACGGGAATTCTCGAACGCCGCCGCTATTCGCCAATGTCCGTTCATTGACCCCATGCGGGCGACATCGCCACTATCCCACCGGTCGTCCTGCCGCGGCGCGTGCGCCGGTCTGCCGGTGGGGGACGCCGTCCCGAGCGTCGCCTCCCGCGGCGCGGGCGGGGCCGAGGAGATCGACACGCCCATGCCGCGCCCCGTCCGCATCCTCCTCGCCGCCCTGCTCCTCCTCGCGCCGCTCGCCGCCGCGGCCGGCGAGGGGCGCAGCCTCCGCCTCGGCTACCAGCGCTCCTCGACGCTGGCCGCGCTGCTGCGCGAGGACGGGTCCCTGGAGGCGGCCCTGAAGCCGCTCGGGGTCGGCGTGTCCTGGCACGAATTCACCAGCGGCCTCCCGATCATGGAGGCGCTCAACGTCGGCCAGATCGACGTCTCGGCCGACGTCGCCGACACCGTCCCGATCTTCGCGCAGGCGGCGCAGGCCCGGATCGCCTACGTGGCCGAGGAGGCGGCCTCGCCCGCCGCGCAGGCGATCCTGGTGGCGGGAGACTCGCCCGCGCGCAGCGTGGCCGACCTCAAGGGGCGCCGCGTCGCCGTGACGAAGGGGGCCGGCAGCCACTACCTGCTCCTCGCGGCGCTCTCCGCCGAGGGGCTCTCGCTCAAGAGCGTCACGCCCGCCTACCTCACCCCCGCCGACGGGCGGGCCGCGCTGGCGAGCGGCGGCGTCGAGGCCTGGGTCGCTTGGGACCCGTTCCTGTCCGCGGCGCAGGCGCAGGGGGGCGCCCGCATCCTGCGGGACGGCACGGGCCTGTCGCTCTACAAGCGCTACTACGTCGCCGCGGAGGCCTACGCGGCCGGGAACCCCGACGTGCTCTCCGTCCTGGTCGACCGCCTGCGCGAGGCCGGGCGCTGGGTGAAGGCGCATCCGGACGAGGCCGCCGCCCGCCTCGGGACCCTGTGGCGGCTCGATCCCGCCGTGGTCCGGCAGGCCAACGACCGCCGCTCCTACCGCGTCGGCACGGTCACCCGGGAGGGGCTCGCCGAGCAGCAGCGGATCGCCGACGCCTTCCGGGACGAGGGGCTGCTGCCCCGCCCGGTCGACGCCGCCGCCCTCCCGATCTGGGAGCCGCCGAGCCGCTGACGGGTCATCCCCGATCCGCTTGATCCCTCGGTGGTTGCTGCCGCCATCGCTGCGGGATGGCGGTGTGGGCTTGGCATTGTCGCCCTGGCGCGGGTCTCCCTCTCCCGCACGGGATACCGTGTGCACACATCTCGATTGCAGGCTCATCGAATGACCGTGCCTGGAGTGCGCGACAACCCTCATGCTGAGGTGCCGCGCAGCGGCCTCGAAGCACTCCAGAAGGGTCATCCAAGAGAAAAGATGCCTTGGACGAGATGCTACGGGGTGCTTCGAGGCTCGCTCCGCTCACACCTCAGCATGAGGAGGCGGTTGTATTGCCACTAAAGGAGTCTTATGCTTTATCTTTCGTTCTTGTTGTTATATCAAGGCTGGTGCGCATCCAGTATGTTCGGCCGAGAATTTGCCCCACAATGTCGATCAGTCCGTCAGGGCATACCCGCGGATCGGCCCTGATGCGCTCCCCGGAAGCTTCGCGACGGCTTCATCTATCATACTGACAAAGATGGATTTTTCGGAGTTGTGTGCACACGGTAGCTCACGCGGGAGAGGGGGACCCGAGATCGAAACTTGAACGTGACATCGATCGTTTGGAGCCCATTTCGAGTCAGGCGAGCAGGGGACGCACCCGCTCGGCGAAGCGGCGCATCTCCGCTTCGAAGGGCTGGAACTGCAGCATGAAGAGGTCGATGCCGGCGGCGTGGAAGGCCGCGAGCCGCTCCGCCACCGTGGCGTAGCTGCCGACCAGCCCCGCCGCCGTGCCGCCGTTGGTGCCCACAGCCCGCACCCGCGCCATGGTGCGGATCATCACCACTTCCGGGTCGACGCGGGTGCGGCTCGCCTCCCGCATGCCCGCGTCGCCGGCCGCGAGCGCGAGGAGCCGCGCGTGGTCGGCCTCCGCCTCCGCGTCGGTCTCGCGGGCGATCACGAAGGCCGAGAGGCCGAAGCGCAGCGGCGCCAGCGCGCGCGGGCGGGCCGCCGCATCCGCGATCAGGGCCCGCACCGCGTCGAGCGGCTGGCCGTTGATGAACCACACGTCGCTCTCCGCGGCCACGAGGGCGCGGGCGGGCTCGGACTCGCCCCCGAGATAGATCCGCGGACGCGCCCGGTGCGGGTCGGCGGGACGCAGGGCCACCCCGTCCACCCGGAAGTGCCGGCCCTCGTGGCTCACCCGCTCGCCCCGCATCAGGCGCGAGACGAGGCCGATCCACTCGGCCCCGTAGGCGTAGCGCGCGTCGTGGGCCGGGAACGGCAGGCCCGCCGCCTCGAATTCCGTGGCGTTCCAGGCGTTGACGAGGTTGAGCGCGAAGCGTCCGGCGCTGATGTGCTCGATCTGCAGCGCCATCTTGGCGAGCACCACCGGGTGGAACAGGCCGGGCTTGATCGCCGCGATCAGCTCGATCCGCCGCGTCAGGGCGGCGAGCGCCGCCGTGGCGGTCCAGGTTTCCAGCTGGTCGCGGGTCTCGTCGTAGGGGTTCACGAGGTGCTGGGCCACCAGCACCGAGTCGTAGCCCAGCGCCTCCGCCTCCAGCACCAGAGCCCGGTTGCGCTCCCAGGAGGCGTCGTCCGGCTCGTCCGGGTCGTTGTGCGCCGCCCGGCTGCCGTGGACCGGCGCCCAGACGCCGAAACGGGGTGACGTCATCGGACCGTCCTCGCGGGCATGCTCAGCCGCGCGTCCCGGGGTGCCAGAGCGGCACGGCGGTCGCGTCGATGCGGCGGGGGATCAGGCCGGCCTCGAAGAAGGTGTCGGCGATCACCTGCTGCTCGCCCAGCCCCTCCCGCAGCACGGGCTTCACCGCGTAGCTGCGGCGGGCGTTCACCGTCTCGACGATCGGCAGAGGCACATCGCCCCAGAGCGGGGAGAGGCGCGCGGCCGCCTCCTGCGGGTTGCCCTTCACCCACCGGCCGGCCTCGGCCAGCGCCTCGTAGACCACCCCGACGACCTCCGGATGCGCCTGCGCGAAGGAAGTTTGGACCGTATAGTAGCGGTTGTAGCTGGAGAAGCCGGTCGCGTCCGCGATCACCCGCACCTCGCCCTTCGCCTGCGCGATGGCGAGGAACGGATCCCAGATCACCCAGGCGTCCAAGCTGCGGCGCTCGAAAGCCGCCGCCCCGTCGGGCGCGTTCAGCGGCGCCGCCGTGATGTCGGCCGGCGTGAGGCCCGCGCGCTTGAGGGCAGCGGTCAGGATGAAGTGGCAGCCCGAACCGCGCTGGAACCCGACGGTCCGGCCCTTGAGGTCGGCCACCGTCCGGATCGGTGAGTCGGCGTGCACGATGATCGCTTCGGCGGCCGGGGAGGGGTCCTCCTTGGCGTAGAAGGTGAGGGGCGCGCCGGCCGCCTGGGTGAAGATCGGCACCGCGTCGGCGACGTCCGCGTGGAAGTCGGTGCTGCCCGCGTTCATCGGCTCGATGACGCTGTTGAACAGGTGCCAGCTGACCCCGAAGCCCTGACCGGCGAGGCGCCGCTCCAGCGTGCCGTCGGTTTTGAGGATCGTGAGCAGCGTCGAGGACCGCTGGTACGCGAAGCGGATCACCGGGGCGGCCCGCACCAGGGCCGGGGCGGCCACGACGCCGGCGAGGCCGCCGAGGATGCTGCGGCGCGCGGGGTTCCGCATCGCCGGCGCCTCAGCTGCCGGGCCGCCGCACCGCCTCGGCGATGCTGAGAGGCTTCGGCAGCAGGCCGAGCCGGTGGAAGGCGTCCGCGACCCGCTGCTGGTCGGCGACCGCGGCCGCGTCGAGGGGCGCCACCCCGTAGGTCTGGCGCCGCAGCGCCACGGTGAGGATCGGCGCCGGGATCCCGACCAGTGGCGCGAGTTCCCGCGCCACCGCGTCGGTGTTGTCCTTGGCCCAGGCGTCGATCTCGCCGATGGCCGCGAGCGTCGCGTCGAGGGCCTTGCCGTGCTCCACTACGAAGGCGCGTCGCGACAGGTAGAACTGGCGGTTCGGCACCAGGTCCTCGCCGGTCGTCAGGGTGCGGGCCGCGTGGGCCTGCTCACCCGCCGCCAGGAAGGGGTCCCAGATCGCCCAGGCATCGACGCTGCCCCGCGCGAAGGCCGCGCCCGCGTCGGCCGGGGCCAGGAAGGCGAGCTTCACCTGGTCGTAGGGCACGCCCGCCTGCTCCAGGGCCCGCACCACCAGGAAGTGCACGTTCGAGCCCTTGTTGAGGGCGATCGTGCGGCCGCGCAGGTCCGCTACGCTCCGCACCGGGCTGTCCTTCGGGACCAGGATCGCCTCGCCCTTGGGCGCGGGGGGCTCGTTCGCCACGTAGACGAGGCTGTCGCTCGCCGCCTGCGCGAAGATCGGCGGTGCCTCGCCGGTCGAGCCGAGATCGATCGCGCCCGCGTTCAAGGCCTCGAGCAGGGGAGGGCCCGAGGGGAATTCGGCCCAGACCACCCGGTAGCCCAGCGGCTTGAGACGCTGCTCGAGCAGGCCCTTGCCCTTCAGGAGCACCAGCGTGCCGTATTTCTGGTAGCCCACCCGGATGACCTGCTCCTCGGCCCGGGCCGTGAGCACCGTGACGAACAGGAAGGCGAAGGCCGATAGCAGGAGCCAGGTCGCGAGGAGTCGCTTCTCGACCAGGCGAGGGGCGAACAGGGTCTTGCGCCGGAGGGACCGGCGGGCCGCGATCGCGGGCATGAGAGCACTCCGCTCGGAGCGGCCGCCCGCGTCGCGAGGGGGCGGAGATCCGCGTTCCGGATGGGCCACTGTCGCCGGCGCGGCAGCGCGGGGTCAATGAAATCGTATTTCGATTTTGCCCTGAGCCATAACAAGACCGTCTCGTGTATGACGGGAAACGGAGAAGAAGTCTCTGAGGCTGCCCTGTCGCCACGCGATGCACCGGTCGATGTCGGGATTGCGGAGGCGATTCATCGCGAACGTGGTCCCATCTGGGCGCGATTTGTCGAATAACATTCTTGTTTTGATCGCATAAACGCGAAATCATCCTCTTCCGTGCTGTGGCCGTGCGTGACATCGTGCGGGTCCCGCGCGTCGGCTCCCGATTGTCCCGGAACGGACCCCACCATGTCATCGCTCTCCCGCCTGCGGCTCGGCCGCCGCGGCCTTCTCCTGGGTGCGCTCGGCCTCGGCGGCCGCGCGGTCGCGGGCGAGGCGCCGCTCGACGTGCCGCCCTGGACCCGCGCGCAGGGCGCCCCCGTCGCGAGTCCGGGCTACGGCGTGCCCTCGCCCTACGAGCGCCTCGTGCGCCGGCCGCGCACGCCGCCGCCCTTCCCGGGCGCGGCGTCGAGCGGCACGCCGCTGCAGCACCTGTCCGGCATCGTCACGCCGAATGGGCTGCACTACGAGCGCCACCACGCGGGCGTGCCGGCGATCGACCCGGAGCGGCACCGCCTCGTGGTGCACGGTCTGGTCGAGCGCCCGCTGATCCTGACCATGGACGACCTCGTCCGCCTGCCCTCCGTGTCGCGCCTGCATTTTCTCGAATGCTCGGGCAACACGCCGGGCTGGCAGAAGGGCGATCCGGCCTGGACCGTGCAGGACACGCACGGGCTGCTGAGCTGCGCCGAGTGGACGGGCGTGCTCCTCTCCACGCTCCTCGACGAGGTCGGCCTCGCGCCCGGCGCCGCCTGGATCCTGGCCGAGGGGGCGGACGGGGCCGCCATGAGCCGCTCGATCCCGCTCCCGGTCGCCCTCGACGGCGCGATCCTCGCCTACGCGCAGAACGGCGAGCGGCTGAGGCCCGAGCAGGGCTATCCCCTGCGGCTGTTCCTGCCCGGGCTGGAGGGCAATCTCAGCATCAAGTGGCTGCGGCGGTTGAAGGTCGGCGACCAGCCGTTCCAGACCCGGGAGGAGACCTCCAAGTACACCGATCTCATGCCGGACGGCAGCGCGCGCCAGTTCAGCTTCGTGATGGAGGCGAAGTCCGTCATCACCGCGCCCTCGGGCGGCCATCAACTGCGCGACCCCGGCTCCTACGAGATCTCCGGCCTCGCGTGGTCGGGGCGGGGGCGGATCACCGCGGTCGACGTCTCGGCCGACGGGGGCGCGACCTGGCGGCCCGCGGCGCTGCAGGAGCCGGTGCTCCCGCGCTGCCTCGTGCGCTTCCGCCTGCCCTGGGAGTGGGACGGCGGGCCGGCGCTGCTGCAGAGCCGCGCCACCGACGAGACCGGCTACCGCCAGCCGCCGCGTGCCGCTCTCGTCGACGCGCGCGGGGTGAACTCCGTCTACCACTACAACGGCATCTATGGCTGGCAGGTCGCGGCCGGCGGGAGCGTGCGCCATGTCGCGTAACGGGATTCCGGCCGCCCTGCTGCTGTGCCTCGCCACTTGCCTCGCCGCTTGCCTCGCCGTCGCGGCCGAGGGGCCCGGGCCGCACCGGCTCGGCCGTCCGGCGGATCCGGCCGCCATCGCCGCCTGGGACATCGACGTGCGGGCGGACGGGGCGGGGCTGCCGCCCGGCCGCGGCAGCGTGGCGGAGGGACGGGCGCTGTTCGCGAGCCGGTGCGCGGGCTGCCACGGCGCGGCGGGGGAGGGCGGGGCCGCCGACCGGCTCGTCGGCGGGCGGGGCACGCTCGCCAGCGCCAAGCCGGTGCGCACCGTCGGCAGCTACTGGCCCTACGCCACGACCTTGTTCGACTACGTGCGCCGGGCGATGCCCTTCGACGCCCCGCAATCCCTCGCGAACCCCGAGGTCTACGCCGTCTCGGCCTACCTGCTGCACCTCAACGGCATCCTGCCGGCGGACGCCGTCCTCGACGCGGAGAGCCTGCCGCGCGTGGCGATGCCGAACCGCGACGGCTTCGTGCCGGATGCGAGGCCGGACGTGCCGCCGGCGCCGTGAGGCGCGTGGGGATGAACCCTCCTCCCTCGGCGGCGCGGCTGTCCGGGGACAATCCAGGGCTCCTCAGGATTCTCGTCGATCTCCGAAAAATGCGACTTTGATAAAAAATGACGATGGCCCGGTTCGCGCGGAATTGCCTCTTCCGAGTGGGCCACCGTGTGCGCACAGCATTGGAAAAAATGTTCCGTATCAGTCAGACTTCGAGCGGATCCGTCATCGCTCAGCCGTATCAACTGCGTGATGACGGACCCGGTCGATTTCATCCACTCAACTGATGGTGAGCCACAGCTTCAAATCCGGCTGATGGCAACAAACCCAATTCCTCATGCTGAGGTGCGACCGAAGGGAGCCTCGAAGCACCCCCAACTGTCAATCCAAGAGAAGAGTGCATTGGATACACTGTTCTGGGGTGCTTCGAGGCTCCCTTTGGTCGCACCTCAGCATGAGGAGTGTTGTGTTTTCCAGCAGCGTTCACGGGAGAGGGGTTCCCCGCGACAGACCCGGCAACCGTCATGTGCCGGCGAACGTATCTGCCGTTTCGTTATTTTTCGCGTCCTGTAAATCCGCTGGCCCGCGTGGGAGGGGGAATAGCCGGCCAGCTGCGCAGCAGCGCAAAGTCACGCAACGCCCGCCCGTCGGACGGGGCGCGACGCCTCGACCTCGGCGGCGACCAGACCCGCCACCTCCACCGCCTGGTTGCGGATGTCGGGGACGGCGACGCATTCCCAGAGGGTGCCGCGCAGGAGCGGCCCGAGCGTCCACAGCCACCGGTCGTGTCGCGTGCCGCGCAGCCGGTAATCCCGTCCGACGTCGAGCCCGAGCCCGAACGGCCCCGGCCGCGCGAGGCCGCGCGCGGCGAGGCGGCGCAGCAGCGGGTCCCGGCTCTCGGCGATCGGCCCGATGCCGGTCGCGTCGAGGATCGCCTGAACCGGCAGCACGTGAGCGTCCGCGGCGCCGCGCGGCCGGATCGTCACCGCGGCCTCGTCCGGCGCGTCGGCGATGGCGAGGATCCGCCCGGCCCGCACCTCCAGGCGCCCGGCCGCGATCTCCTCCGCGAGCGAGGCGGCCGCGGGCGGCGCGGCCCGGTGGCGGTGCACGTCCCAGAACGGGCGGAGGTGGCGCAGGAAGCGGGCGCGTTCCGCGTGGGGAAGGGCGCGCCAGATGTAGTCCACGATCGGGCGCAGCGCGTCGATCACGTCGCGCCAATGCCCGCCCGCCGCCTCGGCCGCGGCGATCTCCCGGCGGATGCGCCGCGTCAGCCGGGTGAGCGACGCGAGGTCGTCGGGGGCGAGGTCGGGCACCGGCCAGGACCCGGACGGCCCGTGGGTGGTCGGCAGCAGCCCGCGGCGCGAGAGGGCGAGGATCTTGCCCGTGAAGCCGCGCCCGCGGAGGGACGCCACCGCGTCGACCATGGTGAGCGCGGTGCCCACCACCAGCACCGGCCGGTGCGGGTGCAGCCGGCCGAAGGCATCGGGATTCCAGGGGTCGAGGCGGTGGACGCTCGGCGGCGCGCCGGGTCCGGCCACGTGCCCCATCGCGAGCACCGCGCCGGCCACCGGGAAGGCCTGTCCGCCCTCGGTGCGCAGCGTGAAGCCGGCCGGTCCGGGTTCGAGGTCGATGACGGCGTCGTGGACGAGGCGCAGGCGGGGCCTGCCCTGCGCGGTGAGGGCCGCGGTGAGGAGTCCCGCCAGGTAGCGCCCGTAGAGGCCGCGCGGCGCGAAGGTCCCGGCCGGCGTGCGGCGGATCCCCGCCACGTCCTCGGCCTCGGCCGGGTCGGCCGCGAGCTGCGCCAGCCAGCCCGAGAAGTGGTTCGGCCGGTCCGGGAAGGCGCTCATGTTGGCGACGCGCAGGTTCAGCAGGTGGTCCGCCGCCCGCGTGCCGTAGGCGAGGCCGCGCCCGAAGGCGTCGCCGCGCTCGCACAAGAGCACGGACCAGGTCCGGGGCAGGGCGGCGAGCAGGTGGAGCGCCGCCATGCTGCCGCTGAAGCCGGCGCCCACGACCGCGATGACGGGGTTCATCGCGCGGCCCTCAGCGCATGAGGAAGGTCAGCGTGGCGAGGATCAGGGTCGCGCAGGCCAGGATGACGAGGAAGCCGACGCTCGGCTCGGAGGGATGGACGGGAGCGATCGGGTCGTCGGGCAGCTGCATCACGGTCTCCGTGCGGACGCGGGGGAGGGGCGCCTCCGCCGGAGGCGCCCCGGAGACGTCAGAAATCGACCCCGCCGGGAGCGGGCAGCGCCGGCTTCTCCTTCGGCCGCTCGGTCACCAGCGCCTCGGTCGTCACCAGCAGGCCGGCCACCGAGGCGGCGTCCTGCAGGGCGGTGCGCACGACCTTCGCCGGGTCGACGATGCCGGCCTCGATCAGATCGACGTAGGTCTCGCGCTGCGCGTCGAAGCCGTAGGTGTCGGAATCGCTCTCGTTGACCTTGGCGACCACGATCGAGCCCTCGACGCCGGCATTGGCGGCGATCTGGCGGATCGGCGCTTCGAGGGCCTTGAGCACGATCTTGATCCCCGCCGCGACGTCCGGATTGGGGCTGTGCAGGGCCGAGACCGCCCCGCGGGCGCGCAGCAGCGCGGTGCCGCCGCCCGGCACGATGCCCTCCTCGATCGCCGCCCGGGTGGCGTTGAGCGCGTCGTCGACGCGGTCCTTCTTCTCCTTGACCTCGACCTCGGTGGCGCCGCCGACCCGGATCACCGCCACGCCGCCCGCGAGCTTGGCGAGACGTTCCTGCAGCTTCTCCCGGTCGTAATCCGAGGTCGTCTCCTCGATCTGCGCCTTGATCTGCGCCACCCGCGCGGCGATCTCGGGCTTCTCGCCCGCCCCGTCGACGACCGTGGTGGTCTCCTTCTCGATCCGCACGCGCTTGGCCCGTCCGAGCTGGCCGAGGGTGACGTTCTCGAGCTTGATGCCGAGATCCTCCGAGATGACCTGGCCGGCCGTGAGGATCGCGATATCCTCCAGGATCGCCTTGCGCCGGTCGCCGAAGCCCGGCGCCTTCACGGCCGCGATCTTGAGGCCGCCGCGCAGCTTGTTGACCACCAGGGTCGCCAGCGCCTCGCCCTCGACGTCCTCGGCGATGATCAGCAGCGGCTTGCCCGACTGCACCGCCGCCTCCAGCACCGGCAGCAGCGGCTGCAGGGACGAGATCTTCTTCTCGTGGATCAGGATGTAGGGTTCGTCGAGTTCCGCGATCAGCTTCTCGGCGTTGGTCACGAAGTAGGGCGAGAGGTAGCCGCGGTCGAATTGCAGGCCCTCGACCACGTCGAGCTCGGTCTCGGCGGTCTTGGCCTCCTCGACCGTGATCACGCCCTCCTTGCCGACCTTCTCGACGGCTTCGGCGATCAGGCGCCCGATCTCCGCGTCGCCGTTCGCCGAGATGGTGCCAACCTGCGCGATCGCATCCGAGGCCGTGACCTTGCGCGAGCGGCCGGCCACGTCCTGGATCGCCGCCGCCACGGCGAGGTCGATGCCGCGCTTGAGGTCGAGCGGGTTGAAGTTCGCCGCGACCGCCTTGGCGCCCTCCTTGACGATGGCCTGGGCCAGCACGGTGGCCGTGGTGGTGCCGTCACCGGCGAGATCGTTGGTCTTCGAGGCGACCTCTCGAAGGAGCTGGGCGCCCAGATTCTCGAAGCGGTCCTCCAGTTCGATCTCCTTGGCGACGGTGACGCCGTCCTTGGTGATGCGCGGCGCCCCGAAGCTCTTCTCGATCACGACGTTGCGGCCCTTGGGGCCGAGCGTCACCTTCACGGCGTCCGCCAGGATGTCGACGCCGCGCAGCAGCCGCTCGCGCGCGTCGGCGGAGAATTTCACGTCCTTCGCAGCCATATCCGTCCTCGTCTCTCAGATGATCATGCTCACGCGGCGATCACGCCGAGGATGTCGGTCTCCTTGAGGATCAGCAGATCCTCGCCGTCGACCTTGACCTCGGTTCCCGACCACTTGCCGAACAGCACCCGGTCGCCGGCCTTCACGTCGAGGGGCACGACCGTGCCGCTGTCGTCCCGTGCGCCGGGGCCGACGGCGACGACCTCGCCCTCCTGCGGCTTCTCCTTGGCGGTGTCGGGAATGATGATGCCGCCCTTGGTCTTCTCCTCGCCGTCGAGGCGCCGGAGGAGCACGCGGTCGTGCAGGGGTCGAAACGCCATGGGTCGCTGGTCCTGTCGCTGGTCCTGTCGGGATGGGGTCGGGAGGGCCGAGGCGCCGTCCCGATACCGTCAGGGTGTCCGGCCGCGTTCTTCATGTCAACGAGATTGTTCTTTTTAAAGAACGACCCGACGGAGTGGAGTGTTCGCGCCGGGGCGACCGCCGGGGGGAGGATCTCTGCGGAGGGTCTCGCGGCCCCTGAGGCGCGCGAGGCCGTGCGGCCGGGGCGGGCTCCCATCGCAGTCGCCGGGGCGTCGCGCGACCGTGCGAGAGATGTCGTCCACCCGCCGCCGCTTCGGCCGCGCGAAGCGCCGCTCACTGAAAGATGCCCGGCTCCGGGTAGGCGCCGGTGAGGAACCACGTGCCGGTGTTGCGGATCTTGTACTCGGCCGGATTGTGCAGGGTGTGGGTGCGGACGTTGCGCCAGAACCGATCGAAGCCGTAGGCGCGGGCGGACGAGCGCGCGCCCATGACCTCGAAGATCGTGCTCGTCACGTCGAGGGCGACCGCGCCCGCGTGGGCGTTCGCCGCCGCCATGGCGATCGCCGCCTCGCCGCGCTCGGCCTCCGTGAGGTCGCGCCCGCGGGCGAAGGCCGCGTCGATGGCGTCGAGCGCCCGGTCGGCGAGCAGCGTCGCGGCCTGCGTGCGGATGTAGAGGTCGCCGTAGGTGCGCTTCACCCAGGGGTCATCGACGTGCTCGGCCACGCCCGAGTGGATCCAGGGCCGGGAGGACGTGCGCGTGTAGTCGCGTGCGGCGAGGAGCGCCCCCTGCGCGCTGCCGACGAAGACGTTGAGCAGCACGCCCTGTTGCTGCAGCACGCCGAGGCTGCGGTAGGGCAGGCCCCTGTCGTGCGCGGTGTCGAACACCTCGCTCGCATGCACCTTGAGGTCCGCGAAGGTGACGCGCCCGCTCCCCGTCTGGCGCTGGCCGATGGCGTCCCAATCGTCCTCGACGATGATGCCGGGTCGGTCCGCCGGCACCGCCGCGAAGGTCGGCTCCCCGGTCTCCGCGTCGAGCCACGCGATGACGAGGCGGTCGGCGACGTGAGAGCCCGACGTGAAGGGCTTGAACCCGTTCACGGTGATCCACTCGCCCTCGCGCCGGCCGAACAGCGTCTTCGAGAAGGAGTTGCGGGCGTTGCCCCAGAACCAGTTGCCCTGCGCCGAGCGCCGCCAGAGGTCGGCGGCCTGCTCCGGCGAGCCGAGGAGATGCGCGGCGTTCACCGAGCCGAAATGGTAGCCGAAGAGGTGGCCGAGCGAGCCGTCCACCTTGGCGAATTCCCGCACGATGCGCAGGGCGCTCGACCAGGGCTCGCCGTGGCCTCCCTGCGCGCGCGGGATCAGGAGCTTGAGGAGCCCGCTCTCCTTGAGGAGGCGCAACTGCTCCACCGGCCGCCCGCCCGCCTGGTCCCGCTCGACCGCGTCGCGCGCAAAGATGTCCCGCAGGTCCGCCGCCCTGGCGAGGAAGGGATCGGAGAGGTCTGGATCGAACGTCATGCCCTTTCGCTCCTCGCGGGCTCGAGCAGAACTGCCCCCTGCAACGCTGCTCATGACTCCAGCCACACGTCCGCGAAGCCGTCGGACGGGCCGTCGATGGTGGTGGGGTGGTTGGCGACGCGGCGGTTGAGGATCGTGAGGTTCGCGCCGGTCACGAGGTTGATGTCGGGCAGGTCGCGCGCGACGATCATCTGGAAGTCGCGGAACAGCGCCCGGCGCCGCGCCGGATCGGCCTCGACCGCCGCCGCTTCGAGGAGGCGGTCGACCTCCGGGTTGGCGTAGCCCGAGCCGTTCGAGAAGGGCACGCCCGGCTTGAAGTTCTTCGACCAGTAGAGCCGCTGCACCCCGACCGTCGGGTCGAAGGAGTGGCTCATGCCGTTGCTCATGAAGTCGAAGGCGCGGTCGGTGTAGGTGCGCTTGAACCAGGTCGGGACGTCCTGCGCCCGCAGCGTCACGCCGATCCCGACCTTGCCGAGCGCCTGGCGGGTGTAGACCCCGAGCTGCTGGTAGGCCTCGCTGTAGGGCATGTAGTCGTGCGCGACCCGGAAGCGCACGCCGTCCGCCCCGCGCGGGAAGCCCGCCTGGTCGAGGAGCGCCTCGGCCCGGCCCGGGTCGTAGGGATGCTGCGGGACGTCCGGCGCGTGGAAGGCCTTGAGCGCCGGGCTGATCGCCGAGGGCGCGCTGGCGCCGTAGCCGTAGAAGACGAGCCGGGTGATCGCCTCGCGGTCGACGGCATGCGCCACGGCCTGCCGCACCGCGAGGTGGCGGAAATAGGGGTTCGCGAGGTTGAACTCCAGCCGGTAGACGATCGGCTGGTAGTCGTAGCCCCTCGGCTCGATCAGCAGGTGCGGCAGGGCCCTGAGCCGGTCGAGTTGGGCGAGCGGCACCGGCGTGTCGGGGGCGAAATGGACCTCGCCGGTCTCGAGGGCCGCGGCGCGCGCGTTCGCGTCGGCGATGAACCGCACCACGATCCGGTCGAGGAAGGGCTTGTCCGGATCCCAGTAGCGCGGATTGCGCTCGTACAGGATGTGGCTGCCCTGAACCCATTCGCGGAACACGAAGGGGCCGGTGCCGACCGGGGCCTTGCCGTTCGGGCTGCCGAGCGGGTCGCCGTCGCGGTAGCGATGGCGGGGTACGATCGGCGTCTCGGCGGCGGTGAGCGCCGCGAGCAGGTAGGGCGCGGGCTTGGCGAGCACGATCTCCGCGGTGAGCGGATCGGGCGTCAGCACCTCCGTCACGCTGGCGAAGGTGCCGCGCCCGCGCGGGTGGTGCTCCTTGAGGAGCCGGATCGAGTGCGCGACGTCGGCCGAGGTGAAGGGCTCCCCGTCGTGCCACGAGACGCCCGGGCGCAGGGCGAACCGGTAGCGCAATCCGTCCTCGCTGACCGACGATCCGGTGGCGAGCTGGGGCCTGGGGCGGAAATCGAGGTCGAAGGCGAGCAGGCCCTCGGTCACCTTCGGGCTCACCCGGGTGGTCGGGCCGGCCGTGTGGGTGAGGCTCACCAGGATCGGCGGCTCGGGCTGGATCACCATCACGAGGGTGCCGCCCCGACGCGGCGCGGCGGCGCGGGCAGCGGACAGGCCGAGGGGCAGGGCGGCAAGGCCGCCCGCGAGGGCGCGGCGGGTGAGGGCGGTCACGGCGCGTCGCTCAGGCGGGGAGGGGTGCGGGCGCGCGGCGCAGTCCCGCCTCGCGCATCAGCGGCAGCACCCGCTCGCCGAAGAAGGCGAGGTCCGGCGCGAAGTCGTAGAAGCTGACCTGCAGGCCGTCGATGCCGGCGCGGTGCAGGGCCGCGAACTGCTCCACCACCTGCTCGGGCGACCCGATCACCCGGATGTTGCCGCCGATCACCCCGTAGGGGTCGGGCCGGCCCTCGCGGCCCTTCCAGGCATGGGCATCCGAGTCGAAGGTGCGGAAGCCCTTCGGGCTGCGGGCATCGGCGTGGGCCACGATGGCGTCGGCCTGCGCCCAGGCTTCCGCTTCCGTCTCGCGGCAGATCACCAGAGGATTCAGGAGCGTGCGCACCTCGCGCCCCACCGCCCGCGCCGCCGCCTTCACGGATGCCGTGTGGGCCGGCAGGGCGTCGAGCGCGCTGTCGATGTCCGCGCCCGCCGGGCTCGTGACGAAGACGATGTCCGAGTAGCGCCCCGCGAAGGCGATGCCGGCGGGCGAGCCGGTGGCGTTGACGAGGATCGGCCGGCCGTAGGCGGGCTTCGGCGTGACGAAGCCGCCCTGCAGGCGCCAGGGGGATTCGCCCGCGAACGAGACATTCTCCTCGTCCTGCCAGAGCCGCTGCAGCACCTCGACGAACTCGGCGGCGAGCGCGTAGCGGCGGTCGTGCTCGATGCGGCTCCAGCCGAACATCTCGTGCTCCACCGCCCGGTGACCGGTGACGAGGTTGAGGCCCCAGCGCCCGCCCGAGATGTGGTCGAGGGTGGCGCCGAACTTCGCGAGGTGGAGCGGGTGCCACGGCCCGTAGAGGACGTGGAGCGTCGAGATCAACAGGATCCGCCGCGTCACCGCGGTGAGCGCCGCCATGGTGGTGAAGGAATCGAGCGCCTGCCCGTCGAGGACGCCGCCGTAGCCGCCCTTCGGCAGCCACTGCGAGAGCGCGAAGACGAGGTCGAAGCCCAGCCGCTCGGCCGTCAGCACGAGGTCGCGGTTGTAGTCGAAGCGCCAGTCGGTCGTGCGCGGCAGCGTCGAGGCCGTCCAGCCGCCCGCCTGGATCGGCAGGAACAGGCCGAGCAGCAGCGGCTGGGCGAGGGCCCGGGAGAGGGGCGAGTCCGGGAAATCCGTCGGGCTCGCGAAGCCCGGCCAGCCGACGAGGGCGCCGGGGGAGTGGGTGAGGGTCATGCGGGTCCGCTCGGGGGCGTGGCGGGATGGATCCCGACCGTCGTTTCCCCGCGATCCTATAGTTGACAAAAATGATCGACAATATGAATTTCGCGGATGCCGAGCGGGCCCTTTCGGAGGCCTGCGCGCACCGGAGCCGCCCTTGCCCTCTCCCGGCCGCCTCATCCTCGCCTTCGGACGCATCCTCGCCGACGCGGTGCCGACGGTGCTGGCCGTCCTGGTGGTGGATTTCTTCCTGCTGAGGCTCGCGCCGGGCGACGCGGCGGACGTGCTCGCGGGCGAGTCCGGCTCCGCCACCGAGGAGACGCTGGCCGCGCTCCGCTCACGCTTCGGCCTCGACCTGCCGGTGCTCGACCAGTTCCTCGCCTACCTGAACAACCTCGCGCATCTGAGCCTCGGCGTCTCGCCCCGCTACAACATGCCGGTGGCCGAGCTGATCGGGCAGCGGCTGCCCGGCACCCTGCTGCTGATGGGCCTGAGCCTCGCGCTCGCCCTCCTGCTCGGGATCGCCTGCGGCGTCGCGATGGCGCGCGCGCCGGGTGGTCTCCTCGACCGGGCGCTCTCGGTGGCGGCGCTGCTGTTCTACTCGATCCCGGGCTTCTGGATCGGCCTGATGCTGATCGTGCTGTTCTCCGTGAAGCTCGGCTGGCTGCCGAGCGGCGGCTCGCGCAGCATCGGGGCGAACCTGACCGGGCTCCCGGCGCTGGCCGATCAGATCCGCTACCTCATCCTGCCCGGCCTCTCCCTCGCACTGTTCTACGTGGCGATCTACGCCCGCCTCGTGCGGGCCGCGATGCTGGAGGTGCGGTCGCAGGACTACGTCCGCACGGCGGCCGCCAAGGGCCTGTCGCCGCTCCAGATCACGCTCCGGCACGTCCTGCGCAACGCGCTCCTGCCGGTCACCACGGTGGCGGGGCTGCATGTCGGCGGCCTGCTGGGCGGGGCCGTGGTGGTCGAGACGGTCTATTCCTGGCCGGGGCTCGGGCGCCTCGCCTTCGAGGCCGTGATGGCGCGGGACTTCGCGGTCCTGCTCGGCATCCTGCTCCTCTCCTCCCTCCTCGTCATCGCGGTGAACATGGCCGTGGACCTGCTCCAGGCCGCGCTCGATCCGCGTATCGGAGCGCGCGCATGACTCTCGGCTCGGCGGCGCTGCGACGCCTCGACCCGCCCGCGCGGCCCGCAGCGCTCCCGGCGCCGGACATCGCGCCCCTTCCGGCGCCGAACCGGCACCGGGCGTGGCGCGCCTTCCTGCGCAACCCGACCGCGCTCGCGGGGCTCGCGCTCCTCGCCGCCCTTGCGGCTCTGGCGGCGCTCGCGCCCGTCCTCTACCCCGGCGACCCGCTCGACATGGTGGCGCAGCCCTTCCTGTGGCCGGGCGCGGATCCGGGCTATCCGCTCGGCACCGATTCCCTCGGGCGCGACGTGGCGGCCGGGATCGCCCACGGGGCGCGCGTCTCGCTCCTGGTCGGCGTGACGGCGGCCGCGATCGGCCTCGCGGCGGGGATCCTGGTCGGCGCGGCGGCGGGCTATCGCGGCGGGCGCACCGACGCCCTGCTCGGCCGGCTGATCGTGCTGTTCCAGACCATCCCGCCCTTCATCCTGCTCGTCGTGCTGGTCGCGATCGCCCAGCCCTCGGTCGCCACGATCACCCTCTCTATCGCGGCGACCTCCTGGCCGACGGTCGCCCGGCTCACCCGGGCGGAGTTCCGGTCGCTGCGCGAGAAGGACTTCGTCACCGCCGCGCGCGGGCTCGGCTACGGGCCGGTGCGGATCGTGCTCGGAGAGATCCTGCCGAACGCGCTTCCGCCGATCATCGTCACGGCCTCCGTGATGGTGGCCTCCGGCATCCTGATGGAATCGGCCCTGTCCTTCATGGGGCTCGGCGATCCCAACACCGTCACCTGGGGCAGCATGATCGGCTCCGGGCGCGAGGTGCTGCGCACGGCCTGGTACCTGACCGCGCTGCCCGGCCTCGCGATCGTGGTGAGCGTGCTCGCCCTGAACCTCGTGGGCGACGGGCTCACCGACGCGCTCGATCCGCGCCTGTCCGGAGAGGAGCGCTGAGCATGCTTCTCGATGTCAGGGATCTCGGCATCGCCTTCGCGCGCAGCCAGCCGGTGCGGGGATTGAGCCTCGCGGTGGCGCAGGCCGAGACCGTGGCGCTCGTCGGCGAGTCCGGCTCGGGCAAGTCGCTCACCGCGCTCGCCCTGATGCGCCTGCTGCCGCCGGGCGGGCGGATCGTGTCGGGGACGATCCGGTTCGACGGGCAGGACCTCGCGGCCCTGCCCGAACGGCGCCTGCGCCGGCTGCGCGGGCGCGAGATCGGCATGGTGTTCCAGGAGCCGATGACGGCGCTCAACCCGGTCCTGCCGGTCGGACGGCAGATCGCCGAGGTGGTGCGCCGTCACGAGGGGCTCCCGGCGCGCGCGGCGCGGGAGCGGGCGGTCGCGCTCCTCGACCGGGTCCGCATCCCGGACCCGCACCGGCGGGTCGACGCCTATCCGCACCAGCTCTCGGGCGGCATGCGCCAGCGGGTGATGATCGCCATGGCGGTGGCCTGCGCTCCCCGCCTGCTCATCGCCGACGAGCCCACGACGGCGCTCGACGTCACCATCCAGGCGCAGGTGCTGGACCTCATCGACGGTCTGCGCCGCGACCTCGGCATGGCCGTGCTGCTCATCACCCACGACCTCGGCGTGGTGGGGCAGTGGGCCGACCGCGTCGTGGTGATGTATGCGGGCCGCAAGGTCGAGGAGGGCCGGCCGGAGGCGCTGTTCGCCGACCCGCTCCACCCCTACACGCGGGGGCTCCTCGCCTGTGCGCCGCGGCTCGGGGCGTCCCCTTCGGGCGCGGTGCTGCCGGAGATCCCGGGCTCGATCGCCTCGGCGGCCCGGGAGCCCGGCTGCCCCTTCGTGCCGCGCTGCCCGCTCGCGCAGCCCTCCTGCCGGGCCGCCGCGCCGCCCGCGCTGGCGCGGCCCGACGGGCGGCTCGTGGCCTGCCCGGTCGCGGCGCCCGCCTCCGTCGCCGCGCTCCTGCCGCGCGAGGCGGTCGCGTGACGCTCCTCTCCGCCACCGGCCTCTCCACCGCCTACGGGCCGCCCGGACGGGCCGTGCGCGCCGTCGACGGCATCGATCTGTCGATCGCGCGGGGCGAGACGGTGGGGCTCGTCGGCGAATCCGGCTGCGGCAAGTCGAGCGTGGGCAGGAGCCTGCTGCGCCTCGTCGAACCGGCGGCCGGCCGCATCGTCTTCGACGGCCTGCCCGTCCGGGACCTGAGCGGACGGGGCCTGCGCGCCTACCGGCGCCGCGCCCAGATGGTTTTTCAGGACCCCTTCGCGTCCCTGAACCCGCGCCACACGATCGCGGCCGCCCTCGAAGGCCCTCTCGCGGTGCACGAGCGGATCGGGCGCGCGGAGCGTCGCGCCCGGGTCCGGGCGATGCTCGACCGGGTCGGCCTGCCGCAAGCGGCCCTGTCGCGCTATCCGCACGAGTTCTCGGGCGGACAGCGCCAGCGCATCGGCATCGCCCGCGCCCTGGTGCTGCGACCCGACCTCGTCGTCTGCGACGAGCCCGTCTCGGCCCTCGATCTCTCGATCCAGGCGCAGATCCTGAACCTGCTCTCCGCGATGAAGCGCGAGTTCGGGCTCTCCTACCTGTTCATCTCGCACGATCTGTCGGTGGTGAACCACGTCTCCGACCGGGTGCTGGTGATGTATCTCGGCCGCATCGTCGAGACCGCGCCGACCCGGCGCCTGCTCGGCGCGCCGCGCCACCCCTACACCCGCGCGCTGCTCGACGCGGTGCCCGACCCCGCCCGCCGCCGGCAGGCGCCGCCGCTCCAGGGCGACCTGCCGAGCCCGACCGACGTGCCGCCCGGCTGCCGCTTCCACCCGCGCTGCCCGCTCGCGACGGATCTCTGCCGCCGCGAGGACCCGCCCCTGCGCCTCCTGGCGCCCGACCACGCCGCCGCCTGCCACCACGCCTGAGCCCTCCTATGACCCTGACCCGCCGCGACCTCACCCGCCTCCTCGCTTCCGGCGCCGCCGGAGCGGTCCTGCCGGGCGCCGCCCGCGCCGCGGGGCCGGTGCGCGGGGGCACGCTCAACTGGGTGTTCTTCCCCGAGCCGCAGGCGATCATCGCCATCAACACCTCGTCCGGCACCGGCCAGACCATCGGCACCAAGATCAACGAGGGCCTGCTCTCCTACGCCTACGACCTGTCGCCCCGGCCGCAGCTCGCCACGGAGTGGTCGATCAGCCCGGACGGCCTGCGCTACCGCTTCGCGCTCCGCCGCGGCGTGACGTGGCATGACGGGGCGCCCTTCACCGCCGACGACGTCGCCTTCTCGGTCTGGCGCCTCAGGGAAGCGCATCCGCGCGGGCGCATCACCTTCGCCAACGTGACCGAGGTGCTGACTCCCGACCCTCACACCGCCGAGATCGTGCTGTCGCGGCCGGCGCCGTTCCTGATCACCGCGCTGGCGGGCGCCGAATCCCCGATCGTGCCGCGCCACGTCTACGAATCCCTGCGTCCCGCCGACAGCGCGCCCGCCTCCCGCACCTTCGGCACCGGCCCCTTCGTGCTGAAGGAATGGGTGCCCGGCAGCCACCTCCTGTTCGAGCGCAACCCGCATTACTGGGACGAGGGCAAACCCTACCTCGACCGGATCGTGATGCGGATCATCACCGATCCGGCGGCGCGGGCCGCCGCCTTCGAGGCGGGCGAGGTCGATCTCGGCCTCAACCCGGTGCCGCTCGCCGACCTCGCGCGGCTCAAGGCGCTGCCGAAGCTCGTGGTCGACACCACGACCTACGCCTATTCGGGGCCGCAGACCCAGCTCTTCTTCAACCTCGACACCCCCCTGCTGCAGGATTTGCGCGTGCGTCAGGCGGTGGCGCACGCGATCGACCTCAAGGCCCTGCTGGCCGCCGTGTATTTCGGCTACGGCACGGTCTCGCCGACGCCCGTGAGCGTGGTCCACCCGAAATTCCACGACGCGACGCTCGGGCCGGTGCCCTTCGATCCGCGCCGCGCGGAGGCGCTCCTCGACGAGGCCGGCCAGCGGCGGGGCGCGGGCGGCGTCCGGTTCCCGCTCCGTCTCACCGTCAACCCCTTCCTGGAGGGGCGCTACGGCGACTTCGTGCGTCAATCGCTCTCCCGGATCGGCATCGCGGTCGATTTCCAGCGCTACGACCTCGCCACCTACCTGACCCGGGTCTACCAGGACCGCGCCTTCGACCTAACGATCGAATCGCTGTCGAACACCTTCGACCCGACGCTCGGCGTGCAGCGCGCCTATTGGTCGAAGAACTTCAAGCGCGGGCTGCCCTTCTCGAACGCGGCCCACTATGCCGACCCGGAGGCCGATCGCCTGCTCGAGGAGGCGGCGGTCGAGCGCGACGAGGACAAGCGCCGCGCCCTCTTCGTCGCCTTCCAGCGCCGCATCCGGGCCGACCTGCCCTCCGTCGACCTGATCGCGCCGTCCGGCGTCATCGTGGCCCATCGCAAGGTCAAGGATTACGCGCCGGGCGCGGAGGGGCTGACCGGCACCTTCGCCGACCTCTACATCGACCCGAGCGAAGCCTGACCGCCGACAGCGCGCTGGGGCGAGGCCGCGCACGAGGCGTGGCGACCGGCAGACGATCTCGTTCGCCCAGGCGCCGCGACGGCCAGCCCGCCGGGACCCGACGAGGGGCGAGGCTGGATGCGCCGGCCAGCGCCCGCGCGTCACCCAAGCGGGGGGCGGTCAGCGGGCGGCGTCCAGGGCCTGGGCGAGGTCGGCCACCAGATCCTCCTCGGCTTCGAGCCCGACCGACAGCCTGAGCAGGCCGTCGTGAACGCCGGCGCGATCCCGGGCCTCCCCGTCCATGGCCGCATGGGTCATGCTCACCGGGTGGGCGACGAGGCTCTCGACCCCGCCGAGCGACTCGGCAAGGGTGAAGACCCGCAGCCGCCCGACGACGGCCCGCGCGGCCTCCCGCCCGCCCGCCAGCGCGACGCTCAGCATCGCCCCGAACCCGCTCTGCTGCGCCTTCGCGAGGGCGTGCCCCGGATGGGTCGGCAGGCCCGGATAATGCACGCGCGCCACCGCCGGATGCGCGGCCAGGAAGGACGCGACGGCCGCCGCGTTCGCCTGCTGGCGCTCCACGCGCGCGAACAGCGTGCGGATGCCGCGCAGCGTCAGGTAGGCGTCGAAGGGCGAGCCGGTGACGCCGGTGGTGTTCGCCCAATCGGCGAGCGTCGCGCCGAGCGCGGCCTCCGCGGCCACCACCGCGCCCCCGATCACGTCCGAATGGCCGTTGAGGAACTTCGTGGTGGAGTGGACGACGAGGTCGGCCCCGAGCGCGATCGGCTGCTGCAGGGCCGGGGACAGGAACGTGTTGTCGACGATCAGGAGCGCCCCCGCGTCCTTGGCGCGCGCGGCCGTGCGGCGGATGTCCACGATCCGCATGAGCGGGTTGCTCGGCGTCTCGACGAGCACGAGGCGGGGCCGCTCGGCGAGGGCCGCGGCCAGGGCGTCCTCGTCGGTCTGGTCCACGAAGGTGACGCGGTAATGGCCCTTGGCGGCGCGCTGGCTCAGCAGCCGGTGGGTGCCCCCGTAGCAATCGTGCGGCGCGACCAGGAGGTCGCCGGGCGAGAGCGGCGAGAGCGCGAGGTCCAGGGCCGCCATCCCGCTCGCCACCACGATGGCGCGCGCGCCGCCCTCAAGCTTGGCGAGGGTGTCGGCAAGCTGGTCGCGGGTCGGGTTGCCGAGCCGCGAGTAATCGTGCGCCCGCGCAACCTCGAAGCCCTCGAACGCGAAGGTGGTCGAGAGGTAGAGCGGCGGGGTGACGGCCCCGAACGCGGTGTCCGTGCCGATTCCGTTCGCGGCGGCGATCGTCCGCGCAGCCTTCCGATGGTCCACGATCGAACTCTTCCTGTCCGGAGCCTCCGCGCCCGAGCGCGGTTCGTGCCCCGGGGCCCCCGGAGCACGTGTTCTATATACAGAACGAGGCGGGCGTACAACAGAACGATCGCGGCTGGCCCAACGGAAGGATGGATGTCCTCCCGAGCGAGCGCTGCCGGATCAGCGGCGCCGGACCGCCTCCGGCGGACGCGAGCCCAGATGGCCGCGCAGCGTCCGGGCCTCGTAGGCGGTGCGGAACAGGCCGCGGCGGCGCAGTTCCGGCAGGACGAGGTCGACGAAGTCGTCGAGCCCGCCCGGCAGGGTCGGCGGCATGATGTTGAAACCATCCGCGCCGCCCGCGCGGAACCGCGCCTCCATCTCGTCGACGATCTGGGCGGGTGTCCCGACGATCTGCGCGTGACCCCGCGCCCCCGCGATGCGCAGGTACAATTGGCGCAGGGTCAACCCCTCACGCCGGGCGAGGGCGAACATGAGCTGCTGGCGGGACTGGCCGCCCTCGGTCGCGGGCAGTTCCGGCACGGGCCCGTCCGGATCGTAGCCCGACAGGTCGAAGCCGCCGACCATGCGCTCCAGGAGCGCGAGGCCGACGACGGGATCGATCAGCGCCTGCAAGTCCTCGAACTTCGCCCGCGCCTCCGCCTCGCTGCGCCCGACCACCGGGAAGAGGCCCGGCATCACCTTGAGGTCGCCCGGGGCGCGGCCGAACCGGCTCATGCGCTCCCTCAGGTCGCCGGCGAAGTCCACCGCCTCGGCGAGCGTCTGGTTGGCGGTGAACACGATCTCGGCCGTCCGCGCGGCCAAGTCCTTGCCCGGCCCCGACGAGCCCGCCTGCACGATCACCGGCTGGCCCTGCGGCGTGCGCGAGATGTTGAGCGGGCCCCGCACCTGGAAGTGCTTGCCCCGGTGATCGAGGGGACGGAACCCGTCCGGCTTGGAGAACTGGCCGCTCTCCCGGTCGATGATGACCGCGTCGTCGTCCCAGGTGTTCCAGAGGCCCAGCACCACGTCGACGAATTCCTCGGCCCGCTCGTAGCGGTCGGCGTGGCGCGCGATCCCGTCATGGCCGAAATTCGCCGCCTCCAGGTCCGTGGCCGAGGTGACGAGGTTCCATCCCGCCCGGCCGCCCGAGAGGTGGTCGAGGGAGGCGAAGCGGCGGGCGACGTTGTAGGGCTCGTTGAAGCTCGTCGAGGTGGTGGCGACGAGGCCGATCCGGCGGGTCACCGCGGCGAGCGCCGAGAGCAGCGTCACCGGCTCGAAATGCGTCGAGCGGGCCGTGCGCTCGCTGGAGCGCAGGCTGGCGTCGCGGATGCCGGTGCCGTCCTCCAGGAAGATCAGGTCGAAGGAGGCGGCCTCGGCGGTCCTCGCCCAGCCGACGTAGCGCTCGAGATTGAGGCCGCCGTCCGCCTCGCTCGACGGGTGCCGCCAGCCCGCGACGTGGTGGCCGGTGGCGTAGAAGAAGGCGCCGAGGCGCATGCCGTCCTGTGTCATCGGGCCTCCCGTGTGATGCCGGCCGCCGGCGCCTCAGCGGATCATGCCCCAGCGCCGGGTCGTCAAGCGCTCGATCGTCGCGAAGATCCCGTTCTCGACCGCGAGGCCGATCGCGATGACGAGGAGCAGTCCGGCGAAGACGCGGTCCGTGTAGAGCTCGTTGCGGTTCTGGTAGATGTACCAGCCGAGGCCGCCCCGTCCCGAGGCCGCCCCGAAGACGAGTTCGGCCGCGATCAGGGTGCGCCACGCGAAGGCCCAGCCGATCTTGAGCCCCGACAGGATCGCCGGCATCGCGGCCGGGATCAGGATCTGGGCGACGTAGGCGAGTCCGGTCAGCCCGTAGTTGCGCCCCGCCAGCCGCAGCGTCTCGGGCACGCTCTGGAAGCCCGAGAAGGTCGCGAGGGCGAGCGGCCACAGCACCGCGTGGATCAGCACGAAGATGAGGCTGCCGTTGCCCAGCCCGAACCACAGCAGGGCGAGCGGCAGCAGCGCGATGGCCGGCAGCGGGTTGAACATCGCGGTCAGCGTCGAGAGCAGGTCGCGGCCGATCCGGGTCGAGACCGCGAGCGTGGTCAGCCCGAAGGCGAGCGCGACGCCCGCGACGTAGCCCTGCGCCAGGACCACGAGCGAGATCCGCACCCGATCCAGGATCTCGCCGCTCGCCAGCCCCTCGGCGAGGGCCGAGAGGGTGGCGAGGCAGCCCGGCAGCAGGAGGTCGTTGTCCTGTACGCGCGCGAGCGCTTCCCAGAGGGCCGCGAGACCCGCGAGGATCAGGCCCTGGCGCAGCCACGCCTGCTGCCACAGGCGGGTCCGGACCGGCAGCGGACGCGCGACGGGCGCCTCGACGAAGGGCGGCAGCACCCGGTCGATCTCCGGGCGGACCGGAGGGAGGACGTGCCGGGTCATTGCGGGGCGGTGCTCGCGGGATCGGCCTCGAACAGGCGCCGGTGCAGGCGCTGGGCGGCGGCCTGGAACGCGGCGCTGCCGGTGCTCGCGAGGTCGAAATCGTGGCTGTTCACCTCGGCCCGCACGCGGCCGGGATGGGGCGAGAGCACGGCCACCCGGTTGCCCACCACCAGCGCCTCCTCGATGGAGTGGGTAACGAAGAGCAGCGTGAAGCGCACCTCGTCCCAGAGCGCCAGCAACTCCTCCTGCATCCGGCGGCGCGTCAGCGCGTCGAGGGCCGCGAAGGGCTCGTCCATCAGCAGCACCTTCGGCTCCATGGCGAGCGCCCGGGCGATGGCGACGCGCTGCTTCATGCCGCCGGAGAGCTGGTGCGGGTAGCTGTCGGCGAAGCGCGTCAGCCCGACCTTCTCGATGACGTGGCGCGCCCGCGCCTCCGCCTCGCGCCGCCCCAGGGTGCGGGAGGCGCGCAGCGGGAAGGCGACGTTCTGCACCACCGTCTTCCAGGGCGGGAGCTGGTCGAATTCCTGGAACACCACCATCCGGTCCGGCCCCGGTCCGCGCACGGGCGCGCCGTCGAGGACGATCTCGCCCTCGACCGGCGCGATGAAGCCCGCCACAGCCTTGAGCAGGGTGGACTTGCCGCAGCCGGAGGGGCCCAGCAGCACGAAGCGGTCGGCCCGGTGGATGTCGAGGTCGATCCGGTGCGTCGCCCGCACCACGCGCTCGCGCGTGCGGTACTCCAGCGACACCCCCTGGATGCGCAGGAGCGGGGCGGGGAGGGGAGCCTCCACCGGATCGGTGGGGCGGCGCGGCTGCGCCGCGGCGGGGACGTCGGCCACCAGGGTCATGCTCGGGCCGCTCAGCTGCCCGCCCCGGTACGGGCATTGGCGAAGAAGTAGTCGTCGAGCGCCTTCGGTGCGTTCCGGATCGCGCCGACCCGGTGCATGAACTGGCCGAGGCCCAGCGTGTTCTGCGGCGCGACCTGGAACGCGACCTCGGGGTTGCGGATCACCTTGAGCAGGAGGGCGCGATCGATGCGGCTGCCGGCCGCCTGGAGGTAGATGTCGGCGGCCCGCTCCGGCTCGGCGGTGACGAAGGCCGCCGCCTCGGCGAGGGCGTCCACGAAGGCCCGGCTGGTCTTCGGGCTCTCCGCGACGAAACGCTCGGTGGCGTAGAGCACCGTCGAGGAGGCGGGACCGCCCTGCACCTCGTAGGAGTTCAGCACCACGCGTGCGTTCGGGTTCTCGGCCAGTTCCTGATCCTGGAAGGGCGGGTTGCCGAAATGGGCGGTGATCTCGGTGCCGCCCTTGATGATCGCCGCCGCCGCCTCCGGATGGGGCAGGGCGACGCTGATCCGGTCGAGCCGGGCGAAGTCCTTGTCGCCCCACAGCTTCGCCGAGGCCATCTGCAGGATGCGGGACTGCACCGAGACGCCGATCGCGGGCAGCGCGATCCGGTCCTTCTCGGTGAAATCGGCGATCGTTCTCACGTCCGGCCGGTTGGTGACAAGGTAGTAGGGGAAGTTGCCGAGCGAGGCGATGCCCTTCACACCCTGCCGGCCGCGGGTGCGGTCCCACAGGGTGAAGAGCGGCCCGACGCCTGCCCCCGCCACGTCGATGCTCCCGGACAGGAGCGCGTCGTTGACGGCTGCGCCGCCCGAGAGCTGCACGGTCTCGACCGCGATGTCGACGCCCGCGTCCCTGCCGTGCTTCTCGATCAGCTTCAGGGCGACGGCCACGTCGAGGAGCAGGTAGGCGACGCCGAACTGCTTGGCGATGCGCAGCCGCCCCTCGGCCGCCGCGGCCGGCCACGGCAGCGCGGCCGCCAGCCCCAGGCCGCCGAGGATGGAGGCGGCCTGCCTGCGGCTGATCCGGTCGGGTGTCTTGGTCATCGCGCATCCCCGGGGTCGCGACCGGTTCCAGCGATCCGGGGCCGCGATGGGACATGTGGCGACGCGTCTCCACGTCGTCAACGAGAATAATTTTGTCTGAATCGCGCTAAATCTGGAAATAGCCATCTCTTTATTGGGTATTCCGCCGAATTAAAATTTTTCAACTGCGAGAATGATGGAATGCCTTGCCAGGCGCACTCGGAATCGGCGCGGTGCCGATGGCGTCCCTGTTCCTCGCGGGCGGGCCGCGGGAAGGCGCGAGGTGAATACAGCCAAGACGCGCCCGCTTCTGTTCAACTCCCCTTTTCCGGACGACTGCAGCGCCAGCGGAAGGAGATCCGGAAAAGAGGGGGAGAGCTTGGTGTGACGCTGCAGGACGGGGGACTGGCCCCCCGCGCGAGGCCGGGGCAGACCAGCGAGCCGCTCCCGGGGACCGGGGCGACCCGCCATGATGGTCACGACGCGGCGCGAGACTCCCGCCCGCGTCATGCGGTGTGCGCGCGATGGCGGATCACACGGCCTGGCTGCCGCCGTCCCGCGTCTCGCCGGTGACCGGGATCGTGCCGTCCTGCCGCCGGTCCGTGCCCTCGACCCGGACGGCGTTGCTGGAAAGGCCGTGCTCGAGATCGGCGCCCTGGCGGGCGGTCACCTCCTGCGGCCGAGCCGCGCTCGAACCTCCGCCCGCCGCGGCGGGAGCAGCGCCCGGTGCGGCGGGCGCCACCCGGTGGGCCTCGTCGCGCGCGGCGGGTGCGGCGTGCGGGGAACTGCCCGCGAACGTCGCCCAGGCGTCGTCCGGGACGCGCTGGCGGATGGGGTAGAGCATCGCGAGCGGCAGCCCGCAGGCGAGGATGAGGAAGAGGATGAAACCCATCGCTGGGACCTCCCGGATGTGCGGGAGCGACCGCGTCGCCGCCGCGGGGATCGGTGCTCGGTGGAGGGGTCGCCGGGGCGGTCCGGCCGCGCCGGGGGCGCGTCGGCGCATCCCGGGAGGGCCCGACCGCCCGCGGCCGGATCGAGAGCCTGCGGCTCAGTAGGGCTTCGGCTTCACCGCGCCGCGGCTGGCGAGCACGGCCACCGCGATCCAGGGACAGACGAAGACGAGGAAGAACACCAAGCCCATCGCGAACCTCCCTTCATTGCCTGACGACCATCGACACCAATGCCGCGGGCGCGCGCCGGTTGCACGCGGGCCGCCTCCTACTCCTCCCCGGCCGGCTGGCCGTCGTCCCGGGCCCGGTGGAGGAGGAAGATCGCCACGACCATGATCATGATCAGCACGGCGAGGACGCCGAGCTCGATCATCGAGGCGCGGAACAGCGCCTCCTTCTGCGGGGTCCACTCGCCCGCATGCATCACCTCCGAGGTCTGGAGCGTCAGGACGAGGACGCGCCGGATCGAGGCGATCAGCCCGACGATCAGGAAGGGCTCGCAGGTCAGCCGCCCGGAGCGCATCGACACCCGGACCGTGTGCAGGATCTCGACCAGCATCAGCAGGAACAGCAGCCGGTCGACCACGTCCAGGAGCTGCGCCGCGCCGCCCAGAGCCGTCACGGCCCGCACCGTCATCCCGCCGGCATCGACGAGCGCCATCAGGGCGGTGAGCGCCAGGAGGACGCCGAGCGCCGCGTAGATCGCGTGCTCCGTGTGCAGGAAGACGAAGGCGGAGAGCCGCGTCAGGCGTCCCCCTTCCTCGTGCTCGTGGTCGGCCAAGGCGGGCTCCTGGATCCGGGGCGGCGCGTCAGCGCAGGTCGCGGGGCATGCGGAAGGGCAGCATCGCCCGCACCAGCGGGTGGCTGAAGCGGTCGAGGCAGAGCGCCTCGTGCACCGGCCGCACCGCCTCGCCGCAGATCCGTGCCGAGAGGAGCGAGCGCGCGTAGAAGGGCGCGTCCTCGAAGCGGCGCAGCACGGACGCCGTTCCGTCGTCGCTGCGCGTCTCGCGGGGCAGGCGCCAGAGCGTGCGCGGCAGGGGAGCGGGGACCGGCGGCGCGATCGGGCGCGGCGTCCCGTCGGGGTCGAAGCGCAGGGACAGGTTCTGGCGGCTGCCGTCGCGGCGCAGCACGTCGTAGAGGATCGCCGCGCCGCGCCGCAGGGTCGCGCGGGACCAGGTCCAGCTGCGGAACGACTCCTCCAGCGGGCAGTCGCCGTCATTCGTGTCGAAATAGGCGTCGCCCTGCCAGCGGAGCGAGGGGCGGTCGAGGTCCACCGCGATGCGCGAGGCGGGGGCGAGCGGCCACCAGCGGTGGCGTCCCTCGGCATCGAGCCCGAAGGGACCGGGCGTGATCCCCTCCGGCCGCACACGGATCGTGCCCGACAGCCGCGAGGGCAGGGGGCTCGTCACCTCGTCCACCCGGATGGTCAGGGCGGTGCCGTCCCAGGAGAGCGAACTCGGTCCGATGGCGAGGGAGGTGGCGTCGCGGGTCACGCTGCGGCGGCGGCGCTCGGTCATCGCCCAGCGCGCGGGCGCGCCGTACAGCACGACGTTGACGGCGCAGTGGTCGAGCGGGTCGCGGTGGCCGCGCCACGCGTAATAGGGCGAGAACACGCTGCCGATGAAGGCGATGACCGTGATCCCGTGCTGCCCGTCGTCGCTGACGCCGTCCACGTACCACCACGCGTAGCCGCCGGGCGGCACGCTCAGGTCGAAGCGAGGTCCCGCAGCACGCATCCCGCCGCGAGCCGCCCCGACTGGGCCGCCATCGGCACCCCCGGCCCCGGATGCGCGCTGCCCCCCGCCAGGTAGAGGCCCGGCAGCCGCGTGCGCGCCCCCGGCCGCCGGAAGCTCGCCGCCCAGCCGTGCGAGGCCCGGCCGTAGAGTGCTCCCCCGGTCGCCGGGAAGAGCGTCGCGAAGTCGGGCGGCGCCGTGGTCGTGCGCGCCGTCTCCGTGATCGTCAGGCCGCAGGCGGACAGCCGCCGGCTCACCGTGGCGTGGCATCGGGCGATCTCCTCCGAGGACAGGGGGGCGTCGCGCGCGGGCGCGTTCACGAGGCAGAGCAGGGCCTCCGGGCTCTCGCCCGGCGTGCCGTCGTCGCCGCGGTCCTGCGCGCAGACGTAGACGGTGGGGTCCCGCGGCAAGCGGCCGTGCCGCGTCAGGTCCGCGAACTCGCCCGCGTAGTCGGGCGAGAAGAACACGTTGTGGCGCACCAGCGGGAAGCCCTCGGGCCGGCCCGCCACCGCGAAGGTCACCGCCGAGAGCGAGCGCTCCGGGGTCGGCACCGGGTCGACCGCCCCCGCGGCGTCGGGGCCGAACAGCCCGCCCGCGAGCGCCGCCGCGTCGGCATTGGCCACCACCCGGGTCGCGGGCAGGCGCTCGCCGTCGCGAAGCGTCACGGCGGCGACGCGGCCGCCCTCGACCGCGATGCCGGCCGCCTCCGCCCCGGTGCGCAGCTCCACCCCCCTCTCGACGGCGAGGTCCGCCACCGCCCCGGCGAGGCGCGACAGGCCCCCCTCGACGGTCCAGACGCCCTCCATCTCGACGTGGGCGACGAGCATCAGCGTCGCGGGCGCGGCGAAGGGCGAGGAGCCGCAATAGGTGGCGTAGCGCCCGAAGAGCTGGCGCAGGCGCGGATCGCGGAAGTAGTCGCCGAGCGCCGCCCACAGGGTCGCGAAGGGCTGGATGCGCCAGAGGTCGCCCATGCCGCGCAGCCCGACCCGCCGGGCGAGGCCGACCGGCGAGGGCCGCTCGCCGCGGATGAACGGGCCCTCCAGGGTCCGGTAGATCTCGGCGGCCCGGGCGCGGAAGCGCCGGAAGCCCTCGGCCTCGCGGGCGCCGGCGAACTCCGCGATCGCCGCCTCGGAGCGGGCCGGGTCGGCGAAGAGGTCGAGGCGCTCTCCCGGCCCCCAGGCGTGGCGCGCAAGGATCGCGGCGGGGGCGAGGGACACCCGCGCGGCGAGGTCGGCGCCGCACTCGGCGAAGACCTCCTCGAACACCCAGCGCATGGTGAAGACGGTGGGGCCGGCCTCGACCCGGCGCGGACCCGCCGCGACCCGGCGCATCTTGCCCCCCGGAACGGCCTCCTTCTCGACCAGCGTCACCGGCAGCCCGGCGGCGGCGAGCCTCAGCGCGGCCACGAGCCCGCCGATCCCCGCCCCGATCACCACGACCCGCTCGTCCGGCACGCCGTTGATCTCCCGATCCAGAAGTGTCAATCATACTGGACACTCTGAGATGTTCAAACGAAATGACATCCAAGGGAGAGAAGGCATGGACGACGGTCGGCGCATCGAGCAGGCCCTTGACGTGGCCGTGTCGCACGCGGAGGCGCCCGGCGCCCCGCCGCTGCTGGCGGAGGCGATCCGCTACGCGGTGTTCCCGGGCGGGCACCGCATCCGGCCGCGGCTCTGCCTCGCGGTGGCCCGCGCCTGCGGGGACGACGACCCGGCCGCCTCCGACGCGGCGGCGGCGGCGATCGAGCTCCTGCACTGCGCCTCGCTGGTGCACGACGACCTGCCCTGCTTCGACGACGCGCCGATGCGGCGCCAGAAGCCCTCGGTGCACGTGGCCTTCGGCGAGCCGCTCGCGCTCCTCACCGGCGACGCCCTGATCGTGCTGGCCTTCGAGACGCTGGCGCGGGGCGCCGCGCGGGTGCCGGCGCGGCTCGCGGCCCTGGTCGGGCTGGTGGCGCGCGCCGTGGGCTCGCCCGCCGGCATCGTGGCGGGGCAGGCCTGGGAATCGGAGCCGAGCGTCGGGCTCTCAGCCTACCAGCAGGCGAAGACCGGCGCGCTCTTCGCGGCCGCGACGGTGACGGGCGCGGCGGCGGCGGGCGCGGAGGCGCGGCCCTGGCGGCTGCTCGGCGAGTATCTGGGCGAGGCCTACCAGGTGGCCGACGACCTGCGCGACGTGGCCTGCCGCCAGGAGGAGGTGGGCAAGCCGGTCGGGCGCGACTCGACCCTCGGCCGCCCGAACGCCGCGGCTCTGCTCGGCATGGAC
The DNA here is from genome assembly GCF_054052225.1 of Methylobacterium sp. JK268. Lineage (NCBI taxonomy): Bacteria > Pseudomonadati > Pseudomonadota > Alphaproteobacteria > Hyphomicrobiales > Methylobacteriaceae > Methylobacterium > Methylobacterium sp. JK268. The sequence continues at coordinate 246,172 of NZ_JBSVZN010000004.1, read as the reverse complement.
GGGGCCCTGCGCCGCCTCGCCGACCTCGCCGAGGAGGCGGTGCGGGTGATTCCCGACTGCCCCGGCGTGGAGGTGCTGCGCGCCGAGATCGAGGCGCAGACGCGGCTGTTCCTGCCGGCGCGGCTGGCGGCGGCGGTGGGGTGATGGGGCGCGCCGCCGGAACCCTCCCCCCTTTGCGGGTCGGTGTTTGATCGCAGCGTCGGGACAGCGTCCAAAGAATCGGAACTTATCCAGGCGCCAGGCCCAACGGTATGGCGCGGGGAACCCCTCTCCCGTGCGGGAGAGGGGCAGGGGTGAGGGTCCAGGTGGCTCAGCAGGATATCTGAACCGTCCCGCTTCCAGCACGACCGTTCAGCCAGTTTGCTGAACGGTTCGGGACCCTCACCCCTACCCCTCTCCCGCGCGGGAGAGGGGATCCCGCGCCTCCTTCGCAACCCTCGCGGTTCTGCGCGCCTGAAGGAGGAACGCGCCCGATGACCACGGCCCCCCGCGCGCTTCCCGCCGCCGCCCTCGACCCGCCGGCCCGCCCCGGCTGGCGGGAGCGCTGGCTGGGCCTGCGCCACCGGATGATCGCGAGCCCCCGCTTCCAGCGCCTCGCCGCGGCCTTCCCGCCGACCCGGCCGATCGCCCGGCGCAACGCGCGGGCGCTGTTCGACCTCTGCGCGGGCTTCGTCTACGCGCAGATCCTCGCCGCCTGCCTGCGCCTCGACCTGTTCGGGCTCCTCGCCGCGGGCCCGCTCTCCCCTGAGGCGGTGGCGCGGCGCCTCGACCTCGCCCCCGACCGCGCCCTGCGCCTCCTGCGCGCCGCCGCCTCGCTCGGGCTCCTGACGGCGCTTCGCGACGGGCGATTCGCCCTCGGGGACCTCGGCGCGGCGCTCCTCGGCAACCCCTCCGTCGCCCAGATGGTCGCCCACCACGCCATGCTGTACGACGACCTGCGCGATCCGGTGGCCCTGCTGCGCGGCGAGGCCGGCACGACGCGGCTCTCCGGCTACTGGGCCTACGCGGCGAATCCGGAGGCGTCGGGTCTCGGGGAGGAGGCGGTGGCGCCCTATGGCGGGCTGATGGCTGCCTCGCAGGCGCTCGTCGCGCGGGACATCCTCGACGCCTACCCGCTGCGCCGCCACGCCCACCTCCTCGATGTGGGCGGCGGCGAGGGCGCGTTCGCGGTCGCGGTGGCCCGGAGCGCCCCGGACCTGCGCGTCACCCTCCTCGACCTGCCGCCGGTGGCGGCCCGCGCGTCCCGGCGATTCGCGGCCGAGGGCCTCGCCGGGCGGGTCGAGGCGGCGGGCGGCAGCTTCCACGGCGGCCTGCCCCGCGGCGCCGACGTCGTGTCGCTGGTGCGGGTGGTCCACGACCACGACGACGCGCCCGCCGCCGCCCTGCTCAGGGCCGCCCACGACGCGCTGCCCCCGGGCGGCACGCTCCTCCTCGCCGAGCCGATGGCCGGCACGCCGGGCGCGGAGCCGGTGGGGGACGCCTATTTCGGCTTCTACCTCCTCGCCATGGGCAGCGGGCGGCCCCGCACGGCGGGCGAACTCACCGCGATGCTCGCGGCCGCCGGTTTCGAGCGGGTGCGCGAGTGCCCGACCCGGCGCCCGCTCCTGGTCCGCCTGCTCGCCGCGCGGCGCCCCTTCGCACCAAAAGTGTAAACTAAACTTGACGCAGGTGAGTGCCCATCTAAGATGACATGTGCCGCTCCGGGCGGCACCCGCCCGCTCCGGGCGGGGGAGGGCCTCACCCATGCACGCGCTGGCCGTGATCCTCGACAGACCCGAAAGCCTCGGCCTCGGCCGCCTCACGCTCGATGCGCCGGGGCCCGCGGACGCGGTGGTCGAGGTTGCCTGGAGCGGAATCAGCACCGGCACCGAGCGCCTGCTCTGGTCCGGCCGCATGCCGGACTTCCCCGGCATGGGCTACCCGCTGGTGCCTGGCTACGAGTCGGTCGGCCGGGTGGTCGAGGCCGGTCCCGCATCCGGCCGCCGGATCGGCGAGAGCGTCTTCGTGCCGGGCGCCCGCTGCTTCGGGCCGGTGCGCGGGTTGTTCGGCGGCGCGGCCTCCCACCTCGTGGTCGAGGGCGCGCGGCTGCGCCCGGTCCCCGCCGGGCTCGACGAGCGGGGCGTGGTCCTGGCGCTCGCCGCCACCGCCCGCCACGCGCTGGCGGGCGCGCCGGACGGGCGCCACCTCATCGTCGGCCACGGGGTGCTCGGGCGGCTCCTCGCGCGCCTCGCGCTCCTCGCCGGCGGCGAACCGGTGGTGTGGGAGCGCGATCCGGCCCGCCGCGCCGGCGCGCGGGGCTACGCGGTGATCGACCCCGCCGCGGACGAGGCGCGCTACGCCCGCATCACCGACGTGAGCGGGGATTCGGGCCTCCTCGACGCGCTGATCGCGCGCCTCGCCCCCGGCGGCGAGGTGGTGCTGGCCGGCTTCTACGCCGCGCCGCTCTCCTTCAGTTTCGCGCCCGCCTTCCTGCGCGAGGCGCGCATCCGGGTCGCGGCGCAGTGGCGGCCGGACGACCTCGACGCGGTCGCGGCCCTCGCCGAGGCGGGCCGCCTGAACCTCGACGGGCTCGTCACCCACCGCCGGCCGGCCGGGGACGCGGAGGCGGCCTACCGCACCGCCTTCGGCGACCCCGACTGCCTCAAGATGGTCCTCGACTGGAGCGTCCGCTCATGACCGCAGCCCTGTCCGCCGCCACGATGTCGGCAGCCGTGCCGGCCGCTCCCCGCCCGTCCGAGCCGCCCCCCGAGGCGGCGCCGGCCCGCGAGACGCAGATCATCGCGATCTACGGCAAGGGCGGCATCGGCAAGAGCTTCACGCTCGCCAACCTGTCCTACATGCTGGCCCAGCAGGGCAAGCGGGTGTTGCTGATCGGCTGCGACCCGAAGAGCGACACCACCTCGCTGCTGTTCGGCGGCCGGGCCTGCCCCACCATCATCGAGACCTCGACCCGCAAGAAGCTCGCCGGCGAGGCGGTGGCGATCGGCGACGTCTGCTTCAAGCGCGACGGCGTCTACGCCATGGAACTCGGCGGGCCGGAGGTCGGCCGCGGCTGCGGCGGGCGCGGCATCATCCACGGCTTCGAACTTCTGGAGAAGCTCGGCTTCCACGAATGGGGCTTCGACTACGTCCTGCTCGACTTCCTGGGCGACGTGGTCTGCGGCGGCTTCGGCCTGCCGATCGCCCGCGACATGTGCCAGAAGGTCATCGTGGTCGGCTCGAACGACCTGCAGTCGCTCTACGTTGCCAACAACGTCTGCTCGGCGGTGGAGTATTTCCGCAAGCTCGGCGGCAATGTCGGGGTCGGCGGCCTCGTCATCAACAAGGACGACGGCACCGGCGAGGCGCAGGCCTTCGCGGAGGCGGCCGGCATCCCGGTCCTGGCCTCGATCCCGGCCGACGAGGACATCCGGCGCAAGAGCGCGAGCTACGAGATCATCGGCCGGCCGGATGGGCGCTGGGGGCCGCTCTTCGCGAGCCTCGCCGAGAACGTGGCGGGGGCGCTCCCGCACCGCCCGACGCCGCTCGGCCAGGACGCGCTGCTCGGCCTGTTCAAGGGCGAGGCGGTCGGCCGCGGCGTGGTGCTGCAATCGGCGAGCGACGAGGACATGCGCGGCCGGCCGATCACGGTCAGGCCGTCCCTCGAAGTCGTCTACGACACGGTGTGAGCATGGGCGTCTCCCTCGATATCGGGGCGCTGCGCGCCCGCGGCGAGGCCGTGAACCTCGCCGCCACCCGCGAGGATGGCCATGGCTGCCATTCCGGCAAGGCGGCGATGAGCGCGGCCGCCGAGGCCGCCGGCATGGGCGAGACGCTGCGGGAGCTGCGCCGCGACTACCCGGCCGGACCCCACGACCAGCCCCAGAGCATGTGCCCGGCTTTCGGCTCGCTCCGGGTCGGCCTGCGGATGCGGCGCACGGCGACGATCCTCTCGGGCTCGGCCTGCTGCGTCTACGGGCTCACCTTCACGTCGCACTTCTATGGGGCGCGGCGCACGGTCGGCTACGTGCCGTTCAACTCCGAGACGCTGGTCACCGGCAAGCTGTTCGAGGACATCCGCGAGGCGGTGCACGCCACCGCCGACCCGGCGCTCCACGACGCCGTGGTGGTGATCAACCTCTGCGTGCCAACCGCCTCGGGCGTGCCGCTGCGGCTCCTGCCCCGCGAGATCGACGGCGTGCGGATCATCGGCATCGACGTGCCGGGTTTCGGCGTGCCGACCCACGCCGAGGCGAAGGACGTGCTCGCGGGTGCGATGCTCAAGGTCGCGCGGGGCGAGGCCGAGCGGGGACCCGTCGCGGCGCCGCGCCAGGGCCGCGACGGGCGCCCGACCCTGACGCTGCTCGGCGAGATGTTCCCGGCCGACCCCGTGCAGATCGGCGCGCTCCTCGAACCGCTCGGTCTCGCGGCCGGCCCCGTGGTGCCGACCCGCGAGTGGCGCGAGCTCTACGCCGCCCTGGACGGCGCGGCGGTGGCGGCGATCCATCCCTTCTACACCGCGTCGATCCGCGAATTCGAGGCGGCGGGCCGGCCGGTCTTCGGCTCGGCCCCGGTCGGGCACGACGGCACCGCCGCCTGGCTCGACGCCGTGGGCGAGACCTGCGGGGTCGCCCGCTCCCTCGTCGCCGCGGCCAAGAACCGCTTCCTGCCGGCGATCCGCGGCGCGCTCGCCGCGAGCCCGATCCGCGGCCGGGTGACGCTCACCGGCTACGAGGGCTCGGAGCTCCTGGTCGCCCGGCTCCTGATCGAGAGCGGCGCGGAGGTGCCCTATGTCGGCACCGCCTGCCCGCGCACCCGCTTCTCCGACGCGGACCGGGACTGGCTGGAGGCGCGCGGCTGCCGCGTGCAGTTCCGCGCCTCGCTCGAGCAGGACCTCGCGGCGGTCGAGGACCTGCGGCCCGACCTGGCGATCGGCACCACGCCGGTGGTCCAGAAGGCGAAGGAGCGGGCGATCCCGGCCCTCTACTTCACGAACCTGATCTCGGCCCGCCCGCTGATGGGCGTGGCGGGGGCGGGCTCGCTGGCCCAGGTGGTCAACGCCGCCATGGCGCAGCGGGAGCGCTTCTCCGCCATGCGGGACTTCTTCGCGGGCGTCGGCGAGGGCCACGCGGCCGGAATCTGGGAGGACGTGCCGCGCCGCCGCGCACCGCCCAAGCGCCCGGTCGCCGAGACCCCGATCGGGGAGGGCGTGTGATGCTCGTCCTCGATCACGACCGCGCCGGCGGCTACTGGGGCGCCGTCTACGTCTTCACCGCGGTGAAGGGCCTGCAGGTGGTCATCGACGGCCCCGTCGGCTGCGAGAACCTGCCGGTGACCTCGGTGCTGCACTACACCGACGCGCTCCCCCCGCACGAATTGCCGATCGTCGTCACCGGCCTCGCCGAGGAGGAACTCGGCCGCCACGGCACCGAGGGCGCGATGAAGCGCGCCCACGCCACCCTTGACCCGGCCCAGCCGAGCGTGGTGGTGACCGGCTCGATCGCCGAGATGATCGGCGGCGGCGTCACGCCCGAGGGCACCAACCTCCAGCGCTTCCTGCCGCGCACCATCGACGAGGACCAGTGGCAGGCGGCCGACCGCGCCCTGACCTGGCTGTGGAACACCTACGGGGCGAAGAAGGCGGGCAAGGCGAGGAAGCCCGCGCCGGCCGCGGACGCCGCGTCCAAGCCGGCCGGCAAGCCGCGGGTGAACATCATCGGGCCGGCCTACGGCACCTTCAACATGCCCTCCGACCTCGCGGAGATCCGGCGCCTCGTCGAGGGCATCGGGGCGGAGGTGAATCTCGTCTTCCCGCTCGGCTGCCATCTCACCGAGATTCCGCGCCTCGGGGAGGCGCAGGCCAATATCTGCCTCTACCGGGAATACGGGCGGCTCCTCTGCGAGGCGCTGGACCGGCCCTACCTCCAGGCGCCGATCGGGGTGCACAGCACCACGAAGTTCCTGCGCGCGCTCGGCGAGATCCTCGGCCTCGATCCTGAGCCCTTCATCGAGCGGGAGAAGCACACGACGTTGAAGCCCCTCTGGGACCTGTGGCGCTCGGTGACCCAGGACTTCTTCTCCTCGGCGAGCTTCGGGGTGGTGGCGACCGAGACCTACGCGCGCGGGCTGCGCCACTTCCTGGAAGAGGAGATGGGCCTGCCCTGCCGGTTCGGCTTCGCGCGCTCGGCGGGATGCAAGCCCGACAACGCCGCCGTGCAGCGGGCGATCCGGGAGACGCCGCCCCTCGTCCTGTTCGGCTCCTACAACGAGCGCATGTACCTCGCCGAGTGCGGGGGGCGGGCGGTCTACATCCCGGCCTCCTTCCCCGGCGCGGTGGTGCGGCGGCACACCGGCTCGCCCTTCATGGGCTACTCGGGCGCGACCTACCTCGTGCAGGAGGTCTGCAACGCGCTGTTCGACGCGCTCTTCCACATCCTGCCGCTCGCCCGCGACCTCGACGCCGTCGAGGCGACGCCGGCGCGGATGCACCGGGAACTGCCCTGGGACGAGGAGGCGCGGGCGCGCCTCGACGCCTCGGTGGCGGCGAGCCCGGTGCTGGTGCGGATCTCGGTCGCCAAGCGCCTGCGCGACGCGGCCGAGCGTGAGGCGCGCCGGGTCGGGTCCGAGCGCGTCACCGAACTCTGCGTCGAGCGCGCCCGCGTCGCGCTCGCGGCGGCGGCCTGAGCGCCGCCAGCGGCTCTCGGGCCGCCAGGGCCGGCGCGGCGCCAGCCGCGCGGGTCCCCGATCCGGGCCCGGGAGAGGCCCGCGGGAAACACGCGCCGCGCGGCGCGAGGAGGAGAGACGACGCCATGCCCCGTCCGTTCGCCACGGTCTCGCGGTCCCATGCGGAGCAGGTCCAGTTCCGCGTCATCCTCGGCGCGACCTACCCGGTCTTCCTGGCCGCGGCCGTCCTGCAACGCATCCTTCCGGGCCGCGGCTTCCCGCCCCCCGGACCCCGGCGCTCCGTGTTCGGCGAGGCGCGGGCGATGGCCCTCTCGGCCATCCCCTTCGCCTTCATGGGCTGACGCGGGCCGTATCCGCCGCCGCCACGGCGGCGGAACCAAAGCCCGTCCGCGAGGTCGGGCGACCACCCCGCGCGGGATCCCCCGCGCGGATCCGCATCCGGAGGTTCGGCAATGGCCAACGGCATCGACAAACCCAGTACGCTCTCGGGGCTCACCGAGGCGGAGGCGAAGGAGTTCCACGGAATCTTCGTCACCAGCTTCATCATCTTCACGGCGATCGCGGTCGTCGCGCACTTCCTCGTCTGGCTGTGGCGGCCCTGGCTGCCGGGGCCGAACGGCTACTCCGCGCTGACGGACGGCGTTCACTACGCCGCCCACGGCCTCCTGCCGTTCATCGCCTGAGGAAGGAACACACGCCATGCACAAGGTTTGGCTTCTCTTCGATCCGCGCCGCACGCTGGTGGCGCTGTTCACCTTCCTCTTCGTCCTCGCCCTGCTGATCCACTTCATCCTGCTCAGCACCAGCCGGTTCAACTGGCTGGAGGGACCCGCGGCGAAGCGGGCCGAGATCGCGCACAGCCTCGTGCTGCCGACCTGACGGCCGACAATCGGGGCGCCCGCGGGCGCTCCACACCGCGGACGGCGACCGGCCTCGACCGGGGCGCCGCCCGCGGGCGATCGACACGCGGCAGGGGAGGGCAGGCAGCATGGCCATGCTGAACTTCGAGCGGAAATATCGGGTCCGCGGCGGCACGCTGATCGGCGGCGACCTGTTCGACTTCTGGGTCGGACCGTTCTTCGTGGGCTTCTTCGGGGTTACGACCCTGTTCTTCAGCCTGCTCGGCACCGGCCTGATCGTCTGGGGGGCCGCGCTCGGCCCGACCTGGAACATCTGGCAGATCAACATCGCGCCCCCCGACCTCAAATACGGGCTGGCGCTCGCCCCCCTGCGGGAGGGCGGCCTGTGGCAGCTCATCACCTTCTGCGCCATCGGGGCCTTCGGCTCCTGGGCGCTGCGCGAGGTCGAGATCTGCCGCAAGCTCGGCATCGGGTATCACGTGCCCTTCGCCTTCTCGGTGGCGATCCTCGCCTACGTGACGCTGGTGGTGGTCCGCCCGCTGCTGATGGGCGCCTGGGGTCACGGCTTCCCGTACGGGATCCTCAGCCATCTCGACTGGGTGTCGAACGTCGGCTACCAGTACCTGCACTTCCACTACAATCCGGCGCACATGCTCGGCGTGACGTTCTTCTTCACGACGACGTTCGCGCTGGCGCTGCACGGCTCCCTGATCCTGTCCTCCACCAATCCCGGCAAGGGCGAGGTGGTGAAGACGCCCGAGCACGAGGACACCTACTTCCGCGACACGATCGGCTACTCGATCGGCACGCTCGGCATCCACCGGCTCGGCCTGTTCCTGGCCCTCTCGGCCGGGTTCTGGAGCGCGGTCTGCATCGTGATCAGCGGCCCGTTCTGGACCCGCGGCTGGCCCGAGTGGTGGGGCTGGTGGCTGAACCTGCCGGTCTGGCGCTGAGGCCGGCCCGCAACCCTTCGTCCCCGCGCCTCATCGCAGAAGGCTGACGCCACCATGGGGTATTATCAGAACATCTACACGCAGGTGCAGGTCCATCCCCTGCACCCCGAGCCCGGGGTCACGATCCCGCAGATCGAGAAGCGGGTCGGCAAGGGCAGCTTCAGCTTCCTCGCCGGCCTGATCGGCAACGCGCAGGTCGGGCCGATCTATCTCGGCACGCTCGGCACGCTGTCGCTGGTGAGCGGGCTGATCGCCTTCGAGATCATCGGCCTCAACATGTGGGCCTCGGTGAACTGGGACCCGGTCCAGTTCCTTCGGCAACTGCCCTGGCTGGCCCTGGAGCCGCCCCGCCCCGAATACGGGCTGAAGATCCTGCCGCCGCTGGCGGAGGGCGGCTGGTGGCTGCTCGCCGGCTTCTTCCTCACCACGTCGATCCTGCTGTGGTGGGTGCGGATGTTCCGCCGCGCCCAGGCGCTCGGGCTCGGCTACCACGTCCCCTGGGCCTTCGCGTCGGCGATCTGGCTCTACCTCGTGCTCGGCTTCATCCGGCCGATCCTGATGGGGCGCTGGAGCGAGGCGGTGCCCTTCGGCATCTTCCCGCATCTCGACTGGACCGCGGCCTTCTCGCTGCGCTACGGCAACCTGTTCTACAATCCGTTCCACATGCTCTCGATCGTCTTCCTGTACGGGTCGACGCTGCTCTTCGCCATGCATGGCGGCACCATCCTGGCGGTGAGCCGCTACGGCGGCGAGCGGGAGATCGAGCAGATCGTGGACCGCGGCACGGCCACCGAGCGCGCCGCCCTGTTCTGGCGCTGGACCATGGGCTTCAACGCCACGATGGAATCGGTCCACCGCTGGGCGTGGTGGTTCGCGGTGCTCACCACGCTCACCGGCGGCATCGGCATCCTGCTCACCGGCACGGTGGTCGACAACTGGTTCCTCTGGGCCGTCAAGCACGGCGTCGCCCCGAGCTACCCGCAGATCTACGGGCCGGTGATCGATCCCCTCGCAGCCCCGGGAGGCACGCCATGAGACTGGCCCTGCAGATCCTCGGCGTCGTGGCCGCGGTCCTCCTGACCGGGGCGATGTTCGGAACGGCGGGCTGGACGCACCCGCCGGTCAATTCCGAGCAGGTGGGCTTCCGCGGAACCGGCATGGTGGCCGTGACGAACCCGCGGGTGACCGCGGCGCTCATCGAGGCGAACGTCGCCCCGGCGCCGCAGGACCCCGCCGAGCCGGGCGGCGACCCCGCCACCAAGACCTACCAGAACGTGCAGGTCCTCACCGACCTCTCGACGGAGCAGTTCAACCGCCTGATGGTCTCGATCACCGAGTGGGTCGCCCCCGAGCAGGGCTGCGCCTACTGCCACAACGTCGAGAACATGGCGGATGACAGCGTCTACGCGAAGACGGTGGCGCGCTCGATGCTCAAGATGGTCCGCCACGTGAACGCGGACTGGAAGAACCACGTCGGCCAGACCGGCGTGACCTGCTACACCTGCCACCGCGGCAATCCGGTCCCGCTCAACGTCTGGCACAACGACCCGGGCCCGCCGCACGCTCAGGGTTTCGCCGCCCGCGACGCCGGCAAGAACCACCCGAGCCGGCAGGCCGGCCTGACCTCGCTCTACTACGATCCCTACCGGGACCTGCTCGGGGACAAGGACGTCGACAATTACGCCGTGCGGGTCGCCGCCCGCACCGCCCTGCCGACGAGCCCGAGCAAACCGATCCAGACCACCGAGCGCACCTACGCCCTGATGATCCACATGTCGGAGAGTCTGGGGGTCAACTGCACCTACTGCCACAACAGCCGCGCCTTCTTCTCCTGGGACCAGAGCACGCCCAAGCGCGTGACCGCCTGGCACGGGATCCGGATGGTGCGGGACGTCAACGGCAACTACATCGACCCGCTGACGCCGGTTCTGCCGGAGGCGCGGCTCGGGCCGGAGGGCGATCCGCCCAAGGTCAACTGCACCACCTGCCACCAGGGCCTCGCCAAGCCCCTCAACGGTGTCAGCATGCTCAAGGACTACCCGGAACTCGCCGGAGGCCCGCTGCCGAAGCCGTGAGGACCGGCGGGTCTGAAGCTCCACCGTGAAAAGGCCCCGCTTCCCGTCGGAAGCGGGGCCTTTTTTTGGAAGATTGTCATTCTTGATATTTGGCGTGATCCGCGGCTGATCTCACGACGATTTGCCGCATTCACCGTCGGGTCGGGACCGCACGTTGGGTCCACAAGTGCGGCCGCGGCCGGATCAACCGGTCGTTGCTCTCTCGCAACGCGCCTGCGGGCGCTCCCGGAGGGAACACCCATGGGCGATTCCGGCCTGATCTACATGCTCGCCTTCACGACCTTCGCGCTGGTCATCCTGTTCCTGATCTGGCAGCGGATGCGGGTCCAGCGGGCCAAGGAGACGGGCGAGCGGTCGAGCTTCACCGACCACCACGGCGGCCCGCCGCGCCCGGAGCAGGGCGTGGATCCGCGGTAGCGGTTGAGGTGCTTTGCTGAGCGCGCCAGAGTTCCTCTCCCCGCGTTCGGGGAGAGGATCGAACTTCCGCAACGATGTTCGCTCCCATCTCGGTAGCTCAGTCATCAGGCGGACGGGTATGGAAGACGCACCATCCCTCATGTTGAGGTGCGACCGGAGGGAGCCTCGAAGCACTCCTGACCGCACATCCAAGACCCGGGCGCCTTGGATGGAACGTTCTGGGGTGCTTCGAGGCTCCCTTCGCGCCTCAGCATGAGGAAATAGGATTATCGCCAGAACCGGGGTGTGATGCCGTACCCTCTTCGGGGCAAGCTGCGTCTCTCACCTGGGAGTGGGGAGTTCTCCCACTCCCCTTGATGCCCCCCTACTTCTCCGCCCGGCTCGGGTTCTTGATCTGCCCGTAGACCAGCCCGGCGAAGTTGCCGAGCGCCACCGGCCAGTCGAGGCCCACGGTCGCGCGATCGGCCGATTGGCAGAAGGTGGCCGTCAGCCCGTTCACCAGCGCGGCCTGGTCCGCCTGGGGCGCGGCCTGCCGCACCGCCGGGAGCAGCGTCGCGACCCGCGGCAGCATCTGCTCGGCTTTGAGCCCCTTCAGCTGGCCCGCCGCGTCCGCCTGCTCCAGCGCCTTGGCGAGGTCCGGATTTGCCACCGTCTCGCAGGGCGCGTTGCCGGCCAGCATGGTCTGGGTCTCGGCCCGCAGCGAGGCCACCTTGCCCGAATCGGCGGTCGGCGGGGCTTGGTTGCCGAAGGTCTGGCGGACGTAGTTCGTCACCGCCGCCACCTCCTCGTCGGTCATGCCGACGCCCACCGCCGGCATCGGCGCGTAGTCGCCCTTGGCGTCGAGGCCGCCGAGGATCACCCGGATCACCGTCTCGGGCCCCTTCGCCAGCACGGCGCCGTTGCCGGCGAGCGGCGGGATCGCGCCCGGCACCCCCTGGCCCTCCGGCCGGTGGCAGGCGACGCAGCGGTTCAGGTAGACGTCCGCCCCCGGCGCCGCGGCCTGCTTGAAGTCCGACTTCACGTCCGGCGTGTAGGTGGCCTTGGCCGGCACGGACTTGAGGTAGACCGCGATGGCGCGCACGTCCGCGTCGCTCAGCTTGCTCAGGCTCTCCTCGATGACCTGCCGCATCGGGCCGGCCACGACGCCCGCGCGCCCCGGCGCCGCCCCGGTCTTCAGGTAGGTGAAGAGCTGGTCCTCGCTCCAGCGGCCCAACCCCTCCTTGTCGTCGCCCGACAGGTTCGGCGCGTACCAGCCGTCGATCGTGCCGCCTTCCAGGTAGCCGCTCCACTGCGAGGCGCCGACGAGCTTGCTGCCGTTGTGGCAGGCGCCGCAATGGCCGAGGCCCTCGACCAGGTAGGCGCCGCGGTTGATCGGCTCGCTCGCCTTCGGATCGGGCGCGAAGCGGCCCTCGCTGAAGAAGGCGAGGCGCCAGGCCAGCAACCCGTCGCGGATGCTGAACGGGAAGGCGATGTCGGCCGGCTTGCGGGGCGCGTTCACGGGCTCGAGCGAGAACAGGTAGGCCTTGATCGCCCGCACGTCCTCGTCCGAGACCTTCGTGTACCAGGGGAACGGGAAGGCCGGGTAGAGGTAGCTGCCGTTCTTGGTGATGCCCTCGTGCATGGCGCGCCTGAAGTCGTCGTCGCTCCAGCTGCCGATGCCGGTCTCCTTGTCGGGCGTGATGTTCGGCGTCGCGAGCTTGCCGATCCCACCCGGGAAGGTGACGTAGTAGCCGCCCGCGAAGGGCTTGCCGCCCGGCGCGGTGTGACAGGCGACGCAATCGCCGGCGGTGGCGAGGTATTTGCCCCGCTCCACGAGGTCGGTCGGGGCGCCCTGCGCCGACGCCGCGCCGGCGGCGAGGGCCGCGAGCGCGCTGGAGCCGAGAACCAGGGCCGTGATGCGACGCATGGGCTTCCTCCGCAGTGAGTCCTATCGGGCGTCCGGCCTGAGCCGCAGCCAGAGATCGGCGAGGTGGGCGGCGCCCGCCGCCGCGAGGGCGAGCGCCAGCCACGTCCAGGATGCGCCCGCGACGGCGGCGCGGACCGCCAGCATCAGGCAGGCGCCCGATGCGAGGTTGACGAACAGGCCCGCGGGCGCCGGCCCCCGCCCGCGGCGGCGCCACAGGACGAGGATGACGGCCTCCGCGGCCACGAGCACGAGGGCGAGGTCGACGAAGCGACCGCTCGCGAAGAAATCCGACACGCGCGCGCTCCTCCCCCACCTCGGTGGGCGGGTGCTGGACGGCCCTGACGCAGGGGAGACAACGCAACCTCCCTGCAACGAAGAAGAACCGCCGCGAGTTCGCGTGGAACGCGCGGCGGTCGGTTTTGTCGCATCCGCGACAATCCGTCAGAACGGCCGGTTCAGGCGCACGATCGACCAGTTGAGGAGGGCGGCGATCCCGACCCAGACGAGGTAGGGCAGGAGGAGCAGGGCCGCGACGCCCGAGTGGCGCCCGGCCGCGAGGAGCAGCACGGCCACCGAGAGCCAGAGGGCCGCCACCTCGACGAGCGCCCAGTCCGGCCGGCGCAGGCGGAAGAACACCCCGCTCCAGGCGATGTTGAGGGCGCCGTTCGCCGCGAAGGCCGCGATGAGCCACGCGCGCTCGGCGCCCGCGGGTGCGGCGGTCCATGCCAGTACCCCGGCAGTCGCCGCGAGCGACAGGATCACGGTCCAGACCGGGCCGAAGGCCCAGTCGGGCGGCTTCCAGGCGGGCACGCGCAGGCGCGCGTACCAGGGGCCGAGCGTGGTGAGCCGCGCCCCCGCCGCGGCGACCAGGATGGCCGCGACCGCCGCCACGACGACCGGCGCGACTCCCGCGTCGAGCGCCGCGGTCACGGCGAGACCCAGCCGAACAGGTGCGCGAGGTCCTTGAAGAAGATCCGCGCGTGGGCGGCCGGCTTGGCGCGCACCAGCTCCTTGTTCATGTAGGAATCCCAGGTCAGCGACTGGACGTCCGGGTCGCGGCAGATGCTCACGAAGCGCTCGCGCAGGGCGTCGTTGCGGTACCAGACCGCCTGCATCATCCGCAGGATCCAGAACACCCGGCCGTGCGCCTTCAGGAAGCGGCGGCGCGCCTGGGCCAGCGCGCGGGCATCGCCCGTCTCCAGGAACTCCTCCGCGGCCTCCGCGGCGAGGCGCCCGCCCAGCATCGCGTAGTAGATGCCCTCGCCCGAGGCCGGGGCCACGAGGCCGGCGGCGTCGCCGGTTAGGAGCACGTCGCGGCCGTTGTCGAAGCGGCGCAGCGGCTTGAGCGGCAGGGGCGCGCCTTCGCGCCGGACCGTCTCGCCGTGGTCGAGCCCGGTCGCCGCGCGCAGGCGCCCCACCGCCTCGCGCAGGGCGAAGCCCTTGCGGGCGCTGCCGGTGCCGACGCTCAGCGTGTCGCCGTGCGGGAAGATCCAGGCGTAGAAGTCGGGCGAGAGGACGCCCTGGTAGTAGACGTCGCAGCGCGTGCCCTCGACGGCGCTCGCCGCCGGGGTGCGGACGATCTCGTGATAGGCGAAGACCTGACGCATCTTGGCGTGGCAGGGGATCTCCTGGCGGCCGACCGCCGAGTTGGCGCCGTCCGCCCCGATGACGAGCCGCGCTCTCAGGCGCGCCTCCTCGCCGGTGCGGCGGCGGTAATGGACCGTGGCGAGGCCGTCGCCGTCGCGGCTTAGGCGCAGGTAGGTGCCGGTGCGCCGCTCGGCGCCGGCCAAAGCGGCGCGGTTGCGCAGCCACTCGTCGAAGGGGCCGCGGTCGACCATGCCGACGAAGCCGTCGCCGACCGGCATGTCGACCGCCCGGTCCTTCGGCGAGACCATGCGGGCGGAGCGGACCTTCGCGACGAGCAGGTCGTCGGGAATCGCGAAGTCGCGGATCAGCCGCGGCGGGATGGCGCCGCCGCAGGGCTTGATGCGCCCGGCCTTGTCGAGGAGCGCGACCCGGCGGCCGAGCCGCGCGAGGTCGGTCGCCGCCGTCGCCCCGGCCGGCCCGCCGCCCACCACCACCACGTCGACGATCTCATGGTCCATGGCCGTTCCTCCCCAACCGTCGGCACTGGGTCAGGCGCGGGATCCCCTCTCCCGAGTGGGAGAGGGGTCAGGGGTGAGGGACGGACGCTTCAGCAAGTAGAGTGAGCCGTACCGCTATCAGCTGGACGGTTCAGTCTTCTTGCTGGACCCGAGCCACCCTCACCCCTGACCCCTCTCCCACTCGAGAGAGGGGAATCGCGCCATGCTTCGAACCGGGTCAACCCTACGCCACGGCGAGCCGGCCCGGCTCCGCGCGCCGCGCCGGCTCCGCGCCGCCGATCCGCGTCGCCAGCCCGGCGGCGGCCAAGAAGAGCACCGCCTCGGCCGCGAACACCGTCGCGTAGGCCGGCACCACGGCGCCGAGCACGAGCCGGGCGACGTCGACGCCCACCGCGCCGAGGAAACCGCCGAGCCCGAAGGCCACGCCCTGCGCGGCGCCCCAGACGCCCATGCGGGTGCCGTGGCGGCGCTCGCCGCCCGCCGACCCGCCGCTGCCGGCGAGCCCCATCATCGAGCCGATCGCCGCCACCGCGAAGACGCCGTTGCCCAGGCCGAGCGCCGCCACACAGGCGCGCAGCGGCCCATCGGGGCCGCCGAAGCCGCAGGCGGCGATCGCCAGGAGCGCGAGCGCCGAGCCGAGGCAGCCCGCGACGGTCCACAACCGCAGCGAGGCGAGCCGCCCCCGGGCGGAAGCCGTGACGAGCGCGACGAGCACCATCCCGGCCAGCACCCCGCCGTTCTGCAGGCCCGCGAGTTTCGTGGTGGCGCCGGGCGTCATCGCGAAGACGAGGCCCGCGAAGGGTTCGAGGATGAGTTCCTGCGCGCTGTAGGCGAGCATCGCCAGGAAGATGAAGACCGTGAAGCGCCGCGCCTCCGGCTCCGCCCAGACCTCGGCCAGGACCGCCCGGAAGGGCCGCCGCGGCTCCGCGCCCGGGGACGAGGCGGCGCGGACGGGCTCGACGCCCCACACCGCCGCCAGCGCGACCAGGAAGGCGATCACCGACACGCCTGCCGCCACCGCAACGAGGCGCTCCTGCGAGAACGGGTCGAGCAGGTGCCCGGCGGTCGGGGCGGTGACGACGAAGCCCGCGATCATCATGATCCAGACGATCGTCGCGGCGGCGCCCCGCCGGTGCGGCGCGACGCCGGTCGAGAGCAGCACCAGGAGCGAGGTGCCGGCCGCCCCGACGCCGATGCCGACGCCCAGGAAGGCGAGGACCGAGAGCGCGAGGCCCGCGGCCGGATGGGAGGCGGTGAGCGCCGTGCCGGCGGCCGCCCCGACGCCGCCCAGCGACAACAGCGCCATGCCGCCGATGATCCAGGGCGTGCGCCGACCGCCGACGTCCGAGCCGTAGCCCCAGCGCGGGCGCAGCACCTGCACGGCATAGTGCAGCGCCACCAGCGCGCCGGGCACCGCGGCGGGCAGCGCCAGCTCCACCACCATCACGCGGTTGAGGGTCGAGGTCATCAGCACCACGACGGCGCCGAGTGCGGTCTGGACGAGGCCGAGGCGCAGGATGGTGCCCCAGCCGAAGGCGGCGGCCGGGCTCACGCGGCGCCCCCGCGCAGGGCCATCGCCGCGGCCAGCATCCCGAGCACGTAGAGGAGCGTGCCGGTGCCGTTGTACCACGCCGCCCGCCCGCGCGGGTCGGCGAGGAAGCGGCGCATCAGCAGGCCCTGGCCGGCAAGGAGCGCCGCCACGAGGCCCGCGTGCCAGGGGCGGTCCCAGGCGAGGAGCGCGGCGACGACCACGGCCTGAGGGGCCGCCATGACGAGGCAGGCGAGGCGGGCGGCGCGGTCGGAGCCGAGCTGTACCGGCAGCGAGCGGATGCCGGTGCGCCGGTCGCCCTCCACCGACTTGAAGTCGTTGAGGGTCATGATGCCGTGGGCGCCCAGGCTGTAGAGGGCGGCGAGCAGGATCACGCGCCGGTCCGGCAGCGCGGTCGCCATCACGGCGGCGCCCGTGAACCACGGCAATCCCTCGTAGCAGAGGCCGCAGGCGGTGTTGCCCCACCAGCCGTTGCGCTTCAGGCGCAGGGGCGGGGCGCTGTAGATCCAGGCGAGCGTGAGCCCGAACAGGGCGGCCCCGAGCACCAGCGGCCCGAGCAGGGCGGCGACCGCCAGGGACAGCAGGGTCCAGGCCGACGCGACGTACAGCCCCCATCGCCCCGGGATGCGCCCGGAGGGAATCGGCCGCTGCGGCTCGTTGATCGCGTCGACGTGCCGGTCGAACCAGTCGTTCACCGCCTGGCTCGTGGCGCAGACGAGGGGTCCGGCGAGCAGGATGCCGGCCAGCGCCACCGGCCAGCGCTCTCCCAGGCCGCCGCCCGAGGAGACCACCCCGCAGGCGAAGGCCCACATCGGTGCGAACCAGGTGATCGGCTTGAGGAGTTCCACCAGCGCGCGCGGCGCGGGAACCGCCAGGGGCTTGGTCGTCATGCCGCCAGGGTGGGATGAACCCCGCGCGAGTGTCAAGTAAACTTTACACTCGTGGCGATCTGTAGGATCGCGGCGATGCGTAGGATCGCGGCCCGGCCGTCAGCCCTCGCCGTCCTCCGCCTCCTCCGGGCCGTCGAGGTCGCCGAGGCCGTAGCGGCGCAACTTGGCGTAGAAGCCCTGCCGGCTGAGGCCGAGCATCTCGGCCGCCGAGGCGCGGTTGTCGTTGGTGATGCGCAGAGCCGCCTCGATGCACAGGCGCTCGATCAGGTCGGTGGTCTCGCGCACCAGCGCCTTCATGGAGACGCGGCCGACGAGTTCCGTCATGTGCTCGACCGAGCGCGGCAGCTCCCGGCCGCCGGAGGGCGGGGCGGCGACGCGGCGGGGCAGGCCGCGCAGGGTGAAGCCGAAGCAGGGCTTGTCGCCCCCCGGCACCGACACCGCCGCGACCTCGACCTCCTCGACGCTGCCGAACTCGCCGCGCACCACCGTGGCGAAGTGCCGGACCGAGCCGTGTTCGGCGAGCGTGCCGAACAGCGCGGAGAGTTCGGCGCCCTCGCGGCCGAGCCAGCGCTCCAGGGGCTCGCCCTTGGCCTGGTGCTGGGTGGCGAGCTGCGCGAGATCGAGGAAGGCGGCGTTGGCCCCGATGATGCGCCGGTCGCGGTCGGTGACGACGAAGCCCTCGGGCATCGCCTCGATCACCTCCAGCGCCCCGGAGCGCGTCTCCGCCGGTCCGGCCGGGGGCGCGAGCGGCGCGAGCCGCACCAGGATGTTGGTGCCCGCCTCCTCGCGGAAGAGCGCCGCGGAGAGCCGCGCCTCGCCCCGCCGATGGGCGAGTCGCAGCACGAGGTCCTCCGCGTGGCCGGTGAGTCGCAGCCCCACCAGCAGCGGCTGCACGGCGCGCGCGCCCTCGGGCTCGAACAGGTCGACGAGGTCGCGCCCGACGATGCGCTTGGCGGCGCGGCCGAGGAGCCGCGCGGCGGCCGGGTTGATCTCGGTGATGCGCCGGGTGGCCGCGTCGACGATCAGGACCGGCTCGCCCGCGAGCTGGAACAGCACCCGGTAGCGGGTCTCGGCGCTGCGCAGGCGGGCGTAGTCGCGCTCCAGCGCCTGCTGCGATTCGGCGAGCCGCTGCTGCAGGGCCGAGAGGGCGCGCAGGTCGCGGCCGACCACGATGATCTCGCCGCCATCCGGAACCCGCAGGGCGGAGTAGCGGATCGGCACGTCGGCGCCGCCACTGGCGGAGGGGTGGTTGACCTGCCGCCAGCGCGTGACCGCGCCGGGCTCGGCGTCCTTCAGGATGCTGGCGATCTTGGGACGGCTCTCCACCGTCACCGTGTCGATCCAGCGCCGGCCCAGCCAATCCTCACCGGCCTCCTCCGAGAGCCCCTCGGCCCCGAAGGTCGCGTCGCGAATCACGCCGCCGCCGTCGACCACCAGCGAGACGTCGCTCGCCGTGGCGACGAGCGTTCCCGTCATCCGGGAATCGAGGCGTGAGACGGCGTCTCGAAGCACCGCGAAAGCTTCCTTCGCAGCAGGGCTCACGGGTCTGTTCAAGGGTCACCACTGCACGCGGACCGCACCGAACAGGACTATCAGCAGGCTCTAACCCGCAGATCAAGCAAGCGTCGTGCGATTCCCGGGGCATCCCGGACATCCGCCGCCGACGCGTCGGCCCCGACGCACAGGACTCGGTCGGGCCGATCGAGAAAGGCGGGGCCGCCCACCAGCACCCCGAGATCGCGGTTGCGCGAGATCCGCCGCATCGCCGGAACGGCCTCGACCAGCCGCTCGAAATGGACGTCGCAGGAGAGCGACAGGCCGACGACGTCGAACCACTCGGTGCGCAGGCGCGCCAGGGCGGCGGCGTGGCAGGCATCGACGCTGGTCACCACCTCCCAGCCGGCCTCGGCGAAGAAGTGGGCCGCGAAGGTCAGCCCGAAGGTATGCGTCTCGCCCGGGGCGGGCAGGAGCAGGATGCGCGGCGAGGCCGGATCGACCGGCTGCGGGTCGCGGTAGAGTGTCTCCAGGTCGTGGACGATCCGGCGCAGGCGCGCCATCGCCACCGTCACCTGCACGAAATCGCAGGCATCCTCCTCCCACAACCGGCCGATGTGGCGGGCGGTGGGGGCGAGCAGGCCGACCAGCAGCCCCTCCAGGGTCAGGCCGTCCTCCAGCAGCGCGAGCATCGCCGCCATGGCGTCCCGGTCCTGCGGCGCGAGCAGCAGGGCGGTGAGGTGGGCGATGTTGTCGGCGTCGGGGAGGCGCGCCGCGACGCGGGCCACCGGCTGCCGGCCGCGATGGGCCAGCATCAGCCGCGGGATGATCTCCGCCTCGACCACCTGCGCGAGGTCGTCGCGCCACCGCGGCCGCTTGCGGATCCCGTGGAATCCGTCTCGGGAGCCGTCCCGGGGCGCGAAGGCGCCGGCGGGCAAGACGCCGGCTTGCGCATGATCTCCCATCGGTCCCTCCCCGATGTGCCGGAAACTCGGATGTGCTTGTTGTTGTGGATTTTTTTTCTACTTGTGCCCTCGCCGTCGACACGGCGAGGAGCGCGAATTCTGGCCAAGATACCCGTCTCCAGCGCTGCGGCAAGTGACAATCGCGGGAGGTCCCCGGAATTGTCACCCGATCCGACTGTCAACTTGTGTTGACACTCGCGCGCCCCCGGCCCTAGGCTTCCCTCACGACGGCACCCCGGCCCGACCAGGCCGGTGGGGCGGAATCGACAGCGGGGCAGGCGCGATGGCGACGTCCACGGACCGGCCGGTTCTGTACAGCGAGGCCGAGCGGCGGCGCCGCGACGCCTCGCCCTGGACCCTGGTCCAGGGGGTGCTCGCGCCGATCCAGTTCGCGGTGTTCCTGGTGAGCCTCGCGCTGGTGCTGCGCACGCTCGCCACCGGGGAGGGGGCGGGGCTCGCCAACGCCTCGGTGGTGGCGAAGACGCTCGCCCTCTACGCGATCATGATCACCGGCTCCCTCTGGGAGAAGGACGTGTTCGGGCGCTACCTGTTCGCGCCGGCCTTCTACTGGGAGGACGCGGTCAGCATGCTGGTGCTGGCCCTGCACACGGCCTACCTCGCCGCCCTGGCGACGGGCGCGCTGACGGTCGCCGGGCTGATGCTCCTGGCGCTCTCCGCCTATGCCAGCTACGTCGTCAACGCCGCGCAGTTCCTCCTGAAGCTGCGCGCCGCCCGCCTGCAGGCTCCCGGCCGCGTCCCGGCCGCCGCTCTCGCGGAGGCGGCGCGATGACGGGCCTCGCCGCTCCCGTGGCCTGCGGGCCGGAGATCCGTCAGGAGCGCGGCCAGCGGGCCGTGTTCTGCGGCCTCACCGGCATCGTCTGGCTCCACCGCAAGATCCAGGACGCCTTCTTCCTGGTGGTCGGCTCGCGCACCTGCGCGCACCTGATCCAGTCGGCGGCGGGCGTGATGATCTTCGCCGAGCCGCGCTTCGCCACGGCGATCATCGAGGAGCGCGACCTCGCCGGCCTCGCCGACGCGCACGAGGAGCTCGACCGCGTGGTCCGCCGCCTGCTGGAGCGCCGGCCCGACATCAAGCTGCTGTTCCTGGTCGGCTCCTGCCCCTCCGAGGTGATCAAGCTCGACCTCTCCCGCGCGGCCGCCCGCCTGTCGGCGGATTTCGCGCCGGCGGTGCGCGTCCTCAGCTACTCGGGGAGCGGCATCGAGACGACCTTCACGCAGGGCGAGGATGCCTGCCTTTCCGCGATGGTGCCCGACCTGCCGGCGGGGGACGAGACCGCGCTCCTCGTCGTCGGGGCGCTCGCGGACGTGGTCGAGGACCAGTTCGCGCGGCTCTTGGCCGATCTCAGGATCGGCACGGTCCGGTTCCTGCCGGGGCGGCGCGCTGCCGACCGCGCGGCGATCGGGCCGCGCACGCGCTACATCCTGGCGCAGCCCTTTCTCGCCGACACCGCCCGGGCGCTTGAGGATCGCGGCGCCGCCCGCATCCCGGCGCCGTTCCCGCTGGGCCAGGAGGGCACCACCCTCTGGCTCGAGGCCGCCGCCCGCGCCTTCGGCATCCCGGCTGCCCGAATCGCCGAGGTGACGGCGGCGGGCCGCGCCCGGGCCGCGCGGGCCCTCGGCGCCCACCGGGCGCGCCTCGCGGGGAAGCGCGTGTTCTTCTTCCCCGATTCGCAACTGGAAGTGCCGCTCGCGCGGTTCCTGTCGCGGGAGATGGGCGCGGAGCTGATCGAGGTCGGCACGCCCTACCTGCATCGCAGCCACCTCGCCGAGGATCTCGCGCTGCTGCCCGACGGGACAGCGGTCACCGAGGGCCAGAGCCTCGACGACCAGCTCGACCGCTGCCGCGCGGCGCGGCCCGACCTCACGGTCTGCGGCCTCGGCCTCGCCAATCCGCTCGAGGCGGAGGACCTCGCGACCAAGTGGTCGATCGAGCTCCTGTTCACCCCGATCCAGGGCTACGACCAGGCCGGCGACCTCGCCGGGCTGTTCACCCGTCCCCTCGCGCGCCGCGCGCGGCTGGAGGTCTAGGCGGATGCAGCTCACGCTCTGGACCTACGAGGGACCCCCCCACATCGGCGCGATGCGGATCGCCGCCTCCATGCGCGGCCTGCACTACGTGCTGCACGCGCCGCAGGGCGACACCTACGCCGACCTGCTCTTCACGATGATCGAGCGGCGCGACGCCCGCCCGCCCGTCACCTACACGACCTTCCAGGCCCGCGACCTCGGGTCCGACACCGCGGAGATCTTCAAGCAGGCGGTGGCCGCCGCCTACGGGCGCTTCCGCCCACAGGCGATGATCGTCGGCGCCTCCTGCACGGCTGAGCTGCTGCAGGACGATCCGGCCGGCCTGTCCCGGGCGCTCGGCCTACCGATCCCGGTTATCCCGCTCGACCTGCCCGCCTACCAGAAGAAAGAGAACTGGGGGGCGTCCGAGACCTTCTACCGGCTGGTCCGCGCGCTCGCCCGCGCTCCCGAGACGCCGCCCGCGCGGGCGACCTGCAACATCCTCGGGCCGACGTCCCTCGGCTTCCGGAACCGCGACGACCTGCGCGAGGTCCGCGCCCTTCTCGAGAGGCTCGGCATCGCCGTGAACGTCGTGGCGCCGCTCGGCGCGACGCCCGCCGACCTCGCCCGGCTCGGCGACGCCGCCATCAACGTGGTGCTCTATCCCGAGGTGGCGCGCGCCGCCGCCCAGTGGCTGGAGCGCACCCATCGCCAGCCCTTCGTGGAGATCCCGCCGATCGGGGTGCGCGGCACCCGCGCCTTCGTGGAGGCGGTGGCGGCGCGGGCAGAAATCGACCCGTCGCCCGTCCTCGACGGCGAGGGCTCGCGGCTGCCCTGGTACTCCCGCTCGGTCGACTCGACCTACCTGACGGGCAAGCGCGTCTTCGTGTTCGGCGACGCCACCCACGCGGTCGCGGCGGCGCGGGTCGCCACGGCGGAACTCGGCTTCGCCCTCGTCGGCCTCGGCACCTACGCGCGGGAATTCGCCCGCGAGGTGCGCGAGGAGGCGGCCGCCCACGGCATCGAGGCGCTCGTCACCGACGACTACCTCGCCGTCGAGGCGGCGATCATGGCCGCGCAGCCCGAGCTGGTGCTCGGCACGCAGATGGAGCGCCACGTCGCCAAGCGGCTCGGCATTCCCTGCGCGGTGATCTCGGCGCCGATGCACGTGCAGGACGTGCCCGCCCGCCACTCGCCGCAGATGGGCTTCGAGGGCGCCAACGTCCTGTTCGACACCCTGGTCCACCCGCTGATGATGGGCCTGGAGGAGCACCTGCTCGCGATGTTCCGGGACGACCCGGAATTCCACGACGGCGTCGCTCCCTCGCATCTCGGCGGGCGCCCGCGCGAGGAGGCGGCGCTCGCGCCCGTCCTCGCCGCGACGGCCAGCATCGCCGTGCCGGCGGTCTGGTCGATCGAGGCGGAGCGCGAACTCAAGAAGGTGCCGTTCTTCGTGCGGGGCAAGGCCCGCGGCAACACCGAGCGATTCGCCCGCGAGCGGGCGCTGCCCCTCATCACCGTCGAGACCCTGTACGATGCCAAAGCGCATTTCAGCCGGTGAGGCGGCGGGCGCGCTGCCGGAGCTGCGCGTCGTCATCGTCACCCTCGACAACCACCTCGCCGGGGCGGTGGAGCGGGCGCGCCGCACGCTGGCCGCGACGGCGCCCGGCCTGGTCCTCGGCTTCCACGCCGCCGCCGAGTGGGACACCGACCCGGCCGCCCTCGATGCCTGCCGGGCCGACATCGCCCGGGCGGACATCGTGCTCTCGGCCATGCTGTTCATGGACGAGCACGTCCAGGCGGTGCTGCCGGCCCTGCTCGCCCGCCGCCCGCATTGCGACGCGATGGTCGGCTGCCTCTCCGCCGCCGAGGTGGTCCGCACCACCCGGATGAACCGCTTCGCGATGGACGGTTCGCAGCGCGGCGCCCTCGACTTCCTCAAGAAGCTGCGCGGGCGCAAGGGCCCGCAGGGGAGCGGCGCCCGGCAGATGGCGCTGATCCGCCAGATTCCCCGCATCCTGCGCTTCATCCCGGGCTCGGCCCAGGACGTGCGCGCCTACTTCATGACCCTGCAGTACTGGCTCGCCGGCTCGGACGAGAACGTCGTCAACCTCGTGCGCTTCCTCGCCTCCCGCTACGCGGCGGGCGCGCGGGCAGGCTGGCGGGGCCGCCTCGCGGTCGCCGACCCGGTCGCCTATCCGGAGACCGGCCTCTACCACCCGCGCCTGCCCGGCCGCGTCGGCGAGCGCGCCGACCGCCTGCCCGTGCCGGCCGGCGCGACCGGCCGGGTCGGCCTGCTCCTGATGCGCTCCTACGTGCTCGCCGGGAACACCGCCCATTACGACGGGGTGATCGCGGCCCTCGAAGCGCGCGGCCTCGCCGTGGTGCCGGCCTTCGCCAGCGGCCTCGACAACCGCCCGGCGGTGGAGCGGTTCTTCGTCGAGAACGGCCGCCCGGCGATCGACGCGCTCGTCTCGCTCACCGGCTTCTCGCTCGTCGGCGGCCCGGCCTACAACGACGCCGCCGCGGCGGGCGCGATGCTGGCGCGGCTCGACGTACCCTACCTCGCCGCCCACGCCGTCGAGTTCCAGAGCCTGGAGCAGTGGGAGGCCTCCGACCGCGGCCTGTCGCCGGTCGAGGCCACCATGATGGTGGCGATCCCCGAACTCGACGGCGCCACCGCCCCGATGGTGTTCGGCGGGCGCTCGGCCAAGGGCGCCGAGGGCTCCCGCGACATGGCGGTCCACCCCGAGCGGGCCGAATGCCTCGCCGAGCGGGTCGCGCGGCTCGCCGCCCTGCGCCGTCGGCCCAAGCATGAGCGCCGCCTCGCCGTGGTGCTGTTCAATTTCCCGCCGAATGCGGGCGCGACCGGCACCGCCGCCTTCCTGTCGGTGTGGGACTCCCTTCACCGCGTGCTCAAGGGCCTGCGGGAAGACGGCTACGCGGTCGAGGTGCCGGACACGGTCGATGCCCTGCGCTCGCGCGTGCTGGAGGGCAATGCCGGCCGCTTCGGCACCCCGGCCAACGTCGCCCACCGCATCCCGGCCGACGAGCAGGTGCGGCGCGAGGCCCACCTCGCCGAGATCGAGGCGCAGTGGGGGCCGGCGCCCGGCCGCCACCAGAGCGACGGCGCCTCCCTGCTGGTGCTCGGCGCGCGCTTCGGCAACGTCTTCGTCGGCGTGCAGCCCGCCTTCGGCTACGAGGGCGATCCGATGCGGCTGCTCTTCGAGAAGGGCTTCGCGCCGACCCACGCCTTCTCGGCCTTCTACCGCTACCTGCGCGAGGATTTCTCCGCCGACGCCGTCCTGCATTTCGGCACCCACGGAGCGCTCGAATTCATGCCCGGCAAGCAGACCGGCCTCTCGGCCGCCTGCTGGCCGGAGCGGCTGATCGGCGCGCTGCCGAACGTCTACCTCTACGCCGCCAACAACCCGTCCGAGGGCACGCTGGCCAAGCGCCGCGCCGCCGCGACGCTGGTGAGCTACCTGACCCCGAGCCTCGCCCAGGCCGGGCTCTATCGCGGGCTCATCGACCTCAAGGCGTCCCTGGAGCGCCGCCGCGCGCTGCCGCCCGAGGATGCGGCCGAGCGGGAGAAGCTCGCCCTCCTGATCCGCGGCCAGGCCGAGGCCCTCGACCTCGCCACCGCCGACGAGGAGTGGCGTGAGGATGCCGAGCGTCGCATCGCGGACCTCGCCGTCCGGCTGATCGAGGTCGAGCACACCCTGATCCCGCACGGGCTCCACGTCGTCGGCCAGGGCACGCCGCCGGCCGAGCGCGCCGACCTGCTGCTGGCGCTCGCCGAATCCGTCCACGGCCTCGCGCCCGCCCGCGCCGGGATCGAGCGTCTGGTCGCGGGCGCGTCCATCGAGACGGCGCTCGCGGCGGCGGGGCTCGCCCCGGACGATGCGGCGCGGGCGGCCTTCCAGGCGCTCTACGAGACCGACCGGCTCCTCGCCGAGGACCACGAGATCCCGGCCCTGCTGCGCGCCCTCGACGGCCGCTTCGTGGCGCCGGTCGCGGGCGGCGACGTGCTGCGCTCGCCCGCGATCCTGCCCACCGGCCGCAACCTCCACGGCTTCGACCCCTACCGGATCCCGAGCGCCTTCGCGCTGGCGGATGGCCGCGCGCAGGTCGAGCGGCTGCTCGCCCGCCACGCGGCCGACGGCGCCCCGCTCCCCGAGAGCGTCGCCCTGGTCCTGTGGGGCAGCGACAACCTGAAGAGCGAGGGCGCGCCGGTGGCGCAGGCGCTCGCGCTGATGGGGGCCGCGCCGCGCTTCGACGGCTACGGCCGGCTCTGCGGCGCGACGCTGATCCCGCTCGCGGAACTCGGCCGCCCGCGCATCGACGTGGTGGCGACGCTCTCAGGCATCTTCCGGGACCTGCTGCCCCTGCAGACGAAGCTCATCGCCGAGGCCGCCTATCTCGCGGCCAGCGCCGAGGAGCCGCCGGAGCAGAACTTCGTGCGCAAGCACGCCCTGGCGCTCGCGTCGTCCCGCGACATCGACCTCGAGACGGCGGCTTTGCGCGTCTTCAGCAACACCGAGGGCGCCTACGGGGCGAACCTCAACCACCTCGTCGACAGCGGGCGCTGGGAGGACGAGGCCGACCTCTGCGAGACCTTCTCCCGCCGCAAGAGCTTCGCGTATGGCCGCACGGGCAGGCCGCAGCCGCAGCGCGCGCTGATGCAGGCGGTGCTGGCCGAGGTCGATTTCGCCTACCAGAACCTCGATTCCGTCGAGGTCGGGGTGACGAGCGTCGACCACTATTTCGACGGGCTCGGCGGCATGGCCCGGGCGGTGGCCCGCGCCCGCGGCACGAGCGTGCCGGTCTACATCAGCGACCAGACGCGGGGCGAGGGCCGGGTGCGCTCGCTCGCCGAGCAGGTGGCGCTGGAGACCCGCACCCGCATGCTCAACCCGAAATGGGTCGAGGGGATGCTCGGCCACGGCTACGAGGGCGTGCGCCAGATCGACCAGCACCTCACCAACACGGTGGGCTGGTCGGCGACCACCGATCAGGTCGCGCCCTGGATCTACCAGCGCATCACCGAGACCTACGTGCTCGACGAGGCCATGCGCGAGCGCATGGCGGCGCTGAATCCCGCCGCTTCGGCCAAGGTCGCCCACCGCCTGATCGAGGCGCACCGGCGCGGCTTCTGGACCCCCGACCCCGAGACCCGCGCCGCGCTCGACCGGGCCGAGGAGGCCCTGGAGGACCGGCTCGAAGGCATCACCGCGGAGGCTGCCGCATGAACATCGCGATCCGAAACCCGGTGGCGGCGAGGCGGGAGGAGGGAAGCCTCCAGGTCGCCCTCGACCCGGACATCCGCATCGAGACCGCGAAGGTCTTCGCCGTCTACGGCAAGGGCGGTATCGGCAAGAGCACCACCTCGTCGAATCTCTCGGTCGCCTTCTCGAAGCTCGGCAAGCGGGTTCTGCAGATCGGCTGCGACCCCAAGCACGATTCGACCTTCACGCTGACGAAGCGCCTGGCGCCGACCGTGATCGATGCCCTGGAGGCGGTGCAGTTCCACTCGGAGGAACTGCGCGTCGAGGACTTCGTGGTCGAGGGCTACAACGGCGTGATGTGCGTCGAGGCCGGCGGCCCGCCCGCCGGCACCGGCTGCGGCGGCTACGTGGTCGGCCAGACCGTGAAGCTCCTCAAGGAGCATCACCTCCTCGAAGACACCGACGTGGTGATCTTCGACGTGCTCGGCGACGTCGTCTGCGGCGGTTTCGCCTCGCCGCTCCAGCACGCGGACCGGGCGCTGATCGTCACGGCGAACGACTTCGACTCGATCTTCGCCATGAACCGGATCGTCGCGGCGATCCACGCCAAGTCGAAGAACTACGGCGTGCGCCTCGGCGGCGTGATCGCCAACCGCTCGGCGGCCACCGACGAGATCGACCGCTTCAACGACGCGGTGGGGCTCAAGCGCCTCGCCCATTTTCGCGACCTCGACGTGGTGCGCCGCTCGCGCCTGCGGAAGGCGACGCTGTTCGAGATGGAGCCCTCGCCGGAACTGCTGGCGGTGCAGCAGGAGTACCTGCAGCTCGCCGAAGCGCTCTGGGCGGGCGTCGAGGCGCTGCCCGCGGCGCCGATGAAGGACCGGGAGCTGTTCGAGTTCCTGGGCTTCGACTGAGGGGGCGGCGGGATGACGTTGATCCACGCGCGCCGACCCTCCCCCCTCTGCGGGGGAGGGTGCCCCGCGGAGCGGGGCGGGAGAGGGGAACCCCGCTTCAGGAAGAGACTGAACCGTGGTGCGGGAGTCACCTTGATCAGCGTCGCGCTGCCCCTCTCCCGGCCTGCTCCGCAGGCCACCCTCCCCCGCAGTGGGGGGAGGGTTGAGGCGCGAGCCTTCGGAGGCCAGCACCCATGACCAGCCCGACCTACGCGGCCCGCCGCTCGCAGCTCGAGACCTATTTCGACCGCACCGCCGTCGAGGCCTGGGCGCGGCTCACCTCCGACGCGCCGGTGAGCCGCATCCGCGCCACGGTGCGGGCGGGCCGCGACGCGATGCGGGCCGGACTGCTGTCCTGGCTGCCCGCCGACCTCTCCGGGCGGCGCCTGCTCGATGCCGGCTGCGGCACCGGTGCCCTCGCCGTCGAGGCAGCGCGGCGCGGCGCCGAGGTGGTCGCCGTCGACGTCTCGCCGACGCTGGTCGGCCTCGCCCGCGAGCGCACCGACCCGGCCCTCGCCGGCCGCCTCGACTTCCGGGTCGGCGACATGCTCGACGCGCGCCTCGGGCGCTTCGACCACGTCGTGGCGATGGATTCGCTGATCCACTACCGCAGCCCCGACATCGTGCGGGCGCTGGCCGCGCTCGCCGCCCGCACCGAGGGCTCGCTGCTGTTCACGGTGGCGCCGCGCACGCCATTGCTGACCCTGATGCACGCGGCCGGCCGTCTCTTCCCGCGGGGCGACCGGGCGCCCGCGATCGAGCCGGTGGGCGAGGGCAGCCTGCGCCGCCGCATCGCCCGCGAGCCCGGCCTCGCCGGATTCTCGCTGGCGCGGTCGCGGCGGATCACCAGCGGCTTCTACCTCTCCAACGCCCTGGAGGTGGTGCGCCGATGAGCGCGGCGACCCGCCTCGCCCGGGCCCTCGCGGATCTCGGGCCCCGCTACCTGCCCTTCGCGGACGCGGCCACGGAGGCGCTGCCGCTCGGGCGGCTGCTGCGGCTGTCGCTGTTCCAGGTCACGGTCGGGATGGCGGCGGTGCTGCTGATCGGCACGCTCAACCGGGTGATGATCGTCGAACTCGACGTGCCGGCCTGGATCGTCGCCGTGATGCTGTCGCTGCCGCTGCTCGCCGCGCCGTTCCGGGCGCTGGTCGGGTTCCGGTCGGACACCCACCGCTCGGTGCTGGGCTGGCGGCGCGTGCCCTACCTGTGGTTCGGCACGCTGCTGCAGTTCGGCGGATTCGCGATCATGCCCTTCGCGCTGCTGATCCTGTCCGGCGACACGACCGGGCCGATCGTGGTCGGGCAGGCGGCGGCGGCGCTAGCCTTCGTGCTGGTCGGGGCCGGCCTCCACACCACGCAGACGGTCGGGCTGGCGCTCGCCACCGACCTCGCCCCCGCCGAGGCCCGCCCGAAGGTGGTGGCGCTGCTCTGCGCCATGCTGCTCGCCGGCATGATGGCGAGCGCGGTGGTGTTCGGGCTGGCGCTCCACCACTTCTCGGCGATCCGGCTGATCCAGGTGATCCAGGGCGCGGCGCTCGCCACCCTGGTGCTGAACGGGATCGCCCTGTGGAAGCAGGAGCCGCGCGATCCCTCGCGCCGAGCCGCGCCCGCCCGCGGCTTCGCCGAGGCCTGGGCGGCCTACGCGGCGCAGCCCCGCGCCCGGCGGCGGCTCCTCGCCACGGGCCTCGGCACGGCGGGGTTCAGCATGCAGGACATCCTGCTCGAACCCTATGGCGGCCAGATCCTGCGCCTGCCCGTCGCCGCCACGACCGCGCTCACCGCGGTGCTGGCGGTGGGCGGCGGGGCCGGGCTTCTCACGGCCGCGCGCTGGCTCAACCGCGGCGGCGATCCGTTCCGGGTCGCGGCGGCCGGGGCGGTGGTCGGCATCGCGGCCTTCTCGGCGGTGGTCTTCGCGGCGCCGCTCGGCTCCGGCGGACTGTTCGCCTGCGGGGTCGCGCTGATCGGCGTCGGCGGCGGCCTCTTCGCCCACGGCACGCTCACCGCCTCGATGGCCGATGCCGCGCCCGAGCAGGCGGGCCTCGCCCTCGGCGCCTGGGGGGCCGTGCAGGCGAGCGCGGCCGGCGCGGCGATCGCCGCGAGCGGCATCCTGCGCGACGCCGGCTCGGCGCTCGCGGTCAACGGCCGCCTCGGCGAGGCGCTCACCGATCCCTCGACCGGCTACCTCGTCGTCTACCACGTCGAGATCGCCCTCTTGTTCGCCACCCTGGTGGCGATCGGGCCGCTGGTGCGCCGCCGGCCCGACCGAACCCCGCTCACCGCCCGCCCGGCCCTGCCCTGAAGGAGGCCACCATGCCCAAGGGTGCCATCACGAGCTACATCGACGTCGCGCAGGTCGTGCTCTACGCCTTCTGGATCTTCTTCACCGGCCTCGTCTTCTACCTGCGCCGGGAGGACCGCCGGGAGGGCTACCCCCTCGAATCCGAGACGCGGGGCGGCCTCCAGGGCTGGGACTGGCTGTTCCTGCCGAGCCCGAAGGCCTTCGTGCTGGCCGACGGCAAGACCGTGCTGGCGCCGCGGCCCGAGGAGGGGCCGACCGGCCCGCTCAAGGCCGTCAAGCGGGAGGTCTGGCCCGGCGCGCCGATCGAGCCGACCGCGCGGGACGATGCGCGCCTCGGCGACGGCGTCGGCCCCGGCGCCTGGGCCGAGCGCACCGACACGCCGGACCTGACCTGGGAGGGCAAGCACCGCATCGTGCCGATGCGCGTCGCCACCGAGTTCGTGGTCGCGAAGCAGAACACCGATCCCCGCGGCCTGCCGGTGGTCGGCGCCGACCGGGCGGTGGCCGGCACGGTCCGGGACATCTGGATCGATCGCGGCGAGTCGCTGCCCCGCTACTACGAGGTCGCCCTCGCGGGCGCCTCGGGCCGCACCGTGCTGGTGCCGGTCGTCTTCGCCGACGTCCAGGGCGGCAACGGGCGCGTCGTGGTCGAGGCCCTGCTCGCCGGGCAATTCGCCGGGACGCCCGCCCACCGCGACGCCGACAGCGTGACCATCCGCGAGGAGGACCGGATCATGGCCTTCTTCGGCGCCGGCACGCTCTACGCGACGCCCGGCCGCGAGGAGCCGCTCCTGTGACCGGCCGGCCCATCCCGGAGGGGCTGCCCGCCCCGCTGCCCGAGGGCGAGCGCCTGCTCTGGCAGGCCCGCCCGGCGATGCTGCCCCTCGCCCGGCGCGTCTTCCACGTCGACCTCGTGGCGGCCTATTTCGGGCTGCTCGGGGCCTGGCAGGCCGGGGCCACCGGCCGGCCCCTGGCGGCGCTGCCGGCGCTGGAGGCGGGGGCGCTCGCCCTCGCGCTCCTCCTCGCCCTCGCCTGGGCGGCGAGCCGCACCACGGTCTACACGCTCACCGACCGGCGGCTGATGCTGCGGATCGGCATCGCGCTGCAGCTCACCGTGAACCTGCCGCTGCGGGAGATCGAGGCAGCGTCCCTGCGGCGCTTCCACGACGGCTCGGGCGACGTCCCGCTGCTGCTCAAGGCCGGCACCCGGCTCGCCTACCTGCACCTGTGGCCGCACGCCCGGCCCTGGCGGCTGACCCGGCCGGAGCCGATGCTGCGCTGCGTGCCGGAGGCCGAGGCCCTGGCCGCGCGCCTCGCCGCCGCCCTCGCCGAGGCGAACGGCCAGCCCGTGCAGGGCCTGCCGGTCGCGCCCGCCGCCCTGCCCGACCTGCCCGGCCGCCTCGCGGCGGCGGCATCGTGAGGAGGCCGCGATGTCCGACATGCACATGCCGGTGCCCCGCGCGCAGATCCGCGCTGCCGCCCTCCTGATCGCCTTCGCCCTCGGCGCCGTGGCGATCGGGCGCTTCACGGATGTGGGCACCACGCACATGCCGGCGGCGCATCCGGTCCAGGTGCTCGACCTCGCCGTCGAGGACCGGGACGGCGGCAGCATCGCGCTCAGCGACGCCCGGAACGGCCGCCTCGTCACGGTGGTGCAACCGGGCGAGGACGGCTTCCTGCGCGCCACCCTGCGGGTGATGGCCCAGGCGCGCCTGCGCGAGGGGCTGCCGCGCGAGCCGCCCTTCCGCCTCACCCGCTGGGACGACGGCACGCTGTCGCTCGACGACGTGGCCTCGGGCCGGCGGATCAACCTCGAAGCCTTCGGGACCACCAACGCGGCCGCCTTCGCGCGGCTGCTCGACCAGGGGAGGGGCGCATCGTGATGCAGTGGTTGGGCGGCGGACGCCGCATCGAGGTGCCCTGCACGATCGAGATCGAGCAGACGGCCGAGAGCTTGCACGCCCACGTGACGCTCGACGGCGGGATCGTCGCCGAGCCGGGCGACGAGGTGACGGTGCACGACGCGCCGACGGAGGTGCCCTACGGCGAGCGGATCGTGGTGCGCCGCACCGCGACCGTGGTGCGCGCCGGCGCGGTCGAGCGCCTCTGGACCCGCATCGCGGGCCATTTCGAACTCACCGAACTCTACGAAGTCAGCTTCTCGGAAAGGACGCGGCTATGAGCGCGACTTCCCTCCCCACCCCGAACGAGAGCACCCGCACGGCTCAGTCCACCACCTTCCTGAGCCCGCGCTTCTACACCACGGACTTCGAGGAACTCGACCGCACCAATGTCGAGCCGGTCCGCGCCGAGTGGGACGTCCTCATCGCCGAGATGCGTAGCGACCCGAACAAGCGCCACTTCGTGCGCAATGCCGAGTTCGACATCGACCTCTCGACGCTCGATCGGGAGTTGCGCAAGGAATTCCTGGACTTCCTGGTCTCGTCGATCACCGCCGAGTTCTCGGGCTGCGTCCTCTACGCGGAGATGCGCAAGCGCGCCAAGAACAAGGACATCCGCGAGCTGTTCGGCTTCATGAGCCGCGACGAGGCCCGCCACGCCGGCTTCATCAACGACACGCTCAAGGATTTCGGCGTCGGCATCGACCTCGGCTTCCTGACCCGGGCCAAGAAGTACACCTACTTCCGGCCGAAGTTCATCTTCTACGCCACCTACCTCTCCGAGAAGATCGGCTACGCCCGCTACATCACCATCTTCCGGCACCTCGAGCGGCATCCGGACCGCCGCTTCCATCCGATCTTCAAGTGGTTCGAGAAGTGGTGCAACGACGAGTTCCGCCACGGCGAGGCCTTCGCGCTGCTGATGCGCGCCAATCCGAAGCTGCTCTCGGGCGTCAACACCTACTGGATCAAGTTCTTCCTGCTGGCGGTGTTCTGCACGATGTACGTGCGCGACCATTGCCGGCCGGCCTTCCACCAGGCGCTCGGGATCGTGCCGAGCGAGTACGACGCCACCGTCTTCGCGATCACCTCGGAGATCTCGCGGCAGGTCTTCCCGCTCACCCTCGACCTCGACCACCCGGCCTTCGCGGCGGGCCTGGAGCGGCTCCTCGCCTGCGCGCGGGGGATCGAGGACGCGAAGGCGCGGGGCGGCCTCCTCGGGCGTCTGAGCCACGCCGCCCACGCGGCGCGGGCGGCCCTTGCCTTCGGGCGGCTGATGCTGCTGCCGGCGAAGACGAACCCGATGCCCGCGCAGATCCGCCTCAGCCCCGCCTGGTAGCGCCGCCATGTCCACCTACGCCGCGCCGATCCTCTACGCCGTCGTGATCTGGTGGTTCCTGACCGGGGTGATCCTCTGGCTGAACCACCGGCCGCGCCGCACCCACGCCTGGAGCTTCGCGGCGACGAGCCTCGCGCTCCTCGGTGCCTTCTGGGCCATTGCCCGCAGCGCCGGCGCGGAGAGCGAGGCGGGGGCCTACGCGGCGTTCACCGCGGCGCTGATCGTCTGGGGCTGGCAGGAGATGGCCTTCTACATGGGCTACCTGACCGGACCGCGGCGCACCGCCGAGACGCCCGCCGCGCAGGGCCTCGCCCGGTTCGGCGCGGCGGCGGCCACCAATCTCTGGCACGAGGCGGCGATCATCCTCGGCGCGGTCGCGGTCGCCTACCTGACGGCGGGAAGCCCGAACCGCATCGCGCTGTGGACCTACCTCGTCCTGTGGGGGATGAACCTCAGCGCGCGGCTCAACCTGTTCCTCGGCGTGCGCAACCACCACACCGAGTTCCTGCCCGAGCACCTGCGCTACCTCGGCAGCTTCTTCCGGCGCGCGCCGATGAACGCGCTCTTCCCGGTGGCGATGATCCTCGCCACCGGCTTCCTCCTGGTGCTGCTGCACCCCGCCGTGACCGAGAGCGCCTCCGCCTTCAAGCGGGCGGGCCACACCATGATGGCGACGCTGATGGCGCTCGCGATCCTGGAGCACGGCTTCCTGATGCTGCCGCTGCCCTCCGCGGCGCTCTGGGGCTGGGGCCTGTCCCGCCGCCCCGCCGCCGACGACACCCGCGCCACCGCGCCCTGACCGCCCTCCCGCCCCACGCGATCCCCAGGGGAGCCCCATGGACTACGACTCGTTCTTCGCCTCCGCGCTCCAGGGCCTCCACCGCGAGGGACGCTACCGCGTCTTCACCGACCTGGAGCGGCAGGCCGGGCGCTTTCCCTACGCCACCCAGCACGGCGCCCATGGCACCCGCGAGGTGACGGTGTGGTGCTCCAACGATTATCTCGGCATGGGCCAGCACCCGGTGGTGACGGCGGCGATGCACGAGGCGATCGACCGCTGCGGCGCCGGGGCGGGGGGCACCCGAAACATCTCGGGCACCAACCACTACCACGTGCTCCTGGAGCAGGAACTCGCCGACCTGCACGCCAAGGAGGCGGCGCTCCTGTTCACGTCGGGCTACGTGTCCAACTGGGCCGGGCTCGGCACGCTCGCGAGCAAGCTGCCGGGCTGCGTGGTCTTCTCCGACGAGGGCAACCACGCCTCGATGATCGAGGGGATCCGGGCGAGCCGCGCCGAGCGCCACATCTTCCGCCACAACGATCCCGAGGACCTCGATCGCCGCTTGAGCCGGGTCGCCCCCGGCCTGCCGAAGCTCGTCGCCTTCGAGTCGGTCTACTCGATGGACGGCGACATCGCGCCGATCGCCGAACTCTGCGACGTCGCCGAGGCGCACGGGGCCATGACCTATCTCGACGAGGTCCACGCGGTCGGGCTCTACGGGCCCCGCGGCGGCGGCATCGCCGAGCGCGAAGGGCTGATGCACCGCCTCACGGTCATCGAGGGCACGCTCGGCAAGGCCTTCGCGGTCTCGGGCGGCTACATCGCGGCCTCGGCGGCCCTGTGCGACTTCGTGCGCAGCTTCGCCTCGGGCTTCATCTTCACCACCTCGCTGCCGCCCGCCATCGCGGCGGGGGCGGCGGCGAGCATCCGCCACCTCAAGGCGAGCGGCGCCGAGCGCGCCCGCCACCAGGACCGCGTCGCGGCGGTGCGCCGCCGCCTCGCGGCGATCGGCATCCCGGTGATGGATAACGACAGCCACATCGTCCCGGTGATGGTGGGCGACCCGGTCCTGTGCAAGCGGATCAGCGACGAGCTCCTGGACGAGTTCGCGATCTACGTGCAGCCCATCAACTACCCGACCGTGCCCCGCGGCACCGAGCGCCTGCGCATCACGCCCTCGCCGCTGCACAGCGACGCCGACATCGCGCATCTCGCCGACGCGCTCGGGATGATCTGGGGGCGGATCGGGCTGGCGCGGGCGGCGTGAGTCGGGCGCATCCCCAACCCTCCCCCCTCTGCGGGGGAGGGTGCCCGGCGGAGCCGGGCGGGAGAGGGGAACCACGATGCCGGATCGGCCTGAAGCGTGGTGACGGGCGGCCCCTGGATCAGCGTCGCGCCGGCCCATCTCCCGGCCTGCTCCGCAGGCCACCCTCCCCCGCAGAGGGGGGAGGGTGAGGGCGCCCGCGTCCCAAGTGTCAGATCGATTTGAACGTTCAGAATGTCAATTTCATTGGACACTCCGCCCCTCCTGGCGGATGCTGGCTGTGCCCCGCCCGAAGCCCAGGAGACGTCGTGGCGCTCACCCAATCGGCCCTGTCCCGGCGGGCTCCGAAGCCGGGCTTCGTCGCGCCGCCGGCGCCCGTTCCGGTCGCCGTGCGGCCGCCCTATCCGTTCTCGGCCATCGTCGGCCAGGAGGCGATGAAGCGCTCGCTCCTGGTGGCGGCGGTCGATCCGGCGGTGGGCGGCGTGCTGGTCTTCGGTGACCGCGGCACCGGCAAGTCCACGGCGGTGCGGGCGCTCGCCGCGCTGCTGCCGCCGATGCGCGCGGTGGCGGGCTGCGCCTATTCCTGCGACCCTGCCGACGAGGCCGGCCTGTGCGCCGCCTGCGCCACCCGCCTCCCGAAGGGCCTGCCGGTGCAGCAGGTGCCGGTCCCGGTGGTCGACCTGCCGCTCGGCGCCACCGAGGATCGCGTCGTCGGCGCCCTCGACATCGGCAAGGCGCTCGGGGCCGGCGAGAAGGCCTTCGAGCCGGGCCTGCTCGCCCGCGCCAACCGCGGCTTCCTCTACATCGACGAGGTCAACCTGCTGGAGGATCACCTCGTCGACCTGCTCCTCGACGTGGCGGCCTCCGGCGTCAACACGGTGGAGCGCGAGGGCCTGAGCCTGCGCCACCCGGCGCGCTTCGTCCTCGTCGGCAGCGGCAACCCGGAGGAGGGCGACCTGCGCCCGCAGCTCCTCGACCGCTTCGGCCTCGCGGTGGCGGTGGCGACTCCCGCCGACCTCGCCGCCCGGGTGGCGATCGTGCGGCGGCGCGACGCCTACGAGCGCGACCCGGCCGGCTTCGCCCGCGAATGGGCGGCCGAGGAGGGACGGCTCGGCGACGGGATCCTGGCGGCGCGCGCGCGCCTGCCCGGCCTCGACCTGCCGGATGCTGTCCTGGAGGCCGCCGCGCGGCTCTGCCTGGCCCTCGGCACCGATGGCCTGCGCGGCGAACTCACGCTGATGCGCGCGGCCCGGGCCCTGGCGGCCCTCGACGGCGCGCCGGAGGTCACGGTCGCTCACCTGCGCGAGGTCGCCCCCGCTTCCCTCGGCCACCGCCTGCGCCGCAACCCCCTCGACGAGGCCGGGTCCGAGGCGCGGGTCGCCCGCGCGCTCTCGGAGGTGCTCGGGTGAGCGCCGCGCCGGACGCGACCTGGGCGCGCGCCTGCCTCGCGGCGGCGCTCGCGGCGCTCGATCCGGCGGGCCTCGGGATCGTGCTGCGCGCCCGGCCGGGACCGGTGCGCGACGCCTGGCTCGACCGCCTGCGCGCCCTGCTGCCGGCCGGGAGTCCGGTCGCCCGGCTGCCCGCCGGAATCGCCGACGACGCGCTCCTCGGCGGACTCGACCTACCCGCGACGCTGCGGACCGGTCGGCCGGTGCTGCAGCCGGGCCTGCTCGCCCGCGCCCATGGCGGGGTGATCGTCGTGCCGATGGCCGAGCGGCTCGGCGCCGGCGCTGCGGCGCGGATCGCGCAGGCCCTCGACGCGGGGGCGGTCGACCTCGCCCGCGACGGCGTCGCCACGCGGCTCCCGGCGCGCTTCGGCCTCGTGCTCCTCGACGAGGGAGAGGGCGAGGACGAGGTGCTGCCCGCCTGCCTCGCGGACCGGTCGGCGCTCCACCTCGACCTCGACGCGGTGCCCGCGGGCGCGCTCGCCGCCACGCCGCCGCTCCCGGACCTCGCAGCGTGCCGCGGGCGGGATCCGGCCGCCGGCGAGGAGGAGGCCGCGACGCTCTGCGCGCTCGCCGCCCGGCTCGGCATCGCCTCGCTGCGGGCGCCGCTCCTGGCGCTGCGCGCGGCGCGGCTGCACGCGGCCCTGGCGGGGCGCGCGGCCGTGGAGGACCAGGACATCGCGGCCGCGACGGCCCTCGTGCTCGCGCCCCGCGCGACGGTCTGGCCGCAGGAGGCGGAATCGCCTCCGCCCGCGCCGCCGCCGGACGGCGAGGCGCCGGAGCCGGGTCCCGCCGAGGCCATGGGCGAGGACGACCGCCTCCTCGCGGCCGCGGCGGCGAGCCTGCCGCCCGGGCTCCTCGCCCGGCTGCTGGCGGGAGCCGGACAGCGCGCCCGGATCGCCGGGTCCGGCCGGGCGGGGGCCGCCGCGTCCCAGGCCCGCCGCGGCCGCCCGGTGGGCGCCCGGCCCGGCGACCCGCGGCGCGGGCGCCTCGCCCTGGTCGAGACCCTGCGCGCCGCCGCGCCCTGGCAGCGGCTGCGGCGCGGCGACGGGGTGGCGCGCATCCGGATCGCCGCGGACGACCTGCGCATCCGCCGCCTCGTGCAGAGCCGAGAGACCACGACGGTCTTCGCGGTCGACGCCTCCGGCTCCGCCGCCCTGGAGCGGCTGGCCGAGGCCAAGGGGGCCGTCGAGCTGCTGCTCGGCGAGTGCTACGTGCGCCGCGACCGGGTGGCCCTCGTCGCCTTCCGGGGCCGCGGGGCGGACCTGCTGCTCGCCCCGACCCGCGCGCTGGTGCGGGCCAAGCGCGCGCTCGCGGCGCTCCCCGGCGGCGGCGGCACGCCGCTGGCGGCGGGGCTCGACGCGGCCGCGCGCGTCGCCGCCGCGGAGCGGCGCGCCGGGCGCAGCCCCGTCCTCGTGCTGCTCACCGACGGCCGCGCCAACGTGGCGCGCGACGGGGCGCCGGGCCGGGCGCGGGCGGAGGCGGACGCGCTCGCCGCCGCGCGGGCCCTGGCCGAGGGCGGGACCCGCGCCCTGGTGATCGACACCGCCGCCCGCCCGCAGGACGGCGCTCGCCGCCTCGCCGAGGCCCTGGCGGCGCGCTATCTCGCCCTGCCGCAGGCCGACGCCGCGCGCCTGTCCCGGGCGGTGCGGGAGGCCGCGCCGCCGGGCTGAATGAGGATGCTCCTCTCCGACGACAGACCCGCCTTCGCGCGGGAGGGCCGCGACTGGCCGAACCGCGAGGCGAGCCGCTTCGTGGAGGCGGGCGGCCTCACCTGGCACGTGCAGGAGA
Source organism: Methylobacterium sp. JK268 (assembly GCF_054052225.1). Taxonomy (NCBI): domain Bacteria; kingdom Pseudomonadati; phylum Pseudomonadota; class Alphaproteobacteria; order Hyphomicrobiales; family Methylobacteriaceae; genus Methylobacterium; species Methylobacterium sp. JK268. Next base: position 207,266 of record NZ_JBSVZN010000004.1, on the reverse strand, counting down.
TGGGCGAGGGGCCGGGGCTCCTGCTCTTGCACGGCACCGGCGCGGCGACCCATTCCTGGCGGGGGCTGATGCCGCTGCTCGCCCGCGACTTCCGGGTGATCGCCCCGGACCTGGCCGGGCACGGCTTCACGGACGCGCTGTCGTCGCCGTCGCTGCCGCGCATGGCCCGTGCCGTGGCCGAGCTGCTGCGGGTGCTGGGCGCCGCGCCGCAGGTCGTCGTCGGCCACTCGGCCGGCGCCGCGATCGCGGCCCGCCTCTGTCTCGACGGCGTGCTGGCACCCCGCCTGCTCGTCGGGCTCAACGCGGCGCTCAAGCCCTTTCCGGGCATGGCCGGGCTGATCTTCCCCGCCATGGCCCGCGCCCTGTTCCTCAACCCCGTCACGCCCCGCGTCTTCGCGTGGTCGGCCGACCGCGCGGCCGTGGAGCGGCTGATCCGCGGCACCGGCTCGACCCTCGACCGTGCCGGCCTCGACCTCTACCGCCGCCTGTTCCAGAAGCCCGCCCACGTGGCGGGGGCGCTCGGCATGATGGCGAACTGGGACCTCGTCGCCCTCGACCGGGATCTCCCGCGCCTCGCGGTGCCGCTGCTGCTGATCGTTGGAGGCGAGGACCGCACCATCGCGCCGGACGTGTCCTTCGGGCTCGCCGACCGGCTCGGCGGGCGGCCCCGGGTGGAGCTGCTGCGCGGCCTCGGCCACCTCGCCCACGAGGAGAAGCCGGAGGTGGTCGCGGGGCTGGTCCGGGAGGCGGCGGGGCGGGAGGGGGTGGTCGCCTGAACGGCCTCGTTCCCTCTTGCCACGCCCCCGTTCCCCGAAGATAGTGTCAACTTATGTTGACACTCGACGAGGCGCCGCCGCGGGTCGTTCCCGCCCGGCGCCAGCCCCGCGCAGTGGTGATCGGCAGCGGCTTCGGCGGACTCGCCGCGGCGGTGCGGCTCGGCGCGCGGGGCTACGCCGTCACCGTGCTGGAGCGCCTCGACCAGCCCGGCGGGCGGGCGCGGGTCCACCGCCAGGACGGCTTCACCTTCGATGCCGGGCCGACCATCGTCACCGCGCCGTTCCTGTTCGAGGAACTGTGGGCCCTGTGCGGGCGGCGCCTCGCCGACGACGTGACGCTCGTGCCGATGCGGCCCTTCTACCGGATCCGCTTCGACGACGGCGCCACCTTCGCCATGTCCGGCGAGGCCGAGACGATGCGGGCCGAGGTGGAGCGGTTGGCTCCAGGCGAATCCGCCGCCTACGACCGCTTCATGGCGGTCTCGGAGGAGATCTGCCGGGTCGGGTTCGAGCAACTCGGCCACGTGCCCTTCGGAGCCGTCGCCGACATGCTGCGCATTGCCCCCGATCTCCTGCGCCTGGGCGGACATCGCAGCGTCTATGGGCTGGTCTCGCGCATCTTCCGCAACGAGCGCCTGCGCACGGCGTTCAGCTTCCACCCGCTGCTGATCGGCGGCTCGCCCTTCCGGGCGAGCGCGATCTACTGCCTGATCGCCGCCCTGGAGCGGCGCTGGGGCGTGCACTCGGCGATGGGCGGCACCGGCGCCCTGGTGCGCGGGCTAGTGTGGCTGATCGAGGGGCAGGGCGGCGCGGTGCGCTGCGGCGCCGAGGTGGCCCGCATCCTCGTCGAGGACGGCACCGCCCGCGGGGTCGCCCTCGCGGACGGCACGCAGGTTCCCGCCGACATCGTGGTGTCGAACGCCGATTCGGTCTGGACCGCCCTCAACCTGCTGCCGCCGGAGGCGCGGGGCTGGCGGGAGCGGCGGCTCGCGCGGGCGCAGTCCTCCATGGGGCTGTTCGTCTGGTATTTCGGCACGAACCGCACCTACCCGGACCTCGCGCACCACACGATCCTGCTCGGGCCGCGCTATCGGGGGCTGCTCTCCGACATCTTCGACCGCAAGGTTCTGGCGGAGGATGTCAGCCTCTACCTGCACCGCCCCACCGCCACGGATCCGGCCCTCGCGCCGCCGGGCTGCGACGCCTTCTACGTGCTGAGCCCCGTGCCGAACCTCGCCGGCGGGCAGGACTGGGCAGCGCTCGCCGAGCCCTACCGGCGGCGCATCGCCGCGCATCTCGAAGCCACCGTGCTGCCGGGCCTGTCGGACGCCCTCGTCACCTCGCGGGTGACGACGCCGCTCGATTTTCGCGACGATTTCCTGGCCTGGCGCGGCGCGGGGTTCGGCCTCGAACCGATCCTCACCCAGAGCGCGTATTTCCGCCCGCATAACCGCAGCGGGTCGGTGCGCCACCTCTACCTCGTCGGCGCCGGCACCCATCCGGGGGCCGGGCTGCCCGGCGTGCTCTCTTCCTCGAAGATCCTCGATCGCGTGGTGCCGGATGCCGCCGTCTTCGCCTGATCTCCCGCTCGCCCGTCCCGCCGACCACGCCGCCTGCCGGGCGGCGATCCGGGACGGCTCGCGCAGCTTTTACGCCGCCTCCTGGCTGCTGCCCCGCGCCGTGCGGCGGGATGCCTACGGGCTCTACGCCTTCTGCCGCCTGTCCGACGACGCGGTGGACGGGGCGGGGGCCCGGGCCGACGCGGTGCCCTCCTTGCGCGACCGGCTCGCCCGCGCCTATGCGGGCCGCCCCCTCGACGCGCCCGCCGACCGGGCGCTCGCCGAGATCGTGGCCCGGCACGCCATCCCGGAAGCGCTGCCGGCCGCGCTCCTCGACGGGCTCGCCTGGGACGCGCAAGGGCGTCGCCCCCCGGACCTGTCCGCGCTCGTCGCCTACGCGGCCCGGGTGGCGGGCTCCGTCGGGGCGATGATGACGCTGGTGATGGGCGAGCGCTCGCCGCAGGCCCTGGCGCGGGCCTGCGACCTCGGTATCGCCATGCAGCTCACCAACGTCGCCCGTGACGTCGGCGAGGACGCGCGCACCGGCCGCCTCTACCTGCCCGAATCCTGGCTGCGCGAGGCCGGGATCGACCCGGCCGCCTTCCTGGCCGATCCGGCGCCGAGCCCCGCGCTCGCCGGGGTGGTGGCGCGGCTGCTGCGAGCGGCCGACCTCCTCTATGCCCGTGCGCAGTCGGGCATCGCCCTGCTGCCGCCCGGCTGCCGGCCGGCGGTGCGCGCCGCGGGCCTGATCTACGCCGAGATCGGCCGCGACCTCGAACGCGGCGGGCTCGATCCAGTCTCTCGCCGGGCTCGCGTCCCGGGCACCCGCAAGGCGCAGCTCCTCGCGAGGGCGGCGCTGCCGCACGCGGCCGAGGACTTGGGTCTGCCGCCGTTGCCCGAGGCCGCGTTCCTGGTGGAGGCCGTCGCGGCGCAGCCGCTCGTGCGCGCCGCCCGGCCGCCGGCGTGGTGGGATCTCGGGGCGCAGGCGGTGCGGGTGCTCGATCTGATCGAGGTGCTGCGCGAGCGCGAGGGTGTCGGCGGCGCCGCGCCGTCGTGAGCGATCACCTCTTCGGCATTCTGGACCTCGCCCTCGGCTTCGGCGCCGTCCTGGGTCTGGCCGCCTGGCAGCTCTGGGTCCTGCGCCGCGACCGGCGCCGCGAGGAGGCGCGTCGCCGGGCCGGACCGGCCGCGACCGGGGACGCCGATCCCGGCGCGTGACGGCGAGCGGCGCACCCGCCGGTGGAGGCTTGGCTCTCCGGGGCGCGGACGCCGGACCGGGCGGATCCCGTCCGGCGCCGCGTCTCAGTTCAGCTCCAGGAGCACGCTGCGGAAGGCCTGTGGCCGCCGCGCCGGGCAGGTGTCGCCGTCGTCGCTGAGGAGGCGCACCTTGCTGCCGTCGGGGGCGACGAGCAGGCCCTCGGGCTGGAAGTCCGGGATGGCGGCGAGGGCCGCGGCGACGCCGGGCACCCGGCTCGGCGCCGCGCCCGCCTCGCCGGACCAGCGGTAGAGGTCGAAGGCCTCGCCGCCGCTCCCCGACCCGCCCGCGATGATGAAATAGGCCTTGGCCTGCGCCGCATAGGCGATGTCGCGGATGCCGCGCCCCTTGAGGTCGAGGCCGATCGGCTTGCCGACCTTGGGCGCGGCGCCGCTCCCCAGCACCTCGGCCGGGTTCTCGAAGGGCACCAGCATCGCGTCGTTGTCGGCGCTGAGCGGGTTGCGCAGTCCGATCAGCAGCCCGCGCCCGTCCGGGGCGGGGGCGAGCCCCTCGATGTTGAAGCCGCGCCGCCGCGGGCTGAGGTCGGGCCGCTTCGGCAGGTCGAGGGCGATGCGCTCGGCCAAGCGCGGATCCAGGGCCGCCAGCGCCTTGGCGAGGCCGTGGAAGGCCGTTCCCTTGGGCGTCAGGGCCGGCGCGTCGGACGGGCCGGCCAGGGTCATGGCCGCCACCTGACGGCGCGGCTCGCGCACCTCGCCGTCGTTGGAACGGCTGTGTGACCCCAGCACCACGAGGTCCGACCCGAGCCAGGTCGCGGCTTCGAGATCCGCCTTCGTCGCCGCGTCGCCGGCGCCGAGGCCGAACGCCTCGCCGAGATCCGCCCCCTTGAGCGGCAGCGGCGCGCCGGTCTCCTCGGCCTTGTAGAGGCGAAGGACATTGTCCTCGTCGTTCACCACGAGGAAGCGGTCCCCGAAGCTGCCGGCCGGATACGGGACTGCGCCGGACGCCTCGCACATCCCCCAATGCATCAGCACCGGCCCGGCCTTCACCTCCGCCAGGGCGGCCGTGGCCGGCAGGCAGATGGCGAGCGCGGACGCGAGTGGCCGCAGGCGTCTCATGGCGGTCCTCCCCTCTCTCCGGCGGCCCGGTCGAAGCGGGACCGTCCACCGTCAAACATCGCGCGGCGACGACGGGCTTCAATGAGGGGCCGCGCAAAATCGAGCCGAGGCCCCATCTTGGCGGCGTGCCGCAACAGCAGGGTCCGACGAAGCGGAAACCCGCGCAACCCGAAATGCACGACCGCCCCTGACCGAGGGCAGGCACCCGCCCGTTCGGCCCGGCACTGGACGAGGGCACCCGCGGGAGACCGGCCCGTCGCAGGAGCGATCAGGCGACCGGCTTCGTCTCGCGGCCTCCCGGCCCGATTCGGCCCGCCCCCGCCTCGAGTTCCGCCTGCGCGCGGTCGATGGCGCGCGTCACCGCCGCGAGATCCTCGAAATGCGGGAAGGCGCCCGTCTCCAGGCGCCGCACGGTCCAGTTGCGCCGCGCGGCGAAGCGGGGCAGGTCGCGGTAGTCGACGAAGTCGCCGCGCGTGCCGTGGAGCACCAGGACCGGGTGGTCGAGGGCTTCGTACAGGGTGGTGGCGTCGGTCGGGAAGAGGTGGCCGGCGATGAAGCAGAACGGCGCGTGCTCGGCCCCCGGCTGGTGGGCCGAGGCGTACCCGTAGGCGAGCAGGCCCTCGTCGATGTCCCGGGCGCCCCAGGTCTTCTCCAGGAAGAAGCGCATGCTCGGGCGGCTGACCAGGGCGTCGAACAGGGCGCGTCCCCAGGGCGGCGCGTCGAGGGCGGCGCGCAGCCCGTCCTTGCCGCGGTGCCCGCCGGCGGGGCCGCCACCGGAGAGCCGCGCGTCGAACCCGGTCGGGCTGATGAGCGTGAGGTGGCGATAATCCGCCGGCCGCTCGACGGCCGCCCGGGCGAGGTACTCGGCCGAGAGGGAGAGCGCGACCGCGTCGATCGGGCCGCCCCCGTGCCGGCGCCGGATCTCCGCCGCCGCCGCCTGGATCGCCCGCACCATGACGTCCGGTGTGTAGAGCCGGCGCCGCCGCTCCGAGAAGCCGAATCCGGGCAGTTCGACCGCGTAGACGGGGCGGCCGCCGAGAGCCTGCATGAAGAGGGGGCGGACCTCGTAGGCGCTCGCCGCCGCGTTGATCGAGTGGACGAGAAGCAGCGGCGTGCCGGATCCTCCGGCGCTGCCGTGCAGGGCGACGCGGCCGTCGGGCGTGCGCAGCTCTTCCAGGGCACCCGGCAGGACACGCGGCAGCGGGACCCGGTGATCGATCGCCAGCCGACTGTAGGCGAGCCACGCGCCGCTTCCGCCGAGGGCGGCGAGCCCGAGGAGCTTGGCGGCCTGCCGCGCCAGGAGCGGCAGGACGGAGTGGGGCCGGTGGGGCATCGATCACCTCGGGCGTCTCGTGGGGCGGCGTGCCGTCGTCAACGCCCGTCGAATGTGGGGCGACCGGCGCCATTCCCCAGGGCCGCGCCGCGCGGCCGATGCTCGCCGAAGGGCCGCGCCGCGCGGCCGATCCCTATGGCGTCGAGACCGATGGCCTACGCCGAGTTGGATCCTCCTTTTGGCGTATGCTGCACCGGTATAGATATACCATTGACGCAGTTTTGACTGTGACTAAATAAGTCACGACCGCGAGAATGGGGTAGGAAGCCAGCGATGACTGCCCGCTCGCACCCGCCATGAGTTGACGTTCCGTGCAGACAGTTGACGAACAGCCAATTCCAACCACTCAGACAGGGGACGCGATCGCCGCCGGACAGGCGCATCTCGGATTGCTGCTCCGCGAATACTACCCTGAGGTTGTCCACCTCGACGGCGAATCGCGCCTCGGGCGTGTGGTCGAGCGCCTTTGCGCGGCGCTCGACGCGGCCGAGGCCGAGCACCAGGTTCCCGCCGGCTTCCGGGGCGACCTCATCGGGACTGTGCCGCGGCTGCGCCGCTACGCGCTGTCGCTGACTCGCCACGCCGCGGAGGCCGACGACCTCGTCCAGACCACCCTGCTCAAGGCCTGGGAGCACCGGGCCCGGTTCGAGCCCGGCACCAACCTGCTGGCGTGGCTGTTCACGATCCTGCGCAACGGCTTCGTCAACGGGCGGCGCAAGCATCGTCTCGAGGTGGCGGATCCGGACGGACGGCACGCGACCGACCTCGCCGAGCCGGCCGGGCAGGACCACCGGCTCGCGATCCGCGACCTTCAGGCGGCCCTCGACCGGCTCGAACCCGCCTTCCGCGAGGCGCTGCTCCTCGTGGCGGTGGAGGGGCTGTCCTACGAGGCGGCGGCCGAGGTGCTCGGCTGTCCGGTCGGGACGGTGAAGAGCCGCGTCAGCCGGGCCCGCAGCGTGATGCTGCGGGATCTCGGCGAGAGCTGAGGCTCCCATGCCCGCCGGTCGCGGCGGGTGCGCCCGCGACCGGCGGGACGATCGAAGCAGAGGAGATCATGAACCGACTTCGCCGGGCCGTGGGTCCGCCCCTCCTGGTTCTCACCCTGGCGGCCGCATCGGCCGCGCCCGCCGCGACCGGCCGCGCGTTCGACGGGACCTGGGCGGTCGTGGCGACGACCGAGAGCGGGACCTGCGCGGGCCCCTACCGCTACCCGATCGTGATCCGCGACGGGATCGTGGACGATGCCGGCGGCACCGGCGTCGACGCGTCGGGACGGGCCGGCGCCGACGGCCGAATCACGGGTGCGATCCGCCAAGGGCTCGCCAGTATCACGGTCACCGGCCGGCTGCGCGCGGCGGCCGGCACCGGCCGCTGGTCGCTCGCCGGGCCCGTTCCCTGCGCGGGGCGCTGGAGGGCCCGGCGCACCGGCTGAGCGGGCCCCGCGCTCAGCGAAGGAGGTTCGTGCGCGCCAGTTCCACGATCTCGTCGCCGCGCCCGCTGATGATCGCCCGCGCGAGGTAGACCCCGAAGCCCTTGGCCTGCTCCATCGTGGTCTTCGGCGGCAGGGCGAGTTCCTGGCGGTTCGTGACCACGTCGACGAGGGCCGGGCCGTCGTGCCGGAAGGCCTCCCGCAGGGCGCCGTCGAGATCGGCCGGGTCCTCGACGCGCAGGCCGCGCACGCCCGCCGCCTCCGCCACGCGGGCGAAGTCCGGGTTGTCGAGAGCGACGCCGGTGTCGAGGAAGCCGGAGGCCTTCATCTCCAGTTCCACGAAGCCGAGCGTGCCGTTGTTGAGCACGATCACCTTCACGGGCAGGCCCTGCTGCCTCAGCGTGAGGAGGTCGCCCATCAGCATGGCGAAGCCGCCGTCGCCCGAGAAGGAGATCACCTGCCGGTCCGGAAAGGCGGCCTGGGCGCCGATCGCCTGCGGCAGGGCGTTCGCCATCGAGCCGTGCCAGAAGGAGCCGAGCAGCCGCCGCTTCCCGTTCATGGTCAGGTAGCGGGCGGCCCAGATCGTCGGCGTGCCGACGTCGCAGGTGAACACCGCGTCCTCGGCCGCCGCCCCGTCGAGCATCCGGGCGAGGTATTGCGGGTGGATGGGCTTGCGGCCCGGATGCCCGACCGCGAGGTCGTCGAGGCCCTTGCGGGCGTCGCGGTAATGCGCCAGCGCCCGGTCGAGGAAGCCGCGCTCCGGCCGGTCGGGCAGGCGCGGCAGCAGGGCGGCGAGCGTGGTGCGCACGTCCGCGACCACCCCGAGATCGACGCGGGTGCGCCGGCCGATCCGGCCCGGGTCCAGGTCGACCTGCGCCACCCGGGCGCGCTCCGGGTAGAATTGCCGGTAGGGGAAATCGGTGCCGAGCATCAGCAGGGCGTCGCAATCCATCATGGCCTGGTAGCCCGACGAGAAGCCGATCAGCCCGGTCATGCCCACGTCGTAGGGGTTGTCGTACTCGACGTGCTCCTTGCCGCGCAGGGCGTGCACCACCGGCGCCTTCAGGGCCGCCGCCAGGGCCACGAGCTCGTCATGCGCCCCCGCGCAGCCGCCGCCGGCCAGGATCGTGACGCGCTCGGCCTCCCGCAGGAAATCGCCGAGCGCGTCGAGGTCCCGCGGGTGGGGATGCACCACCGGGGGCCGCGGCGTGATCCAGCGCGGCGCGGTCGGCACCTCGATCGATTCCAGCGCCACGTCGCCCGGGATCACCACCACCGAGACGCCGCTCTTGCCGACGGCCTCCCGGATGGCGATGTCGAGGGTGCGCCCGATCTGCGACACGGTGGCGACCGGCCCGACATAGTGGGCGCAGTCCGCGAACAGCGCCTCGGGCTTGGTCTCCTGGAAGTAGCCCGAGCCGATCTCGGCCGACGGGATGTGGGCGGCGATGGCCAGCACCGGAACCCGCGAGCGGTGGCAATCGTAGAGCCCGTTGATCAGGTGCAGGTTGCCCGGCCCGCAGGACCCGGCGCAGACGGCAAGCGCGCCGGTCAGGTGCGCCTCGGCCCCGGCCGCGAAGGCCGCCACCTCCTCGTGGCGGACGTGGATCCACTCGATGCTGCGCTTGCGGCGCAGGGAATCGATCAGTCCGTTCAGCGAATCCCCGACGATCCCGTAGATCCGCCGCACCCCGGCGGCGTGCAGGGTGTCGGCGATGAGGTCGGCGACGGTCTGGCGGGCCATGGCGGGTCTCCTGGCGGGGCGCCCCGGCGGGGCGGGACGGCTGTCGTCCGGGCCCGCCCACCGGCGGGGCCGGGCCGACGATGCGGGCTTCCCCGGGGCAGGATGTAGGTCGCGCATGAACCGCGGACATCGGCGCCGCATCGCCCGGCGACGCCTTGCCGTCGATCGGCCGGTGAGCGCGCGTTCGCCGGGCTGAGCCGGACGGCCACCGCGCTTGCCGCAACGGGGGGAGACGCCGCTCAGGCCCGCCGCCGGACGGTGGCGAAGGCGGTGATCCGGGGTGCCCGACGGGCCCCGACCGGCGCAATCCCTGTCGCGAACCCCACCGACCATCCGCCGGTCGCACGGCCCGCGTACGCCCTGACCACCGGAAGGGCCTCCCTCCGGGACGGCGATGCAGAGCCCGACGCGGTCCTCGGCGCCGTGACCGGCTCGTTTGCCGAAGCAGAAGAATTTGTCTCGATTCGGCATATGAATGGCTTTTGCCAAATCGATAATTGCCGCATTAAATGAAAATTTAATAAACTTAGATCCATGAATTACGATTACATGAAATGAAACATTGTAATTATTATTTCCGAGATCTGTTTATCAGAGGTACTTTGCTTTCACCTCACCTGAGCGGCTCTCCGAAAGGGCCGGTCGCGGATCGTGAACCGGGTCGACGCGCAGTCCGGTTTCTAAGGACGCTTGCCCGCCCGCATCACGCTTACTGCTGACCTTTGGGAGGGCAGTCTGCTCCTTGAGATCTGATCCTGGTCAGCCGCCGGTTCGACGGATTTGCTCTGTGGCCTCAGTCTGCGAGCTGAGTAGCACTGTAACGAGACGCATAATTCATTCATCTATTTTTCCCACGCATCGCATCAGAATGTATCTCGGTGTCGCCGACCTTAACCAGGCTCCTGTTATCGCCTTTGCAAGATCGTAGACGTGCGATATCAACCGATTGCAATATAGCGTGTGTCTTTTTCGCGTATAGATCAAATGAAAGGTGAAGCGATGCACAAAATATCTCGACATCATGACTCGACGGGTAGCGGCTTCGACATTCTTAGGCTTTCTCTTTCCATGTTTATACTTATAGTCCACATAGAGAGTATTCGTCGAGCGCCCGCCGCGGCGATGCTCGGTCAGCAAGATTCCGGTTCACACGCGGGCGTTCTTAAAAGCATTGGCCTCGCAGAGCAGGGCGCAATATTCTTCCATACGGTCACGCCGTTCGCCGTTGCGATGTTCTTTGCGTTGAGTGGATTCCTCGTCGCCGGCTCTGCGGATCGAACCCGCTCCGTGCCGATCTTCCTGTCCTTCCGATTGCTTCGCATCGTGCCTGCGCTGTGCGTCGAAGTGTGTCTCTCAGCACTTGTTCTTGGGCCACTCTTCACAGAACTTTCACTCATCGATTACTTCAATGACAAGCAATTTTATCTCTATTTTCTAAATACATTCGGGATAGTCACATTCAAACTGCCTGGAGTTTTTCTGGGGAATTACGGCATACCTGGCATTGTAAATTGGAATTTGTGGACGCTTCCCAGTGAATTTTATTGCTATTTATTTTTGATTATTCTCATGAGCACCAAAATTTTTTACAACAAAATCGCTTTGACAGCCGCTGCGATCTCGACCAGCTGCGTTGTTGCATTGCTAAGTTTTGAGGGATTTGAGATATATTCTAACGGAAATTTTTCAACTCTGTTCTTGATTAATCATTTTGCACTCGGAGCGGCTCTGTACACGTGGAAGGATCGGATCCGGCTGTCATGGTGGCTTGCTCTCATCGCATTCTCCGTAGCGTTTGTGTTGAAATATTATGATTACGCTCTCTTCCTTCTTGCTCCTCTGATCGTATATTTCACTGTGACGCTTGGCATGACACATGTCCCGTATCCAGGTGTGCTGAAGCGGAACGATTTCTCCTATGGTATATATCTGTACGGATTCCCGATATGCCAAGCGCTAATTTCCGCATTTCCGAGTTTGACACACAGCAAGAACCTGTTTCGAATAAGCGGGCTCGTCATCACGATAATCTTTGCGGCGATCTCTTGGATCGGTGTTGAACGGCCGGCCCTCAAGCTGAAATCGATAATCGCAAGACGCCGATCGCGGATCGCCTGAGCGGACGGCTCGACCGCGCGCGGCAGGACGGCCGCATCGCGCCCGGCACAGCCCCGTGTCCGGGCGGATCGCCGCCAGGAGAGGTCGCTCCCGGGTGAGCGGCCCTCGCTAAGGGGTCATGTTGCACCGAGCGGTGTAGCTGAACGAAGGCGAGAGATCCCGCCTGCGCGCCCTCCGCAGCGGCGTAGCAGGCGGGGTCTCTCGCGGGGGGGGGTGGTCACCGGCGGTGACGGGTTAGGATCGGGTTGCTTGCACCAACCCCGAACCCGGGAGACCCCCGATGGCCGACGAGATGATGAGCCTTCAGGCGCCGTTGGAGAAGAGCCTCGGCCCCGATCAGCTGCGCGAGATGATCGGCTTTGCCGCGCAACCCCTGATGGAGCTGGAGGTCACCGCGCGGACCGGCGCTGCCCACGGTGAGAAGAGCCCCGAGCGGCTGGCCCAGCGCAACGGCTACCGCCTGCGCGACTGGGAGACCCGCGCCGGCACGGTGGAACTGCGCATCCCCAAGCTGCGCAACGGCAGCTACCTCCCCTGCTTCCTGGAACCGCGCCGGATGGCCGAGAAGGCGCTGACCGCGGTGATCCAGGAGGCCGACGTTCCGGGAGTTCGCGGCAGCGCATGGACCGACGAGACCACAACGAGCCGGGACTTGTTCCGGCAGCAGACTAATCGCGCGATCGTCGCCGGTGGCTCCGGTCGAGCGGCTCGGGATGAGGCCGGCGCTCCCTGCGGCGGCGTGCCCAGCGCGCTACGACGGCACTGAACCGTCCTCTCTCACATTCGGCATTTTCCTTGCCACCAAGAAATCCTCTCTGAAGAGGAGCATCATGGGCTTAAGCCAATCAGGAAGCGCTCTCATCACGAATCCGGCCTTGCCGTTGTGCCATCTTGCGTAAAGATGCGCAGGAAAATCAATTTCTGTGAATATGTCTTGGAAAATCTTCCGATATTTCTCGCGAGATATATAATTAATTGCTTCGGTGCAAAATCTCTTGTTGTCCATAAAAACTTCTTTGGCAGACATGTCGGTCTGATATTCGTTCCTAATTCCAAGGTGTGCCCAGATTTTTATCCATAGTTCAGGAACATTCGGCCACATCCACGAAACAAATGGAACTTTGATGTGGGGCTCCAGAGGAATGTACCATTTTGAAGGAAAAGCATTGATAGTTAATCCGCCATTTTTTAGCACGCGGCGAATCTCCAACGCGGTTTCTTCCTTGTTGTTGACGTGCTCAAGAACGTTTGCGCTCAGAACTACGTCAAAATAGTTATCTCCGAATGGGAGTTTGTAGGGTCGAATTTGGATGGGGAGCACACGAGAGCTATCTTTCATGTAACGGCTGAAGCGACCCTCGACTATATCGCATCCAAACGCATCATATCCCGCATCGACGAAAGCCTTGACCAGACTACCATCGCCCGATCCGACTTCCAGAATTCTGATATTTTGCTTGTCTCTCAAGTAATGATGAATCGCTTTCTCGAAAAGAGGAAAGTGTGTCTCAACAGCCAAGTTCCGAACTCCTCATCGTAGAGCCATCCCGGAGCTGAGGTCGGCACACCCGCTGCGACAACGGCGGCCTCGGAGGCGAGGGATGAACGGGACGGCGCGCGATCGAAGAGATCAGGCCGCGCGGCGCTCCGGCCGCGCCGACACCGCGGATCTGCGGCGGAACGTGACCGCCGCCACCACGAATGACCGGTTCCCGCCGGCCGTTTGCCGCCACGTGGTCACTGCAGCCTCGACCGACTCGGTCCCATCCGCTCGACCATCGTCGGTGCCCGCGCGCGGTCGATCCCCTGCGCCGGCCCTCTCGGCCGGGTTGCTCATCCGAGCAGAGTTCCAGAGCGTCGCCAGCATAGTGTTGTAGACCGTCCGGTTGACCGGCATGAGGGATTGTCTGCGACCGGTGACAACAGCTAACAGCTGGGCCCGTTCTGAGGCGTCAAGTATCATGCACGCAGTCTGAACCATCCAGCATCGGTAGCACGGCCCAGGCGTGGTGTGAACCCTCTGTATGTGCCAGTGCATCAGAGCAGGCGTCGGGCCGGTTGATCCATGGCGCATGAGACAGGTCTTGGAATTTTCCGGCCTCCCTGCTCCACACAGGTGTTCACATCAATGGGATGGGACTCAAAGTGTCCGGAGCAAGTCTTCGTACTGATCGACCATGCGATCGATGGCCAGATGCTGAACAGAGGGTCGGGCTTGTGCGGAAAACGACACGCGTCGCTCCGGCTGGGAGACGTCCAACAGCCTGTCGACCAGCTGCGGCGTATCGCCGGGGGAGAACAGGAAGCCGTTCCGACCGTTCTCGACGATTTCGGAGGCGCCTCCGATGTCGGACATGACCATCGGGACGCCCGAGGCGAGGAATTCGAGCGCCGACAACGAGAACGTCTCGACCGCGACGCTCGGAAGGACGCCGACGTCGCACGCCGCCACCCACGGCCGCACGTCGTCCTGCTCTCCCGCGAGCGTGATCTGCTCCTCCAGCCCGTGCTGCCGGCAGCGCTGCACGATCGCCTCGCGCATCGGCCCGTCCCCCACCAGCAGCCCCCGGGCCGCGACGCCCCGTCGGCGCAGGTCCGCGACCGCGTCGATGATCTGAACCTGGTTCTTCTCGGGGCGGAGGGCCGCGACCGATCCGACCACGAAATCGTCGTCGGTGTATCCCAGTCGGCCGCGGCTCGCGGCGCGGTCGGCGGCTCCGCCCGAGAAGCGGTCGAGGTCGATGCCGTTCAGGATCACCTCCGACCGCGGAGCCCTCAGGTCGCGTCCCTCCCAGAGCCGCCTCTGATTGTCGCTCACGTAGACGATCGCATCGGCGCGCCTCAGCGCCCCCCGGAACAGGCCCAGGCGCTGCTCCTCGCTCTCCCGCAGCAGCGTCGTATGGAAGACGCACGCGATGCGCGCCCGGGTCGCGCGCAACGCTCGCGAGACGACACTCACGATCAGGGGTGTCTGGTTGACGGCGAGGATGACCGTCGGGCGGGTCTCCCGGAGGGCGCGATGAACCCTCACCCAGCCGCCCGGCTTCGACATGCCGTCGGCACCGATCGCGATGAAGGGATCGATGCCCGGCATCGCGAGGATGGCCGGCGAGCGGCGAGGTCCGAAGACCAGCAGGTCGACGTGGTGGCCACGCTGCCGCAGCCTGTGCCGGAGGTCGATCGAGTGGCGCTCTGCGCCGCCCATGGGGAGCCCCGGCACGAAGATCACGATACGTTGCATGGGGCGTATTCACCGCAGCTGGCAGGAGGAGGGCGGGCGTGGCCTCCGTGGGCGTCGTCGCGCCCTCGGTGCCGCACGGAGTTCAGAAGGCAAGCCGGGCACGCCCACGCATTGCGCCACGGCGGGCGAGCATCGGCACCGCGTCCCGAGACCACGATGCGGGCTCGTCCGCCATCACGGGCGTGATCCACGCGTTCGCTTCACTTTCGAAATCGGGTCGATCCTCACCTTCGGCCTCACCGTTGTTCATCCGTCGGCCCGCTATCCTGGTGGTGAGGTCGTGAACGGCTACCGGACATGACCATCCGCCGACATTTCCACATCGCCGCGGAACTGAAGCGCCCGCGCACGCGTCGATGCCGGTGCCGATCGTCCCGCCCCGCGGTGGCGGGGCATCGCGGCCCTGCCGCTGCCCTCCGACACGGGGAGGGTGCGCGAGAGGAGGTCGATCGCCTCGTAGCCGCCGCCGACGTCGATCGTGTGCAGGCCGGCGGCGTTCCAGGAGGACGGCGGCGCGATGCGGTGAGTCACGGTCTGAGCGTAGCCCTCGGGGTCCAGGCGATCGATCACCGCGACCGTCGTCGCGGCGCCGTAGCGGGCGCGGCAATCCTGCGCGAGCCTCATCAGGCGGCCCCCTTGCCGATACATCCGTCCCGCCGGCCTCGCGGCAGCGGCGTCGACCAGCACGGGGTTCAACGGGTGGGCCGAGAAGGCGGCGCCAAGGTTCGGCGCGTGGAACAGGCCCAAGGCGTCCCAGCTCGACCCGCCGGGCTCGCCCACCAGGCTGGCGAACAGCCAGAGCCGGCCCTCGTGCAGGATCGGCGTCGCGTCGGCCGCCGCGATGCCGTCGAGCAGCCGGCGCTCGGGCTGCCAGCCGAAGGGGAAGGCGGTCGCTCGGTAGAGCACCACCTCGCCGGCCGCCAGGCTCTCGGGGATCATCCAGACCTCGCCGTCCTGCGCGAAGACGAAGGGGTAGGACAGGTGGCTTCCGGACTCGAGCACCGGCCGCATCGGCCCCGCGACGCCGTCGGCGTCGATCTCGCAGGCCGAGATGATGCCGGTCCGCGTGGCGTAGGGAAATTCCTCGCAGAACAGCCAGGTCCGCCCCCGATGCGCGATCAGGAACGGATCGGCCAGGAAGCGCCGGCCGTCGTCCGGCACCCAGGAATACCCGGTTTCCGGCACGGTGCCGGTCTCGAGAATGCCGGGCCCGCCGAGCCGCCGGTACCCGATGCGCCACGTCAGCGGCCCGGTGAGCAGGCGCGTCAGTCTCTGCCCCAGCTTCGCGGCGAGGTGGGCCGCACCGAACCGGACGGCGTCCGAGGCGAAGCGCGGGGGGCCTCCCGGAGCGGGCCGTTCCCGCGCGGACGGCGGCGACGCCGGCACCGCGTCGTCGCGTGAGGCCCGCGGATCCGTCCGCCGCGCCACCTCGCGCAGGCACAGGTCGACGCAGCGGGCGAAGCTCGCGGCAAGGCCGGAGGTGAGGAGGCCGGGCTCTTCGTTGGCGGGGAGGGCCGACCCCAGGACCCGTCCCCGCTCGACGAGGTCGAGGCGAGGCCGGCGCCCGTCCAGGAGGGCCGAGACCGCCGCGGCGGGAGCGGGCCGGCCGTCGAAGAGCAGGCGGATCCCGTCGGCCGCCGCCACCGGTCGGCTGGACAGGTCGAGGACGAGATCCGGTCGGCCGTCGAGCCGGCTGCTCAGGAGCTCGGGCGGCAGGGGCGCGTGCAAGCGGAGGCGACGGGCCCGCCGGATCACCAGGCGCTCCAGGTCGAGGAGCAGCCTCAGGGAGGCGGGCCAGTGGGTCGGTCCGCCCACCGCCGCGACGGCGACCTGATGGCCCGCCCCGCGCAGCCTCGCCGCGAGCTGCGAGTGCCACGCGAAGGCGGCGTCCACGTCAAGGATGATCTGTATCCTCATCGCTCCGTTTGGTCCCGCTGCTGACTGGATCCGGTCGAGGGGCCGATCGTCCGCCCCCGCGCATCGTGGCTTGGTCCCCGTGCGGCCGCGGTCGACCGCGCTCCGGGTCCGACGGCGACGTCGCCCTTCCGCGGCTGCCCGCACCGCGTCGGGCGACTCCGTCAGCCGCCCTTGGCCACGCGCAAGCGGGGGCTCGGATCGCTGGCTCTCGAGCCGAACCGGTGGCGGAACGACAGGCAAGGTTTCTCGACGCCGTAGTAGGACGCCGCTGCGACCAGGAAGCTCATCACGATCTCGGCCGGGGCCTGCACGTACTTCGGACCCGTGACCCCCATCGCAGACAGGATGTCCGGCACGATCAGATGCCACACGTAGAGGGAGTAACTGAGACGTCCCATCAGGATCATCGGCCGGCTGTTGAGGACGAGGTTGATCGGTCGGTATCGTTCGCTGAACACGACGTTGACGATCAGGACCATGATCGCCAACGACAGGACGGTGTAGCGGATCGTCTCCCTGAACCAGGGATCGCGCAGTGTCAGGCAGGCGATCACGGCGACCAGCGACCCGGCCGCGAGCCAGGGGCGGGTGAGCACCCGGATCATCGCGCCCCGCGACGGCACCTCGCACAGGGCTGCGAGCAGGACGCCGACCGCGAGACTGTCGACCCGAAATTGTGTCTGGTAGTAGAAGACGTAGCTGTCCAGCAGATCGGGCCGCAGCCAGGCCGTCACGACCCGCCCGATGAGCACGGCCACGATCACCGACGCGAGCAGCGAGATCAACTTGCTGATATTGCTCGTCGTCACGATCAGAATAATCGGAAAGATCAGGTAGAAATGCTCCTCGATCGAGAGGGACCAGAAGATCGCGAACGGCATGGTGCCGCCGCGCTGACCTATTAGATCGAGATAGGAATAATAGTAATTCGCAAAATAAAACAGCGCTGACGCAGGTTCTGTCAGATTGATCCTGCGCCCGACGACGTATGACAGCCCCACCGCGAAAACGGTATACACGATGATGACGGGGTAGAGGCGAAGCGCGCGGCGCGCATAGAAATTCCGTAAATCGATACCTTCGTTTTGTTTGTACTCGGCAAATAGCAATCGAGTGATCAAGAATCCACTGATGACGAAAAACACATTGACGCCGAGTCCGCCCGGGAATAGTTTATTGTTAACGAAGTGAGACAACATCACGATGCCGATGCTGCAGGCTCGAATTCCGTCGAGAGAAGGAATATGTCCAGTCCGCGCTGGAACATGGTCCGGGCCGAGAGACAGCGTATGCAGTGTTGTTGCGACAAGGGGCCGCGATGGTCTCGTTCGTTTGTTTCTGAGCACGACCTGTTCCGCGATCGATGAGGTGCGGTGACGCGGTCTGGATTGACCACGTTGCCGGTTTTGATGCTTTCTCACAGTCGCTCGATTGCGTCCACTGATGATGCGCGCCGCCATCGATCGTGACGGCGCAGTCGATCTCGCGACATCGCTCTCGGCCGAGGCCGCTCTGCCGGTCGCGCCGAGACGGGCGACGGCCTCCGCTCAGAATCGTCTGGTCGATGGTGCGGCTCGACGGCGGCCAGGGCGCGGCGAACGTCCGATCGGCCGCATCGATCCCCGGTGCATTCTGCATCTCAAGTCCATCGCTGCGGCGGAGCCGACGCGCGACGTTGCCGAGCGTGTTGGGGCAGATCGGTCCGGTGGGCTGTGATCATGTTAATCATATTTTAACCATATTAGTGTTTATGAGGACGAGGATAGACTGAAATGGAGGAAAATATAGACGAAGGATTGCGTTACGTCGAAATGCATCGAGGCGCGATGCTCTTCAGCCGAGGATCGACGGCCGGTTACTTCCGTTGGGCGACACTCACGATGACGTAGGGCGATGGTGTGTCGCAAGATGTCAAATGAGTATTTGATCAAGAGACTCCGACATGACCATTTACTACGTTGATTCGTCTTCCTCGGCCGCGAGCGATCGCAACAGCGGCGTGTCGGCGAGCGCGCCGCTGGCGAGCCTGGCGGCGGTGAACAAGCTCGCGCTGCGGCCGGGCGACACCGTGGCGTTCAAGGCCGGCACGTCCTGCGCCGCGTCGGCGAGCAACGGGGGCGCGCTGACGATCACGGCATCGGGCACGGCGTCGGCGCCGATCACGTTCACGACCTACGGGAGCGGCCCGGCGGCGGTGATCGGCAACACGGCGGCGGGCTACTCGGACGCGATCCAGGTCGCGAACGCGCAGCACGTGGTGATCGACGGTCTGAAGCTGGCGGATGCGGGTCAGGCGGGGATCAACGTGACGCGGACGTCGAGCCACGTGACGATCCGGAACGTGGAGGCGACCCACGTCGGCGAGGGGGTGATGCTGAACGGCACCGACAACCTCGTGACGCACAGCGACTTCCACGATCTGACGATGGTGAAGAACACGGCGAACGTGTTGAATGACGATTACGGCGCCATCGGTGTGATGATCGGCAACAGCAACAACGAAGTGTCGTTCACGAAGATCGTGAACGCGAAGGCGCCGAGCTACGATTACGGTCAGGACGGCGGCGGCATCGAGCTGTTCGGGACGCTGAGCAACATCCGGATTCACGACAACTGGGTTGAGAACAGCGAGGGCTTCATCGAGGCTGGCGGCATCAAGAGCAGTCTGTCGAACATCTCGATCGTCAACAATGTCAGCTTGAACAACGGGAACTTCCTGACGCTGCACAACGGCGGCGGCGCCTTCGCCAGCAGCTTCTCGAGCTTCGACGTGTCGCACAACACGGTTGTCGAGGAGAACAACAGGCCCGGTCAATCGGCGAGCGTGATGTTCGATTCGGCTGCCAACACGTCTGGAGTGAAGTTCAAGAACAACGTACTTTATCTCAACACTGGAAGTTCGTTTTTCAAACAGACTGGCGACTATCACAGCGGTAACGTCTTTTACAAGCCGTCCTCGACGACGCATCTCTACACCAACTGGGGCATGGCGCTGGGCCGTGACGAACGCTGGGGCACGCTCCAGGGACCGTCCGGGTCCTCGATCGTCGCGCGGGTCGCGGCGCAGTCGGGCGGGGCTGGAGCGACGCTGACCAGCGTGACCCCGGTGGGTCTTGCGGCATCGCGGTCCTCGTTGCCGCCCGGCGATCCCGATCCGCGGCGGCATCCGCGGGACACGATCGGACCCTCGGTCCGGGAGACGTCCGATCGCGCGGACCTGGCGGCCGGACGGACCGCGACCATCACGTTCACCTTCAGCGAGACCGTGACCGGGTTCGACGCCGCCGACATCTCGGCGCGGTACGGCACGCTCAGCGACCTGAGGGCGGTGAGCGGGACGTCCTACACCGCGCGCTACACGGCGCCGGTTGGAGACCGGGGTTCCGACACGGTCGCGGTCGCGGCCGGGAGCTACACCGACGTGGCCGGGCATGCCGGTGGCGGAAGTTCCCTGAGCCTCGCCCTGAGCAGCTCGAGGTCCCCGGCCGGCGGTGCGGTGATCACCGGCAAGAGCAACGTGGACGCCACCGCCAGCTACGACCTGCAGCCGAACGTGCGGAGCCTCACTCTTCTCGGCGCGTCGTCGATCGACGGGACGGGCAACGATCTCCCGAACACGCTGACCGGCAACGACGCCGCCAACCGGCTGTACGGCCTCGACGGCGATGACAGCCTGCGCGGGAACGCAGGGGCGGACCGGCTGGATGGGGGGAACGGGAACGATTACCTGTCGGGCGGCGCCGGCGACGACACGCTGATCGGCGGGGCGGGCAGCGACACGCTGTACGGGGGAAGCGGAGCGGACACGTTCGCGTTCCAGGCGCTCTCCGATTTCGGCCCGGCCTCGGCGATGGACGTGATCGGGGATTTCTCGGCGGCGGAGGGCGACAGGATCGACCTGCGGGCGATCGACGCCAACAGCCTGGTCGCGGGTGACCAGGCCTTCCGGTGGTTCGGGACGGGCGGGTTCGACGGCCGGGCGGGCGAGCTGCACTATGCCAGGGTGACGGGCGGCAATCTCCTCGTGTCGGGGGACGTGAACGGGGACAGGGTCGCGGATTTCCAGTTCCTCGTGAACGGCACCAGCTTGAGCGCTTCGGATTTCAGGTTGTGAGGTGATCGCCGCGCGATTCCGCGATCGTGCAGAGTTCCGCGTGGGCGAGGCGCTGACCGCTCCAGTGGGATCCCAGGTCCCCGCGACCGCCGGCGGGTCCCATCTGCGTGGCGCAGGGCGCGGCGCTCGCGCCCAACGCCTCCGGCTGCCGCAAGGCCGCGGGAGGTCGCGGCGCGACGCGCGTGCGACAGGCCTCGACCTCCCCGAAGTGCTCGCGGGCCGGATCTCGCCGAAAGCCAGCCGCGCGATCCGCTCCGAGAGACGAGTCGCGGATCTTGATCTCAGCCGTCGGCCTCGTCGATCTCCGTTCAACGCTGCCGGGTTGAGTCAAATTGACCGATGAGGTCGATCAATCCAACGCCTTTGTTCCAACACATCTCTGAATATTTCAATATATGTATCCTATATGCTGGATAACTTTGTTGGTGGAATGATGGTTGGGCGGCGCTGATTTTCATTTTTGGTGTCCCTATAAACTGCTAACAGCGCGGTAGGGCGATGGTTCTTCACGGCGTCGCGCTCGTTCTTGCGGATGAACGCGGGGCGATGGATCGGGGCGGAGGAGGACATCGGCCATGGCGGACAGAGCGATGCAGGATGCCCGGCCCCGGACCGCGCCGGACCGCCTCCGCGTCGTGGTCGTGACGCCGCTCGGGCAGGGGGGGCGCGGCGGGATCGACCGCCAGATGGACGAGATGCGATCCGCCCTTCGGCTGCCCCAGTTCGCGCATGTCGAGGCCGTGTTCATGACGACCCGGGGCCAGGGGTCCCACGCGGCGTCGCCGCTGCTGATCGCCCGCCTGCTGGCCGGCCTCGCGCGCCGCCGCTTCGTCGGCGGGATCGACGCCGTGCACATCAATCTCTCCCAGCGCGGCAGCACTTATCGCAAGCTGATCGTGAGCGGGTTCTGCCGGCTGCTGGGTCTTCCCTACGTGCTGCACCTGCACGGCTCGCGCTACCGCCAGTTCTGGGACGGGGCGCCCGCGCCCCTGAGCCGCGCCATCACCGGGATGTTCGCCGGCAGCGCGGCCGTCCTGGTGCTGGGGAGCGTGTGGCGGGACTACATCGCCGGGCGCGTCCCGTCCGTACCGACGGTGATCCTGCCCTCCTCGACGCGCGATCCGGGCGTCGCGGACAGGCCGGAGGGACGGCCGCTCCACATCCTGTTCGCCGGGCGCCTCGGCGAGCGCAAGGGCGTGCTCGACCTCGCCGCCGCGCTCGCGCGGCTCCCGCAGCGGAATTGGCGCGCGACCCTGGCCGGCGACGGCGAGGTGGAGCGGACGCGGCGCGCCGTGGAGGCCCTCGGCCTGGCCGACCGCGTGGCGGTGCCGGGCTGGGTCTCGGGGACGACCTACGAGGAGCTCCTCGCCGACAGCGACATCGTGGTTCTGCCCTCCTACGACGAGAATCTGCCCCTCTCCGTGGTCGAGGCCTTCGCCCGCGGACGCCCGGTCGTCTGCACGCCGGTCGGCGCGATCCCGGACATCGTCGAGGATGGGCAGACCGGTCTTCTCGTCGCGCCGGGCGACGTGGAGGGCCTCGCCGCCGCCCTCGACGGCCTGCTCTGCGACGAGGCCTTGCGCCGCCGGCTCGGGGCGGGGGCGCGGCGCGTGTTCGAGGACAGGCTGGAACTCACCCGCTACGCGGCGACGCTCGTCGAGACCTGGCGCCGAGCCGCCGCGATGGCGCGCCGCTGAGCGCCACGGCCCGGTCCCTCCACCCGCACCCGGCGCCGTTCCCGTTCGCGGACGGGCGCCCAACCCAGGCACCCTCCATGTCCATCGCTTGGTACGCGCGGCGACTCGCGAGCATGAGCGCCGCCGAGATCGCCCACCGGGTGATGGAGCAGGGCAAGCGGGCGCTCTCCCGCCGCCGCACCTTCGGCTGGTCCGCCTTCGCGGTGGGGGAGGGGCCGCTCCCGGTCCTGCCGGGATTGCGGGACGCGGTGCTGCGCCACGCGACGCCGGATCTCGCGGCGGCGGTGGCCGCCGCTGCGGCGGCCCTGAAGGCCGGGCGCTTCGCGGCGCTCGGCGTCGCCTGGCCCGAGCGGGATCCCGACGCGCTCTTCCCCCCCGGCGTCTGGCGGCTCGACCCGGTGACGAGCCGCGCGTGGCCCGGCGCCGAGCGCTTCTGCTTCGACATCGCCTATCGGCACGAGCGCAACCTCGGCGACGTGAAGTATGTCTGGGAGTTCAACCGCCTGCAGCACCTCCAGCCGCTCGCCGCGGCCGTCGCCCTTCACGGCGACGCGGCGGCGCTCGCCGCGCTCGAGGCGGCCATCGCGAGCTGGCACGGTGCCAACCCGCCCTTCCGCGGGATCGCGTGGAATTCGGGCATCGAGCTCGCCATGCGGGCGGTCTCGCTCCTCGTGGTGGCGAGCCTGTGCGGGGAGGCGCTCTCGGCCGGGTCGGGCGCGCGGATCCGCGCGATGCTCGCGGCCCATCTCTACTGGCTGCGCCGCTACCCGTCCGGCTTCAGCTCGGCCAACAACCACCTCGTCGCGGAGGCGACGGCCGAATTCCTGATCGCGACCGCGATGCCCGAACTCAGCGCGAGCGGCGCGGTGCGGGCGGCGTCGCGCGCCGTCCTCGAACGCGAGGCGGGGCTCCAGATCCTCGCCGATGGGGCTCCGGCCGAGCAATCCCCCACCTACGGGGCCTTCACGGCCGAGATGCTCCTGCTCGCGGCGGCGACGGCCCGGAGGAGCGGGCATCCGCTCGCGGGCGCGGTGGACGAGCGGCTGGCCGCCTTCGCCCGCTTCGTCCTGACGCTCGCGAGTCCGGACGGGACCGTGCCGGCCATCGGCGACGACGACGAGGGGCGGGTCGTGACCCTCGCCCATGCGCGGGAGGACGCCTACCCGGCCTCGGTCGCGGCGGCGATCGGCGGCTTCCTCGGCCAGCCCGGTCTCGGCCCGGCCGCGCCGTACCCCGAACTGCGCGACGCCGTCTTCGGCGCGAGGGGCCGGGGCGGCACGGCCCCGCAGGGCCTCACCACGTTCCCGGCCGGCGGGCTCACGGTGGTCCGCGAGGTGCGGGCGGGCCGCGACCTGACCGTCGTGCTCGACCACGGGCCGCTGGGCTACCTCGCCATCGCGGCGCACGGGCACGCCGACGCCAACGCACTTATCCTGTCGGTCGACGGGGCGCCGGTCCTCGTCGATCCCGGCACCTACCTGTACCATTCCGGGGGCCGCTGGCGGGACTGGTTCCGGGGCACGCGGGCGCACAACACCGTGACGCTCGGCGGGGCGGACCAGAGCACGATCTCCGGGCCGTTCAACTGGTCGCACAAGGCCCGCGCCGCGCTCGATCACGCCCGGCCGGGGCCGAACTGGTCCGTGCTCGGGCGGCACGACGGCTACCGCGGCCGGTTCGGCACGGATCACCTCCGCCTGGTCGAGGCCCGGCCGGAGGGACTGTCCATCACCGACCGGCTCGACCCGGCGCCGCGGCAGGCGGTCGCCGCCGAGATCGTGTTCCAGTTCGCGCCCGCGATCAGCCTCATCCGGGAGGGGACGTCGTGGCGCGCGGAGCGCAACGGGGCTCCGATCCTCACCCTCGCGATCGAGGCTCCCGGCGAGGTGTCCGTCGCGGCGGGCGGCGCGGACGCGGCCGGCGGCTGGGTGTCGCCGGCCTTCGGGCAGAAGATCGCGGCGCCGCGGCTCGTCTGGCGCGGCAGCATGGGCGCGTCCGGCATCCGCACCCGCCTCGTGCTCGCGCCGGCGGTGCCGTGAGCGGCGCCGGACCCGGTCGCAGCGGCGGCGCGGCGCAGGAGGACCTTCGCACCACGCATCCGCGCCGCCGGCGGGGACGCGATCTCGCGCGTCTCGCCGCGCTCCTCGTCCCGTGGACCCTGCCGTCCCTGTCCCCCGCGCCTTGCCTCGCGCAGGGCGGTGGGGCGTCCGGCTTTCGCAGCGTGAGCCCGGATGCCGGGAGGGCGCGGGCGCTCCTCGCGGGGGTCTGGGCCGGGGATGGGCGCCGCTTCACCTTCGACGCGGACGCTCTCGCGGCGAATCTCGATCCGGCGCTGCCCTTCCAGTGGGACCCGGTGGCGATCATCGACGTCACCGGCCCGATGGTGATCTTCGAGGTCGGGCGGGACCGCTACCTCGCCCTGCTCGGCGACGACACGATGACCGTGACGCGGGCCGGTTCGCCCGAAACCTGGACCCTGCGCAGGAGCCCCGGGGGGCCAGCCCACCCCTGATCCGCGCGGCTTCATCGAGCGGCGGCCGGATCAGGACGCGACGGGGCCTGCGCGGGGCGATGCCGGCCCCGGAGAACCGCCGCGCGGCATCGTTCGAGCAGCGGAGCCTCGACGCAGACGTGGACGGCGATCGACGCCGCGACCACGACGACGACGACGATCGCCGCAGCCGTAGGCGCGCCGACGGAGCCGCGCAGCGGGCTCGCGCCGAGGACCGTGAGAACGGCGGACGAGAGCGGCTCGTGGATCAGATAGAGAACGTAGGACGAGGCCCCGACGACGCCGAGGGCGCGGGCGAGCGATCCGGCTCCTCGGGGGCGGGCGGACAGCAGCCCGCAGATCACCATCGCGTAGAGCACCAGGAACAGGAGGGTCTCGGCCGCCGCGTTCGGCAGAACCACCCCGCCGCGGTATCCCTGGAGGACGAGACAGGCGACGAGTCCGATCGCGCCAATGCTCCCGATCGCCCTGAACCATCCCGGATAGCGACCGAAGAACCGCGCATGGGCCAGCGCCGTGAGCATCCCCAGCGCGAAGCCGAAGTTCTCGTGCCCGACGAAGCGCGACAGCGGCTGCATGTTCTGGTAGCCGACCGGGATCAGTTCGTTCAGCGCCACGATCGCACAGGCGCCTTGCCAGACAATCATGACAACAATCCCGATTCTGACGTTCAGGATCAGCGTAGAGAAGAGAATGTAGAAGACGAGTTCGTGCTGCAGCGTCCAGGACGGCTGCAGGATCCGGGCACCTTCGCGCGGTATCAAGAAAACGTCGCGGAGAAATTTCGACAAATCGATATCGACAGCGATTCCAAAGCCGCGGAACCGGAACATGAGGAGGCCCAGGGGGATAACGACGAGCCAGTATATCGGAAACAGCCGGACACACCTCTTCGCCAGAAAATCGAAGATCGCCTGAGGATGATCGAGGTCTCGCCGATGGACATGGAGGATGATGAAGCCGCTGATGACGAAGAAGAACTCGACGCCGGTCGAGCCGCCGAACATCGTTCCCGACGCGGCGGTGCGCCCGATCCTCTGCGTGATCAGGATGTCCATGTGGAACAGGAAGACGCCCAAAGCTGCGAGCGCGCGCCCGTACTGGATCGACTCGATCTGGCCGCTGGAGCCAGCCGGGGACGCCGCTGCGGAGGCGATGGTCTCGCGCATGTGGTGCTCCCCGATTGCGAGTGAAGACATCATGAGGCTTCGGGCATTTCCTGCTGAAGTGGATGCCGGTTCAGCGTAGAAAATGCGTCCAAAACAATCAGATCGAGCGGCGCCGAATGACAGTGCGATCGGGCGTTGCTTTCGTGAGGCCAGCTGATTAACGAGGTCATCGCGCGATCGTCAAGGGCGTCGACCGTGCCGCGACTTTTCGGGGCTCAGCCCGCGGCGGCCACCGTGACCGCCGCGCGGCGGCGGGTAGGCCCGCAGGATCTCGTCCGCGACCGTCGACCACGCGAAGCGTCCGGCCGCCTCCGCCCGCGCCCCCGCCCCGAGGCGCGCGCAGAGGGCGCGATCCGCGATCAGGCGGGCGAGCGCGTCGGCCAGGAGGTCGGGCCGGTCCGGGGGGACCAGCAATCCGCTATGGCCGTCGCGGACCGAGTCGATCAGTCCGCCCACGGCGGTCGCCACGACGGCCCGGTCGTTCCCGACGGCGGCCGCGACGACCCCGCTCTGGGTCGCGTCGCGATAGGGGGCGACGACGACCTCGGCGCGCTGGAACTGCGCGGTGGCCTCCGCGGGCGTGAGGAACTTGTCGATGATCTCGATTTCGGGATGGGCCGTCAGGCGCGGCCGCAGCCGGTCCAGCTCCGGGCCCCGGCCGGCCACCACGATCCGGGCAGGAACGTTCCGGCGGGCGAGCGCGTCGGCCGCGTCCAGCAGGGTCTCCAGGCCCTTGTAGGCCTCCATGCGCCCGAAGAACAGGACGCGTCCCGCCTCCGGCGCGCGCGCCTCGCCCGGGACGGGGCGGAGGATCGCGCCGTGCAGCGTGCTGACGATGGGCCGGTCGTCCGCGAGGGCCGCGGCCAGCTCGCGCCGGCAATGGTCGCCGTGGACGTGGAAGGCGCTGGCCGCCCCGCGCACCCGCTGCCGATGCGCGTCCTGGCGCCGCGCATAGGCCGCGTCGCGCCCGCTATGCGGGCGCGGATCGTGCACCGTGAGGAGGACCGGCGTCCGGCGCCCGAGCCATCCGACGATGCGGGCGGTGAGCGCGTCGGGCTGTTCCTGCACGTGGAGCACGTCCGGCCGGAAGCCGGTGATCGCGAGCGGGACGCGCGCGCGGGCCGCGAGGCGGCCGAGACGGCTGTGGGCGTCGTAGGTGACGAGCCGCAGCGCGGCGCGCGCCTCCGCCACGAGTTCGTCCCGGCACTCGCTGCGCAGGTTCGCCCGCTCGGCCACGAGCAGGACGTCGGATCGGGCCGCCAGCGCCAGCGCGAGGCGGGTGGCGTACTCGGCGAAGTGCGGCGCGAACAGCGCGACGCGGCGCCGCCGTGGCTCGGGATCAGGTCGCAAGCGGACCCCTCCAGCGCCGGCGCAGGGCCGGCAGATAGGCTGCCGAGAAGGCCGCCGCGTAGAGCAGGCAGGCCGCGATGGTGAGGAGGAGCGAGCGCTCCCCGATCATGTCGACGGCGCGCCGCGCCGCGGAAGCGAGCGCGAGGGCGACCAGCGGCGGCAGGATGTCGGCCGGACGGCCCGGAACGAAGCCGAGCGCCCGCGCGACCCAGGCGAAGCGCACCACGTTGATCATCGTGAAGGTGATGACGACCGCGGTGGCGGCCCCGACCTGCTCGAGCGCCGGCACGAGCAGGTTGCACAGGACCACCAGCAGCACGCCCCCGGAGGCGAGGATCACGAGTTCGGCCTTGTGGCGCCCGGTCATCGAGAGGGCGTAGCCGGTCGGCGCCAGCGTCGCGCTGAGCAGGTACCCGAGCGGCAGCAGGAACGCGACGTCGGAGCGGAAGTGGAAGCTCGCCCCGAACAGCAGGTCCAGCCGATCCCCGAACACCGCGATGCCGCCGAACACGAAGCCGGCGACGATGGAGGCGAACCGCAGGTAGTCGTCGAGCGCCCTGCGGACGCCCGCGAGGTCGCCCGCGTGGTAGTGCCGCGAGACCTGGGGACCGAGCGTCAGGCTGGCGGCGAAAGGATAGAGGTGAACGAGTTGGGAGACGGTGTTGAGGGCGCCGTACTCGCCGACGGTCTTGGGCGTTGCGTAGAGCCCCAGCGTCAGGACGTCGACGAAGCGCATCGACGCGTAGATGAACACGTTGAGGCCCATCAGGACCGACTCGGACAGGATCGCCCGGACGTCCCCGCCCCGCGAACCGGCGACCGCCAACCCGTCGCCGCGACGCGCGAGCCACTCCCGCGCCTGGATGGCGAGCCCGCTCACCGCGACCTGAGCGGTGTTGATCCAGACGATGGCGGTCACGTAGGGCGCGTAGAGCGCGGCCAGGACCACCAGTCCGACCCGCAGCACGGATTGCAGGTAGAGCGTCAGGAGCGCGTAGGAGGCGATCTCGCCGCGGGCCCGCGCCACGGCGCCCATCACCACCAGGTCGGCGGAGAAGGGCAGCCCGAGCGCCGTGATGAGCAGGAGGTGACGGAAGTTCGGCAGCGGGTAGAGCCAGCGCTCGACGAGGCCGGCGCCCCCCAGCGCGAGCAGGGCGACGATCGCGACGTTGAGCCCGAGGACGAGGAGGCGCAGCTGCCGCACGACGGCCGCCACGCCCGGCTCGTCGATCGCGTGCCGGCCCAGATACTTGAGGAGAGCGATGTCGAGGCCGAGCGGCGTCAGCGTGACGGCCAGCACCCCCAGATTCCGCAGGATGTTGACGATGCCGTAATCCGACGAGCCGAGCGTCCGGGCGATCAGGATGCCCGTCAGGAGCGTGAGCACCTGCTGGAGGAACTGGCCGCCCGCCCACACCCCGACGCCGAGGCGGTGCCGCGCCCGCGCGCCGCCGCGCGCCGCGTCATCGGGCGGCCTCGGCGCCGCATCCTCTGCCAGCGCCGCTGCGGTTCCGCCGGGGTCGGGGTGCACCGGATGATGCCGACGGCTCTCGTCGCCGCGCTGGCCTTGTGCCCCCATCTGACCTCGTCCTGGACTGCGTGTCGCTGCGTCGCCGGAACACCTTCAACCTGGGTCGGTTCTCAGAGAAGGCGGCGCTGTTGTCTGACGCGCTCTATACGCGCTCTGTGGAAGTCTCGCCAGGAAAAACGATAGATGTTTTGGGGAGATATACATTAAATATCCGACCATCACGGTCCCTAGAGCGAGGGCAATGTCGTCTCGACATCGCGACGTGATCGGCTCGACGGGAATGGGACTGCCGCAGGGTCGGCGGCAGCAAGGACCGCCCATCGACTGTCGCGGCGGCTTCGATCCGACCATCGCACCCCGTCGCGGTCCGGCTCTCCGCCGGGAACGGCCCCGGAACGCGGGCCTGATCGGCCCCGCGAGCCCGCTTCGCCCTCGCGGCTCGCGGCGCGCGCGGGGCCTTGCCGCCGCCCTCCCGGCCGCGCTCTGTTGAGTCGCGGGACGGAACCCACTAAGACTGCATTCCTACCACGATGGCGAGACCGCACGTCCCGGGGGATGGGGCGTCCGGGTGATCCCGGGGGCGTCGCCGGGCCCGCCCGCGCCGAGCCGGTTCGTCCCAATCCGAAGGTCGACATGGACGCAGCGTCGAAGCGACGGGGAGGGACGGGGAGGGCGGGCGTCGACGGCCTCGCCGCCCCGTCGGAGCGCTTCGCGCTGAGCCTCCTGTTCCTCATGCTCCTGATGGCCTACGCGGCCATCGGCCGGGACGTCTTCTTCAACCGCCTGAACGATCCGAACATCGACGACCCGATCGGCGCGATCCTCGTCTACGTCCGCGTCGCCGTGTGCGCCGCCGTCGTCCTCGTCGTGTTCGCGAGCGCGGGGCTGCAGGCCGTGCGCGAGGCATTCCCGCGCTCGCTGGCGCCGTACATCGTGCTGGCGCTGGTCTCCTGCCTCTGGGCCGACGAGATCAAGGAGGTGCTGCGCGCCGCCCTCGTCCTGACGGCCCTGTCCGTCGCCCTGCCGGTCGTCATCCGGCGGCTCGGCCGCGAGACCACGGCGAACCTGCTGCTGCACCTCATCGCCGGGGTCGTGATCGTCAGCACCCTCCTCGCCGTCCTGGTTCCGTCGATCGGAACCCATACCGGCCAGGAAGTCGTCCAGGCGTCGCATGTGGGTCGCTGGCGCGGCGTGTTCAGCCACAAGAACGGGCTCGGGCCGTGGGCCGCCTACGGGACCGTCACCCTGCTGGTGTACGGGCATCTCCTGAAGGCGCCGTGGCTCTACCGGATGGTGGCTTGGCTCTGCGCCGTCGCCTGCCTGGGGTTCTCCGGATCCGCCACCTCCCTGATCGGGTGCCTGACGATGTTCTGCGGTCTCGCGCTGGTGCGCATCGCGCAGGGCATGGGGGCGGGGGTCACGCTGCTGGCGGCCGTGATCGGCCTGGCCGCGGGGGCGGCGGTCGTCACGGTCTTCGCCGACCAGGTCTTCGGCCTCCTCGGCCGCGACCTGACGCTGACCGGGCGCACCGAGATCTGGGCGATCTCGGTCGACTACATCCAGTCGGCCCCGCTGCTCGGCCACGGCTACCAGACCTTCGGGGGACCGGCCTTCCTCGCCTTCGTCGAGAGCTACACCAAGCAGGCGATCGTCGGTCCCGAGAACATGTACCTGACGAGCCTGCTGGATCTCGGGCTCGTCGGCACGCTCGCCTTCTTCGCACCCGTCGCCGTGGGGCTGGCGCGTGTGGGCGGGGCGATCGTGTCGCGGCCGCCCTCCGCCGACCGCGCCGCCCTGGAGATCGTGTTCCTGATCGTGCTGGCGGCCCTGTTCATGGGCATCACCGAGTCGACGCCGTTCGACTGCACGGGCTTCCAGGGCGCCGTCACGTTCTGCGCCCTGTTCACCGTGCTCCAGGGCGAGCGGCTGGACCGCCGCGTGCCCGGCGGCGCGGCGGTCCGGGCGTCCGGGCGCGCCGCCACCGCCCGGGGGGCGCTGGCGCTGCGCGCCCCGCGCGGTCCCGTCGGAGCCGAGACGGAATGAGACGGGGCACCGCGACGCGCCGCGCGGTGATCGCCGGGCTCGCCGTCCTGGCTGTCGACCAGCCGGGCCGGGCCGCGGCGCCGCCGGCGCCGCGGCTGCGCCGGGGCATGAACATGCACGACCTCCTGAACTGGCCGGAGGTGGTGCGCCGCGGCGACGAGGTGACCTACGCGTGGCCGCCCTTCGCGAGCCCGCGCTTCCAGGTCGAGGACGCGGCGCTCGCGGCCCTGGCGCGGGCGGGCTTCGACTTCGTCCGGCTGACGGTCGATCCGAGCATCCTGATCGCGACCGACGGGGAGCGGCGCGACGCCGTCGAGCAGCGGGTCGTCGAGACGGCGCGCCGCCTCCTCGGCGCGGGCCTCGCCGTCGTGGTCGACCTGCACCCGGTGGGCGTCAACCCGCGCCTCGCCCCGGATCGGCTGGTCGCCCCCGAGGGCGCCGGGCTGTTCGACGCCTACGCGCGGGCGGCCGGCCGCCTCGCGGCCGCCCTGACCGTGCTGCCGCACGACCGCGTCGCCCTCGAACTCATGAACGAGCCGCGCCTCGAGCGGACATCGGATGTCGCGCGCTGGCAGCCCATGATGGAGCGCCTGCACGAGGCGGCGCGGCGGGGCTCCCCCGACCTCGCGCTCGTCCTGACCGGAGCGCAGTGGAGTTCGATCGACGCGCTGGTCGGCCTCGACCCGTCGCCCTTCCGGGCGAGCAACGTCCTCTATACGTTCCACTACTATGACCCGCACACCTTCACCCATCAGGGCGTACCGGGCGAGGGCGCGCGCTTCGTCAAGGGTCTCCACTGGCCGCCGCGCCCCGAAGAGGCCGGCGCGCTCCTCGAGGCGGCCGCGGCGCGCATCGCGGCCGACCCGGCCCTGCCGGCCGCCGCCGGGGACACGGCGCGGGACGCGACGCGCAAGCTGATCCGCGACTACATGGCGACCCCGAGCGACGCCGACCTGATCGGACGGCGCTTCGGGGAGGTGGCCGATTGGGCGCGACGCCACGGAATCCCCGCCGATCGGGTGATGCTCGGCGAGTTCGGCGGGGTGTGGCGCGTCGCGAAGGTCGAGGCGGTCGAGGCGGACCGGCTCGCCTGGCTGAGGGCCGTGCGGAGCGCGGCCGAGGCGCGCGGCTTCCCCTGGGCCTACTGGGCCTACGAGCCCCCGCTCGAAGCCGACGTGCTGGTCGCCCTGGGCCTGACGGGCGAGCCGCGCTGAGCGCGTCCGCCCCAATCTCGCGGATCGCGGATCACTCCGCCAGCGCGTCGGCGACCTGGGCGCGCGGCCGCCGCGGCCCGAAATCCCCGGGACGCGAGGGGATCTCGACCCAGTTCTCCGGCTGGCCGGCCGCCTGGATCTTGTGCCAGCGGTAGTCCGCAATGCTCCAGCTCCGGATGTCCTCGCGCAAATTGTCGAGGACGAGGTCGCCGGTCGTTCCCCGCACGACGAGCACGAGGTGCCCGACCCCTGCTTGCGTGCTCACGACGGCGAGCGACAGGGCCCCGAGGGGCCAGCCCCGCTCGCGCAGTTCGTGGCGCTTCTGCAGCGCGAAGGTGTTGCAGTTGCCGCGCCGGCCGGTGAGCGACCACGCCTCCGCGTCCGAGAGTTGCGCCCGGGGCGCGATGCGGCCGTTGACCGCCCGGTTGACCGCCGCGAGTTCCCGCATCCGCTCCGGCGTGAGCTCGACGCGGGCGGCCGGCTGCGACGCGGCGCAGTCCCCGGGAGATCTCTGGCAGAAGCGCAGATAGGCGAAGGGCGCGAGTGCGGCCGGCCCGTCCGGGATGACCGCCCCCGGCAGGCCCGCCTTGCCCGCCCGCGCGGGACCGGCCGGGGAGAGGCAGAGGGGAGCGGCGAGGGCTGCGGCGGCACCGACCCGAATCGTTGCTGCGAGCACCATTCCGTCCCGACTCCGCGCGACCGCGCGGCGGCCGCCCGCCGGCCGCGAGGGCCGGGCGCGCGCGACGCGCCTGCCCATGTCTAGTCGGCGAGCCGTTAAGGGCTGTTGAAGACCACCCTATGGCGGGATGCCGGCCGAACTGGGGTGTCGCCGAGGCTGCGTCCCGGGCCGCGGGCGCTCAGTTCTCGGCGGTCCGCCCGGTGGGCATGATGTCGAGCCGCACCTCGACGACGTCCCCGGGGCTGAGGATTGCGTCGAGGTCGGCGGCGGTCACCTGCGGGGCGCCCGTGACCCGGCGCACGATCTTGACGCGCGGCGTGCTGATCCCGGACCCGAGCAGCTGGGACCGCAGCGCGCTCGTGTAGACCATCTTCTGGGTCAGCGCGTCGATGCGGGACTGGGCCTTCGCGAGCGAGTCGGTGGCGTCCTGCAGATCGGCCAGCAGCTTCTCGTTGCGCTCGTTGATGAGCTTGTCCAGATCCGCCTTCGCGTTGGCGCGGTCCCGGCGGGCATTCTCGAGCTGCACGCCGACCTGGAGCGAGCTCGTCGCCGACAGCAGCACCAGCCGGCGCGCGTCCGCGACCCGGTTGGCCGGGAGGGTGCCCTTGCTGAACAGGTCGTTGATCCGCGACGCTTCCGAACTGTCGAGCTTCAGGTTCTCGTCGTCGGTCTTCTTCAGGTCGGCGAGGGTCTTGATGCCGCCGTCGAGGAGCGCGATCTTCTGCTCGATCCCCGCCCTCTCCTGGTCGAACTTGTCGACGCCGGCCCGGAGCTGATCGGTCTCGATCCGCGCGATCTGGTCCCGCGCCGCCTGCGGCAGCGGCGACTTGAGGGCGAAAGCGGGGCCCGCCGCCGCCGGCCGGTTGAGCGCGCGCAGGAAGAAGCTCTGGCGGGTCCGGAACCGCTCCCAGTCCATCCACTTGGTCCGCAGCTCGTCCTCGAAGTCCATCGTCACCAAGCCCGGGTTGTCGACCCGGAACCGCATCACGTCGATGCCGCCGGCCAGCGAGATCGCCTGGCGCACCGTCATTCCGGGCCGGAACCTCTGATCGCCCGGGCGGCTGACGTCGCCGTTGACGTAGACGGGCACGTATTCCGCGACGTAGATCGAGATCTCCTGGCCCTCGATCACGGTCATCTGGTCCTTGCCCTCGGCCGTGCGGACATTCAGGTACTTCGTCGGCATCTCGCGCCGCACGTAGTCGGCGAGTTCGGAGACCGTTCGCCCGCCGGCCTCGACCTCGCCCACGAGGGGCAGCGAGATCCGGCCGTCGACGTCGATCGTCATGCGCCGCTGCAGCGCGAGGCCCGCCACCGACAGTTCCAGCGTGTCGCCGACCTGGAGGCGGTACTCCTCCGCCCGGAGGCGCGCGGGCGCGACGAGGGCCGCCGACAGCCAGATGGCGGTGATCAGACGCTTCATGGATCTCTCTCGTTCGGCGCGGCTCTTCCGGGACCGCCCGCAGGGGAGGGGCCGGTGCGCGGGCGCGCCGCATCGGCGCCGCTCACCGCGCTCCAGCCGCATCGTGTCGACGGCGCGGGAGCATTCCGCGCCCCCTCGGCCGAGACGCGGGGCCGATCGGCCGCGGCCGCCGCAATCCCGTTCAGGTCCGGGGATGAGCGGATCAATCCCAGGAGAAGGTCTGGATGTAGGGGCGCGACCGCGGCCGCGGCGCGACCGCGACCCTGTTCAGCAGGTCGACGTCCCGGGGATCCATCGTGACTTGCACGCGGGGCGTGCACCGCAGCAGCAGCGGGATGCCGTTGCCGCAGGGCGGCAGCACGATCGCGCCGGGCGCCGAGGCGACCTCCCAGCCGGGCGCCCGCGCCCCCGGCCCCGCACGCAGGTCGGGCGGGACGCTTCGCGCGGGCTCAGCCGCTCGGGCAATATCAATGGCTGGTTGTAAACTCAGCACAAACGCCGTGATCAGCACAGCAGCTCTCATTTCAGGCCTCCTGCACGGCAGGCTGGTTCACGCAGACGCACTTTGCAACCACCGAAATGTCACTTCCAACAGCCCCATTTGGTCGCAGCATGTGTGACATCGACGAGACGGAGCAGTGGGAAATTGGTCGATAAACCATCCTTCGCAACTCTTTTTGCGCGTTTTACGGAGGATGCTGCTTTCGTCAAAGTGCGAACTGCGCCATAGCCGCAGCCTGTTGTGGAGGAGACGCCGAGAGCGTCGCCCCAAACGCGTCTCATGGGGGATCGGATGCGGTTCGTAGCAGTTCTGCTCCTGACCTTTCTTGGTGCTTGTCAATTCGTGCCCAAGGATGGTCCGGCGCGGACGAGCGTCGAGGACCTCGCCGACGTGGTGGTGGCGGAGCCGGCGCCCACCGTGAGCTACGCGCTGGTGGATCTCGGCGCGCGGACGGTCGAGGTCGCCAACCGGGTCACGCTCGCCAAGAACCCCGTGTTCCCGGGCGGCTTCCTGGGCCGGGGCGGTTCGCGCGGCGGGCAGATCGGGCTCGGGGACATCGTGTCCGCCACCATCTTCGAGGCGCAGGCGGGCGGATTGTTCATCCCCAACGAGGCGGGCTCGCGGTCGGGCAACTTCATCCAGGTTCCCAACCAGCAGGTGGACGGGGCCGGGAACATCGTCATCCCGTATGCCGGGACCATCCGCGCCGCCGGCCGCTCGGCGCAGGAGGTCTCCGACGAGATCGTGCAGAAGCTGCGCAACCGGGCGATCGAGCCGCAGGTCGTCGTCTCCCTCGTCGAGCGCCGGGGCAACGAGGTCAGCGTGATCGGTGAGGTCAACCAGCCCGCGCGCTTCCCGCTCGATCCCGGCACGCTGAAGGTGCTGGGGGCGGTCGCCCGCGCGGGCGGGCCGCGCAATCCGGCCTACGAGACGGTCGTGACCATCCAGCGCGGGCGCAGCACCGGGCAGGCCTCGCTCTCCGCGATCGTCCGCGACCCCGCCCAGAACGTCGCGGTGCTGCCCGGCGACGTGATCTACGTCTCCCGCGAGCAGCGGATCTTCATGGTGCTGGGGTCGACGCCCTCGCCCGGCTCGATCGGAGGGACCAACAACCGGCGGTTCGCCTTCGACAACGACAACGAGACGCTCGCCGAGGCGATCGCGAAGGCCGGCGGCCTCGACGGCCTGCGCTCCGACGCGGGCGCCATCTACGTCCTGCGCTACGAGACACCAACCGCCCTCGCCGCCATGGGCGTCGATACCGCGGCCTACCAGGGCACCAGCATCCCGACGATCTACCGGGCGAACTGGACCAAGGCGGGAGGCATCTTCCTGGCCAACGACCTCTACGTGCGCCACAAGGACATCATCTACGTGGCCGAGCATCCGGCCTCCGACATCTCGAAGCTGAGCCTGATCTTCCGCAGCTTCACCCTGCCGGCCGCCGACGTGACGGCGGTGGCGCGCTGAGCGGGTCGGCGGCATGGCCGACCCGGCCTCCGGCCGGGACCGCGCGTCCTCGCCCGCGGGAGGGCCGATGAGGCGCCGGCACCTTCTCGCCGTCGCCGCGCTGACCGGAGCGTTCCTCCCGGGCTCGGGCGGCGCGCGGGCCGGGGCCGGGCCGCCGGTCACCGTCCGGACCGCCTCCGATCTCGCCAAGCCCTACCCGCCCGGCACGCGGCTCGTGGTCCCGAAGGGCACCGTGATCGAGGGACCGGTCGTCATGGCCGCGGCGGGGACGGCGGAGCGCCCCGTGACGGTCACCGGGGGCGGCCGGATCACGGGCGGTCCGGCCCTCTACACCGACGCCCTCACGGTCGGCTCCCACACGGTGGTGGACGGCATCACGATCTCGGACACCAACCGCTACGGGGTCTCCGCCCCGAAGGGCACGGTGGGCGTGACGGTCCGTGGCGTCGAGATCGCCCGCGTGGGCATCGGGATCGGCCTGATGGGCTCGCGCGGCCGGGTCACCGGCAGCTTCATCCACGACCTCTCCATGGTGAAGGTCACGCCGAGGAGCGTGAGTCCCGACGACGATTACGGGGCCAACGGCATCCTGCTGTCGGGAGACGGTCACGAGATCGACCACAATCGCTTCGTCGCGAACGCCGCCCCCAGCGACGATTACGGCGAGGATGGCGGCTGCATCGAATTGTTCGGCGCGGTGAGCGCGGCGCGCATCCATCACAATTGGTGCGAGGACAGCGTCGGGTTCATGGAGGCGGGCGGCGCGCGCGGCGATGCGATCCAGGACGTCGACATCGCCTTCAACGTCGCGCTGAACCTGCACGACAAGCCCTTCTTCAACCCGCACAACGGCGGCGGCGCCTACGCGGCGACGTTCCGCAGCGTCAGGCTGCGGCGCAACACCATCGTGGCCACGGCCGCCGGGCCCAAGGCGATGGGCGTGTTCTACCTCGACGCGGATCCGGCCCCGGACGCCTTCCGCGTCGAGGACAACGTCGTCGCCCTCAACGCGGGGGACAGCGTGTTCAAGCGGCCGGGCGGCTACTACTCCGGCAACGTCTACTGGCTCCGCGACAAGGCCACCCACCTGTTCAACAACTGGTCGATGACGCTCGGCCCCGGTGACGCCTTCGCCGATCCTGGTTTCGTCGATCCGGACAGGAAGAACTTTCGCCTGCGGGCCGGGAGCCCGGCCGCCGGGAAGGGCGCCTACTGATCGGGGATCCGGGTCGGCCCCGGTGCCAGCCCTCGCCGCGGTCAGCCGCCGAGCACCTGCCGGTCGGTCCCCTGAAGGATCAGGCAGGTGAGCCGGCCCGTGATGTAGGCGCCGGTATCGACGTTGATGCGGTTGTCGCGGATATCCGGCCGCGGGACGGGATTGTGCCCGTGCACGACGACCGCCCCGAAATCCGCGGACGAGGACAGGAACGGCTCCCGGATCCAGAGCAGGTCCTCGCATCGCTGCTGATCGAGGCCGCGGCCGGGCCTGACGCCCGCATGGGCGAAGAAGTAGTCGCCCAGCGCGAAGCACGGCCTCAGGGCGCGCAGGCATCCCAGGTGGTCCGCCGGGATCGTCCGGATCGCCTCGTCCAGGAAGGCGCGGCCCTGCGCGGCGTCGCCGAGGCGGAGCGTGGGGTCGAGCCCGTAGGAGAGCAGGGTCTCCTGACCGCCGTTGCGAACCCAGTCCGCCAGACGGTCGACACTCCCGAGGCCCGAGAGCATCATCGCCTCGTGGTTGCCCATCAGCGCCACCACGTTGCGCGTGTCCCTCAGCCGCGCCAGCCGCGCCAGCACGCTCGCCGAGTGCGGGCCTCGGTCCACGTAATCGCCCATGAGCACGAGAAGGCTCTCGGGACCCGGATTGGCTCGGGTATGCGCCGCGACCCGGATCAGCACGTCGTCGAGGAGGTCGCAGCGGCCGTGGACGTCGCCCACGACGTAGATCCGGATCCCGGGCGGGGTCGAGGGCTGACGTCCGGCGGGTCGGTCCGCGGCTGCCCGCCGCTGCAGCCACCCGGTCAATCCTCGCACCGCACGCCTCATGGGTCGTGAACCTGTCTCGTCGTGGGACTCGCCGCTCTCCGCCGAGCAGGATCCGTTCCGGCCGGTGCGCGGACCGCCGGACGGGGCTCAGCGCCAGGGCCGGGGCGGCTTCACGGGCACCCCGGTGATCTCGACCTCGACTTCGGCGAGTTGCAGTCCCTGCTGGAACTTCGTCTTCCAGATCGTCGGCACGGGGTCCAGGGTTCCGAGCAGGAGGGTGCGCAGGGGCGGGTCCGCCTGCAGGAAGGTCGACACGCATTCGTCGACGAAGCGCGACGCGAGCAGGTCCGCGAATTCGCGCAGCGCGCGCTCCCGGAGATCCGCCGGCAGGACGCCGTAGCGCAGGAGGACGAGGCGGTTGCGCCGCACGCCGAGCCAGCCCTCGTGGGGCGCGAACGCGTAGGAGTTGCGCAGGGCCCGGAACGCGGCCTCGCTCGGGCCCCCGCGCTGCAGCGCGACCCAGGCTTTCGACAGCCACCCCATCCCGTCCCGCGGGAAACAGGCGAGGATGGCGTCCGCGCGGGCATCGACGTCGGCCCAGGCCGCGTCGATCGCGTCGAGGTCGCCGCTGTCGAGACGCTCCCCGGCCAGCCGCGAGCGGATGATCAGCCAGTGGCGCATGCGGCGGAGCTGGCAGGGGCCGTCGCCGCGGTCGAGGCGGTCGGCGAGGGCGCCCAGCCCGCCCGCGTCGAGGCGGGCTCCGCGGATGATCGCCTCCGCGATCTCCGGCGCGTCGGGTGAGGCGCCGAGGAGCCGCAGGTCGGCGAGGCCGCAGGCGACCCCGGCGGCCGCCAGAAGCGTCCACAGGACACGCAGGACCGGGCGGCCTTGGGCGGTGGGGCGCATGGGTCGCGTCAGGTCGCTCCAGTGCGGCCCGACGGAATGCGGGCGACGGCCGCGTCCCGGGGCGCCGCCAGCCTCCGCGTCACGCCGCCCCGCTCTGATAGTAGCTGCTGTAGTACCGGCCCTTGTAGTACTCCATGCGCTTGAGCGCGCTGGCATTGGCGTTGTTGAGCAGCACGCCGAGCATCCGCTCGTGGACCATGCCGGCATCGGCCAGGGCTTCCTGGACCGCCTGCCGCGAGGTCTTGTCCCACTCCAGGATGTAGATGAAGCCGTCGATCAGGTGCGCGGCGGCCTTGGCGTCGACCACCGCCATCAGGGGAGCGAAGTCGACGAAGATGTACTCGTAGGCGTCGCGGGCCTTCGTCAGGATCTCGGCCATTCGATCGGAGGCGAGCAGCTCGGCGGTGTTGGCGATGCGGTTCGGCACCACGGCGGGCAGGAAGTGCAGCCCGGTCTCCGCGTCGCGGTGGATCGCCTCGGCAACGCCGCCGCCGCCGCGCAGCGCCTCGACGATGCCCGCGCTCGCCGCGGGCGCGAGGTGCCGCGTCAGGGTCGGGTTCCGCAGGTCCGCGTCGATCAGCAGCGTGGCGTGCCCCGTCTGCGCGACGAGTTCCGCGAGGTTCGCGGCGACGGTCGTCTTCCCCTCCTTGGGGAGGGAGGACACGAGGCCGATGACGCGCACCTCCCGCGTCAGGCGGGCGGTGTCGACGGCGACCTTCACGTTGCGCAGAACCTCCGTGTAGCGCGAGAACGGCTCGTCCACGACGTAGCGGAGGCGGTTGCTCGCGCCCTGGGCGATCTGGCCGGGCCCGGGCGGGGAGCGGCGCGGCACGGCGTTCACCGGGATGCTCGGGAGGATGCCGATGCACTCGGACCCCACGAACTGCTTGACGTCCGCGGGCGTCCGGAAGGCGCTGCCGACGAGTTCGAGCCCGACCGCGGCCATCAGGCCGAGCATCAGACCCGCGATGGCGCCGGCCGGGACAATCAGCGTCGGCTTCGGCGACGACTTGCCCGACGGTTCGGTCGCGGCCGTGATCACCCGCGCGTCGCTGATCGGGAAGGTCTGCTGCTGGGTCGCTTCCTCGAACTTCTGCAGGAAATTGTCGTACATGTTGCGGTAGGTCTGAGCGGAGCTCTCGAGATCGCGCAGTTTGACCTGCGCCTGGCTCGTCGTTCCCGCCTGCTGGACCAGCTTCTCGAGGCTGGTCTCGAGCGACTGCTCGCGCGCGCGCGCGATCTGGTAGTCGCTGTCGTACGTCTGCGCGATGCGGCGGACCTCGTCGCCGATCGACCGCTTCAACTCGGCCATCTGCATGCGCAGGTTGACGGCCGCCGCGTGGTCGGCGCCGTACTTCGCGGACCAATCCGCCTCGCGCCGCGCGGCGTCGAGGTACTGCGCGCGGGCGCGATTGATGACGTCGTTGCGCAGGGCGTCGGCGACGGTGGCGTCGGGCAGGTCGCCGCTGCTGATCTGGCGCACGCGGTCCAGCCGCGCCTTCGCCTCCGCCGTCACGGCCCGCGCCTGGATCAGCTGGCTGTTCACGTCGGCGAGCTGCTGCTCGCTCATCAGGCCGCGGCTGGTATCGACGATGTTGTTCTGGCTCTTGAAGGCTTGCACGGCGAGGTCGGACTTCGTCGCCTGCGCCTTCAGTTCCGTGAGCCGCTCCTGAAGCCAGCGCCCGGCCCGGCGCGTCGCCTGGTACTTCGCCTCCAGCTCGCCGACCATGTAGGCGTCCGCGATCGCGTTCGCGAGGCGGGCCGACTTCTCCGCGCTCCTGGATCGGAAGTCGACCTGGATCACGTAGGTGAGGCCGAGCCGCTTGGCGGTGACGCGCTGCACGAAGGCCTGAATGGCGTCGCGCTCGACGTCCTCCTGCGCCCGCATCGTCGCTTGGCCGCCGAAGCTGATCAGCGAGACCAGCGATCCGAGCAAGGACGGCTCGTCGGAGCCGACGAACTCGGGATCGCTGAGCAGGTTCTGGTCGCGAATGACCGATCGCGCCACGCTCTCGGACTTCAGGATCTCGACCTGGCTCTCGACCGTTCCGGCGTCGACCTGTGACTCGGTGACGAATTCCTGCTTGCTTAGAAGGTTGCTCTTCTTCGTGCCGATCATCACCTTGGCCGAGGCCGTGTAGCTCGGCGTCGCCGTGAACGCGTAGCCGCAGGCGAGGGCGAAGCCGATCGCCATGGCGCCGAGGATGACGGGCCAGCGGCGCCGCGCGATGGCGACCATGTCCGCGAGACCGAGCTTCGGCACCGACCGCGCCGCCGGCTCCTCCGCGATCAGGGCTGCTTGATCAACGACCTTCAACATCCCGCCTGCCTCCTGCCCGGCGCGAGCGCGTCCCGGCACGATCCCGATCACAACCACGCATGCCGCGGACCCTCCGCCGCGCAAGCGGCGCAGGTCCCCGACGTGACACCGCCCTCACCGCGCCTTCAGGCTCGGCAAGTCGAGGTCGCGCGCATCCAGGTGTGAGTCCGGACTGAGCCGCGGGCTCAGCCGCCCCGCGCCGGCGTCCGACTCGCCGCGCATCGGCAGAACGCCGCCGTCCAGGTCGCCGGTCCTCAGCGCCGTACCCCCGCCGTCCGGCGAGAGGCTGCCGAGACGCGGTGCCCCGCTGTCCAGACCCTGCTGCGCCAGCCGGAAGCCGAAGGACACGTCCCGGTCGCCGAGCGTGCGCACGCCCTCGGCGATGCGGCGGCCGACATCCCCGTCGCGCGACGTGCAGTAGGCCGCCGCTCTCCCGAGCCCGTAGCCCACCGATTGGCGCTGCTCCACCGACGCGGTGCGGCTGAGCTTCAGCAGCACGGGCAGCGTGGCGAGATCGCTCAGCACGAAGGTGTTCACTTCGACGGCGAGCCCGGCCTGATCGTTCCGGTGCCGCCGCAGCAGCGCGCCGGGGTCGTCCGTCAGGGCGCTCACGCTCTCGCCGCTGGTCCGGTAGCGCGGCGTGCAGGCCGATTGCGCCGGCCACGGCCCGAGCAGCCCGAGCGACAGACAGACCGGCGTCACCCATGAAGGAAATCTCAACTGTTCACCGCCTTCCGCTTGACGGATTGTATCAGTGGAAGCAAGCCGCCGCCTGTTGAAAATCCGGTCTTTCCCGGGTCATTTACATTAAGAGACTAACGCGAGCAACCACAACCCAGCAGACTTGGCGGTGTGGCGGGCCTCTATGCTCACGGTCGAAAGGCGCTGACCGGAGAGAAGCGGAGCGGGTCTCGGTTTTGTGAACCGCGCTGCGGCCCCACCGCGCCGATCAGACCGGTGGAGAACAGGGTCGTCGTGAAGGGAGCCGTCACGACGGGGCCGGGCCGCTCCGGCTCGCGCGAGCGGAAGACGGTGATGCTCGGCCCGCTGTCCAGGACGGTGATCGGGGCGTTCGACGTCGCGTGCGCGGCGGGCCCGATGGCTTCGGTGCGAATGTCGCCCACGACGCTCTCGAAGCCGCGCCGAACGTCGTCGCTGCTGGCGAGAAGCACCGCCTGCTGGAGTTGCCGGGCGACCGTCGCGTTGCTGCGCAAGCAGATCGTCGCGGCCGCGCCCAGCCCCGTTCCGAGCGCCACGCGCTGCGCCGGGGTCGCGCTCGGCACGAGGTCGAGGATCCGTCCGACTGCCGACGAGTCGCGGGAGACGACGTTGCGCACCTCGCTCGCCAGCGCTCCTCCGCCCCCGGCGTAGGCGGCCAGCAGGGGCCTCGCGTCCTGCGCCAGCCGCGCGATCGCCGCCTCGACGTCCGGCGCGCGCGGCAGCGCGCAGCTCTCCGCGCGCGCGGTCCCGACGAGGGCCGGAGCGAGCGCGACGGCGTACATCACCACGCGAGTCGACCGGGCAGCGATCATGACGAAAATCCGATCCGGCGGACGCCTCACCGAGAAAATCCCATCGACATCCACCAGTCGATCTTCATCACAGGATTAAATTCCGGTCAAGCCGGGACGGTGCGGATCGTAAACGGCGCGGGCGCGGTCCGGTGAAGAGCGGGCGGCGGGTCCGGGAGTACCGATCTCGTCTTTGCCGTGCGCTGCGCGGCAGGCCCTCCGCGTGGCGGCAGAGTCTCGGCCCGTCGAGCGTCTCGCGACGCGACGGTTGATCCGCGGCCTCCGGTCGGAGTTGGGCCAGGATAGTTAAGGCTCGATGATCCTGATCATCCGAATCGACCCATATTTATCGACAGACCCGCAAAAAATGACATGTATCAAATGGTCGTCACAGGAATTTATGCCTGATCTGAGGACGACTTTCATGACCGTTTACTACGTCGACTCGTCTTCCTCGGCCGCGAGCGATCGCAACAGCGGCGTGTCGGCGAGCGCGCCGCTGGCGAGCCTGGCGGCGGTGAACAAGCTCGCGCTGCGGCCGGGCGACACCGTGGCGTTCAAGGCCGGCACGTCCTGCGCCGCGTCGGCGAGCAACGGGGGCGCGCTGACGATCACGGCATCGGGCACGGCGTCGGCGCCGATCACGTTCACGACCTACGGGAGCGGCCCGGCGGCGGTGATCGGCAACACGGCGGCGGGCTACTCGGACGCGATCCAGGTCGCGAACGCGCAGCACGTGGTGATCGACGGTCTGAAGCTGGCGGATGCGGGTCAGGCGGGGATCAACGTGACGCGGACGTCGAGCCACGTGACGATCCGGAACGTGGAGGCGACCCACGTCGGCGAGGGGGTGATGCTGAACGGCACCGACAACCTCGTGACGCACAGCGACTTCCACGATCTGACGATG
This sequence comes from Methylobacterium sp. JK268, assembly GCF_054052225.1. Lineage (NCBI taxonomy): Bacteria > Pseudomonadati > Pseudomonadota > Alphaproteobacteria > Hyphomicrobiales > Methylobacteriaceae > Methylobacterium > Methylobacterium sp. JK268. The sequence continues at coordinate 163,484 of NZ_JBSVZN010000004.1, read as the reverse complement.
GTGAAGAACACGGCGAACGTGTTTGATGACGATTACGGCGCCATCGGTGTGATGATCGGCAACAGCAACAACGAGGTGTCGTTCACGAAGATCGTGAACGCGAAGGCGCCGAGCTACGATTACGGTCAGGACGGCGGCGGCATCGAGCTGTTCGGGACGCTGAGCAACATCCGGATCCACGACAACTGGGTTGAGAACAGCGAGGGATTCATCGAGGCGGGCGGTAACAAGAGCAGTCTGTCGAACGTCTCGATCGTCAACAATGTCAGCCTGAACAACGGGAACTTCCTGACGCTGCACAACGGCGGCGGCGCCTTCGCCAGCAGCTTCTCGAACTTCGACGTGTCGCACAACACGGTCGTCGAGCAGAACAACGCGACCAAGCAGATGGCGAACGTGTTCATGGATGCCGCCTACCAGGCGGGGCAGCTGAGCTTCCACGACAACGCGATCTACCTCAATAGCGGTGACTCATTCTTCAAGCAGGTTGGAAACTACCACTACAATAACGTCTTCTACAAACTTTCGAGCGCCACTCATCTTTACAATAACTGGTCGATGGCCCTGAACAGCGGGGAGTCTTTCGCCACCCTGCCGGTCGCGGCGGCGTCGCTGCTGGGCGCGACGGGGACCTCGATCGTGCAGCAGATCGCCGCGCAGGCGGGCGGGATGGGCGCCAGCCTGACCTCGTCGAGCGTGACGGGCCTTCTCGCCGCGGCCGCGTCGGCCGTGACCGGCCCGGCGGACCAAGCGGGTCCGGTCGGCGGGGCGGCGACGCCGACGGTTCAGGTCGTGCAGCATGCGGACAAGTCCTACGAGGTCCTGACCGCCGGCATCGTCGGCAAGGATTACGCGTCGACGCTGGCCGGCTACGACGCCACCGGCAAGCTCGTCCTCAGCGAGCAGTTCCGGGCCGACGGCTCCCTGCTGACGAAGCAGATGGTCGGGGCCGACACGGTGAGCGAGACCTACGGTGCCGGCGGCGTCCTCGCGAGCCGCACCGTGCGGCACGCCGACACCTCCTCGGACTCCTATATCTTCGGCGTCACCGGCAAGGACTACGCCTCGGCACTGACCAGCTACGACGCCAGCGGCAAGGTCACGCTCGTCGCGCAGTTCCGGGCCGACGGCTCGCTGCTCAGCAAGAAGAGCTTCGGGACCGACACGGTGACCGAGACCTACGGCGCGGGCGGCGCCCTGGCGAGCCGGATCGTGCAGCACGCCGACACCTCCTACGACTCGTACGCCTTCGGCGTGACCGGTAAGGACTACGCGTCGGCGCTGACCAGCTACGACGCCAGCGGCAAGGTCACGCTCATCGAGCAGTTCCGGGCCGACGGGAGCCTCCTCAGCAAGAAGAGCTTCGGGGCCGACACGGTGACCGAGACCTACGGCGCGGGCGGCGCCCTGGCGAGCCGTATCGTGCAGCACGCCGACAAGTCCTACGACTCCTTCGCCTTCGGCGTGACCGGCAAGGATTACGCGTCGGCGCTGACCAGCTACGACGGCAGCGGCAGGGTCACGCTCGTCGAGCAGTTCCGGGCCGACGGCTCCCTGCTGAGCAAGAAGAGCTTCGGGACCGACACGGTGAGCGAGACCTACGGTGCCGGCGGCGCGCTGGCCAACCGGACCGTGCAGCACGCGGACGCCTCCTACGACACCTACGCCTTCGTGACGGGGCAGAGTGCCGCGGCGTCGCACACGGCCTACGGCGTGGACGGCTCGGTCCTCTACACGGATCGCACCTTGGCGGACGGGTCGCACGGCGTGACCATCAACGCCTCGAACGTCACCTTCATCGTGAACGGAAGCACGGGCGAGTCGATCAGCCTGCGCGGCCAGAACGACCGCCTGATCTTCGAGCCCTCCTTCGGGAGCGCGGTCATCACCGGCTTCCAGGCCGGCAACGCCCCCGGCCACGACGTCATCGACGTGAAATCCAGCCTCGCTGCCGATTTCTCACACCTCACGAGCCTGATGCACCAGTCGGGCAGCGATACGCTCATCGCGTTCAGCCCCTCCGACCAGATCCTCATCAAGGGCGTCAATCCCGCGGGTCTGACCTCGGCGGATTTCGGCTTCCATTAGAGCATTTTCCGACGAAGTGGATACCGGTTCGTCGTAGAAAATGCGTAAAAATCAAAGACCTAGAGCAGCATCCGATTGCAGCGCGATCGGATGCTGCTCTAGACCGCGTCCCGCCGAAGCGGTTTCCGGTTCGGCGCGAGCGAAGCCTGCACGAGGGAGGGATGGAGGACCACGACACGCGGCGCGGTCCGATCCACCGGCCGCCGATACGGTCCGCCGGGCCGCCAGGCCCGGCGGGTCAGGGGCCCGGGCGGACGAGCTCCCCGATCAGCGCATCGTAGCCGTCGACCATGCGGTGGATGTCGAACCGGGTCGCCGAGGTCTGCGCCGCCGCCGCCAACCTGCGGCGCTCCCCCGGCTCGGCGACCCGCGCGAGCCGGCTGACGAGCTGGTCCGTCCGGCCGACCTCGAAGAGGTAACCGTTCACGCCGTCCTGCACGATCTCCGGTGAGCCGCCGACGTCCGACAGGACGACCGGCACCCCGCTCGCGAGGATCTCGAGGGCCGAGAGGGACAGCGTCTCGGTCGAGCTGCACAGAACGCCGACATCGAGGCCGGCGATGGCGAGGCGGACATCCGACTGCTCGCCGACGAAGAGGACGTGGGGCGACATCTCCGTCTGCGCGACGTAGCGGGTGATGGCGTCGCGCTCCGGCCCGTCGCCGACGAGGACGACCTTCGCGGGGATGCCCGCCTGCCGCAGCCCGACGAGCGCGTCGATGAGCTGCCGGTGGTTCTTCTCCGGCCGCATGGCCCCGAGGAGGCCCATCACGAAATCGGTCGGCGCCATGCCCCACGCGCGCCGGACCTCCTCCCGGCCCGACGGGCGCGGGGAGAAGCGCGTCAGGTCGATGCCGTTGACGATCGCCACGTCGCGGCGCGCCCGCAGGCCCCGCTTGCGCCAGTAGGTGCGCTGGTTCTCGCTCACGTAGACGAGCGTGTCGAGGAACCGCGCCGCGGCCATGAACAGCGCCGTCCGGGCTCCCTCGCCCCGGCGAGGGACCGTGGAGTGGAGGATGCCGACGACCTTCGCGCGCAGGCCCCAGCTGAACGGGATCGCGGACACGATCGGCGTCGGGTTGATCGCGAAGAGGATGTCCGGGTTCTCGCGCGCGAGGGCTTGGCCGACGCGGTGCCAGGATCGCGGGCTGAAAGCGCCCCCGCAACCGAGCATCACGGCGTCCCGCGCGCCCGGCCACGTGAGGACATGCTCAGAGCGGGCGCTCCCATAGACCAGGAGTGACGTTGGATAGCCGAGTGACTCCAACCGCGATCGCAAATCGAGGGTGTGGCGCTCCGCGCCGCCGACGCTCAAACCCGGCACGAAGAAGGTGAGCTTGGGCTTTGGTTGCATCGTGACACCCGTTATCCTTAATATATAAGGACTGCTGCTATGTCTTATTGACCGAGATGACGGAAGACGTTCGACTAGTCAATGGTGGATGGTGTTCCGATGCACCAAATTGATGGGGCTTTGCGGTCAATCTGCAGATCAATGTCCGAGTTGCGCGCGTTCCGTCCGAGAGGTGAGCCGCGCCGACAGGTGTGGACGAGGCTCGGGCGTAAATATCGAGCCGGGAAAGATCGCGGGATCCGTCGTCGCTTCCGTTCGCTCCAGGAGCGGGCTCGATGCATGCCGTCCTCCCCCGCGGCCGTCCTGCCGCGTCGCTCGGAATGGGACCTCACCTGGCCGCTCACGCGGTCGCATCGGGAGAACGGGGGAGAAAGCCCTCGAGCAGGCCGGCATAGGCGTCGACCATTCGCTCGACGGTCAGTGCCTCGACCGAGACCCGCGCGACGCCGGCCATGGCGGCGCGGAGTTCTGCGTCCGCCAGGGCGGTCAGCGCGGCGACGAGCGCGTCCGTGTCGCCGCACGGGAACACGTACCCGTTCACGCCGTGGGTCACGATCTCCGAGGCTCCCCCGATGTCGGACATCACCATCGGAACCCCCATGGCGAGGAACTCGAGGGCCGCGAGCGAGAAGGTCTCGACGGCGCAACTGCAGAGTGCGCCCACGTCGCAGGAGACGACGAGCGGCCGGACATCGGCGTGTTCTCCCGCCAGGACGATGTGCTGATCGACGGACAGCCGGCGCGCCACGGCGACGATCTCGTCCCGCATCGGGCCGTCCCCGATGAGAAGGGCGCAGGCCCGGATGCCGCGAGCGCGCAGGACCGCGACCGCGGCGAGGAGTTGGAGATGGTTCTTCTCGGGCCGGAGGACCGCGACGCACCCGATGACGAAATCGGCCTCCGAGAAGCCCAGGCTCGCGCGGAGCGCCGGCCTGTCCAGCGGGTCGCTTCGAAACCACGCGAGGTCGATCCCGTTCAGGATCGTGCAGGTCCTGCGACAGCGCAGCCGGCGCGCCGACCAGTAGCGGCGCTGATTCTTACTGACATACACGAGGGTGTCGGCGAGCCGCAGGGCGGCGCGGTAGAGGAAGAACTTCCGCTCGTCCGACTTCTGGAGCACCGTGGTGTGGAAGACGCCGACGATGGGCGCCCGGAAGGCTCCGGCGAGGCGCAACGCGACCGCGACGATCAGGGGCGTCTGGTTCACGGCGACGACGACGGCCGCCCGCTCGCGACGCAGCGCGCGCCAGGCGGCGACCCAGCCGCGCAGCCGGGGCATCCCGACGATGCCGAGCTGGACCACGTCATCGGCCCCCTCCATCGTCAGGATGGCTTCCGACTGACGGGCCCCGTACGCGATGACCCGGGTCCGCCATCCCTTCCGCCGGAGCCGGGCGCGCAGGTCGATCGTGTGCCGCTCGGCTCCGCCGGTGGTGAGGCCCGATACGAAGAACAGCACGACCGGGCGCGTGTCGGTGCGTCGACTCATTGTCATGTCGGTTGCTTCAATTCCGGGACAGCGCGCCCCATGCGGTCCGGTCTCGTCGTCGCCGAGCGCCGGGCCCGCGGCGCGGGCGGCGGCGGAGAACCGGACGTCCGCGTCGCCCGTGCGGGCCGCCCGCGGGCCGGTGCGGGGGGCCGCGCGCCCGGGTGCCGCGGTGCCCCTGCCGTGGAGCGTGGGAAGAGGGTCAGGCAAGCCGTTCGGCCTCCGCGCGGTTGACTCGATCAGGCATGGCCGGGAGGACCCGCCGCTCGGTCCGAAGGTCGCGCCCCGGCGACGTCCGGGCCAGGATCGTGCACGCGCGTCCGAGGCCGCACCCGACGACCGCCGCGAAGGCGACCGCGTAGCCCGGGATCTGCAGCGAGAAGTCGACGGCCGAGTGCAGGGTCCCCAGGCCGCCGACGCACAGGGCCGCCGCCACGGCGGAGACGCCGCGACGGCCGCCGCGATAAGCGCGCGCGAGCGTCACGGCGCCCCAGCACCACAGCGCCGCGACGCCGGCGAGGGCCGGTATCCCGAGTTCGACGCCCAGTTCGAGGGGGGTGCTGTGGGCGATGTCCCAGACCCCGTAGCTGCCGAGCGCGGCGCCGCGATAGGCCGGGAACACGGCTTCGAAGGATCCGAGGCCGAAGCCGAGCAGCGGCCGCTCCGCCATCATCCGCAGGACCGTCGCGTAGACCTGGAGGCGGCCCTCGTCCCCGAGTCCGCCGGACTGGATCCGCGCGGCGATCGCGCCGCCCCAGAATTCCGCGAGGGCCAGCGCGAGGAGCGTCGCCGCGGCGGCGGCCGCGCGTCGCCCCCGGCGCGCTCCTCGGCGAAACGATCGGCCGGGCCGGCAGAGCAGGGCGCAGGCCCCGGCCGTGCCGACGGACAGGAGGAAGCCGGCGCGGGACCCGGTGAGGGCGACGGCCCCGAGGCAGCACAGGAAGGCGCAGGCCGCGCCGACCCGGCGCCTCGCGTCCGCCGGCCCGCGCCGCCGCAGGGCGGCGATCAACCACAGCACGGCCGCGCTGCCGAAATAAGTGGCGGCGGTGTTCCGGTTCACGAAGGGACCGGTCAGGCTGCCGAGATACGCGGTCTTGACGCCCCACAGCGTGCGGTCCGGCGCCACTTCGAGGAGCACGATCCCCGCGACCGCGTAGAGGAGACCCGACCACGCCAGGACGGCGAGGAGCCGCCGGGTCGCCCGCCGGTCCGCGCCCGCGAGCAGGGCCCGCATGGCCGTCAGGGCGATGAGGAGCGCGGGCGCGAGCGTCTCCCGCGGGAGCGCCGCCACGGCGGCCGCGCGCTCGGGCAGGGCGCGCCCGAGCAGCGGTCCGACCTCGGCCCAGACGGGATCCGCCGCGACGAGCGGCGCGCCCGGCCAGTGCTGGATGAGGGCGATCCCGGCGACGAGGACGATCGTGGCCAGGATCGCGCGCGCGGGCGCGGCCAGGGCGGACGCGTCCCGCGGCCAGCGGGCGAGCAGGAGGCTCGCCCCGACGGCGGCGAGGAGGGCGGCCGTCCAGGCCGGCTCGACCGCGCCGTAGGACAGCGGCGCGATGGCGACCGCCCCGCAGAGCAGGCTCAGCGAGACGCTCTCGATGCGAGTCGTCGCGCCGCTCCGAGGCGAACCCGCGCGCGTGCGATCCGGCGGCTTCCCGGGCGTTCCCATCGGTGACCGCTCACTGCCGCGGGCGCGACTCCGCAGACGGCGCCGACGGCGACAGGAGCGCGCCCCCGAGGGCCGTGTCCGCGCCGCCGCCCCGCGGCTCGGTGAGCGACGCGATGCGCAGCGCCCGCTGATAGGCACGGATCAGGATCGGCTTCTGGTGCTCCCAGGACAGCTCGCGCACCACCCGCTCGCGACCGATCCGCCCCATCTCGGCGGCCCGGTCGGGATCGTTCAGGACGTCGACGATCTTGCGGGCGAAGTCGATCGGGTCGTTGGCCTTCGCGTAGAGCGACGCGCCCTCCGCCGAGCGTCGGCCCTCGGTGACGTCGAACTGCACGATCGGTTTGCCGAACGCCATGTACTCGATGATCTTGTTCATCGTGGACTTGTCGTTCATGGCGTTGACCCGGTCCGGGTTGACGCAGAGGTCGGCCGTCGAGATCACCTCGAACATCTCGTCGTCCGGGACGCGACCGGTGAAGACGACGTGGTCGCCGAGGTTCATCCGGCGCGCCTGCTCCCGCAGCTTCTCGAGGCTGGAGCCGCCGCCCACGAGGCAGAACTGGATGTCGTCGCGGCCGAGCGTGAAGACGAGGTGCGAGGCCGCCTCGAGCAGGAGATCGATGCCCTCCTGATCGCCCATGACGCCCAGATACCCGACGAGGAAGCGCCGCCCGCGCCGCAGGGCGGGGTTCGGCGGCATCGCCTTCAGCCGCCTCAGGTCGGGGCCGCTGCGGACCACGAAGACCCGGTCGGCCTCCATGCGCCCGCGCTCCACCGCGATCTGCCGGTAGCTCGCGTTGGTGGCGATCGACACGTCCGCCGACGCGAAGGTCAGGCGTTCCAGCAGGACCATCAGCCGCCAGAAGATGTCGCGCCGGCCGAACTTGGCCTCGTACAGCTCGGGGTTGATGTCGTGATGATCGAAGACGAACGCCTTGCCGAGCAGCTTGAAGGGAAGCGCCACCAGGAAGATCAGGTCGGGGGGATTGCAGCCCTGGATCACGTCGAAGCCGTGCCGGAAGAAGACCTTCCAGGCCAGCCGCGTCTCGTGGAACAGGGCGGCGGCGTACTCGCGCAGGTAGCCGAGCGCGCTGTCCGCGTCGGCGGGCAGCGGGTGCCGGTAGATATGCACGCCCTCGAGACACTCGTAGCGGGCCTCGTAACCCTTGCCGGTCGGGCAGATGACCGACACGGTCGCGCCCGCCTCCGCCAGCGTGCGCGCCTCCTGCCAGACCCGGCGGTCGAAGGGGACCGGCAGGTTCTCGACGATGATCAGGATCCGCCGTCCCGCGAGGGGCGCGGCGGCGTGGCCTGCGGGAGCGTCCGTGCTCATGGGAGTGACCGTCGGGCTCATGACAACCTGCTGACGTCCACGATCCGGGTCCGCCGGAACTCGATCTCGCTGCCGCGCCCGTTCGTGTCGATCACGAGGTCGTACTCCTCCTCCAGCGCCGTCTCGCGGTCGACCAGGATGTTGGAGAGTTCGGGAAGGTAGGAGACCGCGTAACCGAGGTTCTGGCCGACGAGATTCTCCGGCCGCAGCAGCGGGTCGTAGACGGAGACCCGGAAGTCGGCCTGGATCAATTTGCGCGCGAGATCGATGTGCGGACTCTCGCGAAGATCATCGCTGTCGCTCTTGAAGGCGAGGCCGAGCATCAGCACGCGGGCGCCGGCGGACAAGCCCTTCGTGCAGTGCTGGAACACGAAGTGCTTGTGGGCCTCGTTCGACCGCAGCAGCGCGTCGACCACGGGCGTGTTCGCGCCGATGTCCCCCGAGATGTACTGCAGCGCCCGAACGTCCTTCGGCAGGCAGGAGCCGCCGAACGGCCCGCCCGGACGCAGGTAATGCGCCGAGATGTTCAGCTTCGTGTCGGAGATGAAGATCTCGTGGACCTTCCGGGTGTTGATGTTCATCTGGGTGCAGACGCGGCCGATCTCGTTCGCGAAGGCGACCTTGAGGGCGTGGAAGGTGTTGTCGACGAACTTGGTGAACTCGGCCTCGCGGTAATGCGTGTAGAAGACCGGCGCCTCGATGCCGGCGTTCAGCGCGTCGAGCCGGCGGCAGGGCCGGCCGTCGGCGGTCCCGATGACGATCTTCGGCGGCCGGAAATAGTCCTCGATCGCGGTCGACTCGCGCAGGAACTCGGGATTGTAGACGACCTCGACGAGGCCGACGCGGTCGCGCAGGACGGACCGGAAGATCGGGTGGATCAGCTCGTCGATGGAGCCGGGGCGGATGGTGCTGCGGTAGATCACCGTGAGCGGCTCGGCCCGGCGCGGCCCGATCGCGTGGGCGATCTGGCGCGAGACCTCCGCGATGTAGCGCATGTTGTGCGACCCGTCCGCGGCGCTCGGCGTGCCGACGCACACGATGGCGACGTCGCAGCCGTCGAGCTCGCTCCCGACGCGGCCGGTGCAGGTCAGCAGGCCGCGGTCGACGGCGGCGCGAAGCAGGTCCTCGATCCCCGGCTCCACCAGGGGCGAGCGGCCCTCGTTGATCTGGTGAACCTTCTCCTCGCTCACGTCGATGCCGACGACCTGATGGCCCTGCCGCGTGAGGCAGGCCGTCGTCGTGAGACCGACGTAGCCGAGACCGAATACAGCGACGCGCATCATACCTCTCCGATGCAGATCGCGACCGCGACCCTGCCGAGTTCGTGATTGGGAGTTCCGTCGGCATCTCGCGTCCGATCGCCCGCGACGGGCGTCCGGCACGCGATCAGGCCGTGTCGGACGTGGTCGTCCCTTCCGATCCGTGTCCCCGCCCGGGCGGACGATGATGGTCCCGGCGGGGCTGACGTCTGTCCGTTCGACGGCCCATCGTCAGAAGGCGTTCTTCGCGACGACGATGCTGAGAACCGTCATCACGATGATCTTCAGGTCGAGCAGCAGCCCGGCATGGTCCACGTACCAGACGTCGTGCTCGACGCGCCGCTTCATCGCCTCGATGGACGGGGTCTCGCCGCGGTGACCGTTGGCCTGCGCCCAGCCGGTGATGCCGGGTTTGACGTGATGCCGGAAGGCGTAGTTCTCGATCAGCTTGGCGTAGTGATTGTCGTGCGCGAGGGCGTGCGGCCGCGGCCCGACGAGCGACATCTCCCCGCGCAGGACGTTCAGCAGCTGCGGCAACTCGTCGATGCTGCTGCGCCGCAACCACCAGCCGACGCGGGTCACGCGGCTGTCGTGGCGCGAGGCCTGACGGATCACCTCGCCGTTCTCCTGCACGTGCATGCTGCGGAACTTGTAGATCTGGAACAGTTTGCCGTTGAAGCCGCGCCGCGTCTGGCGAAACAGGACCTCGCCCGGCGTGTCGAGCTTCACCGCGAGCGCAACCACCAGGAGGAGCGGTCCGAGCAGGAACAGCGCCAGGGCCGCCACGGTGATGTCGAACCAGCGCTTGAGCCGCTGCTCCTCCTCGGAGAGCGGGCCGCGCTGCACCTCCACCACGTGCCCGCCGTGGACGGCGCGTCGGCGGCAGCCGATCACCTGGCTCAGCTTGTCGTCCGGGATCAGGTAGACGGGCAGCGGTTGCGCCCGCAAGGCGTCCCGGAGCGACAGCCACTCCTCCAGGCTGGCGGCGACGAAGATCTCCTCGGCATCCGTCTCCCAGATCGCGGACAGGACGTCCCTGAGCGCGGCCGCCGGGTCCGTGCCGGGCAGCGAAGCGCCGCGCAGGGTGCCCTGCGTCCGGACCCGCAGGCCCGCCTCCGCCATCGCCTCGCGGATCCTGCCGTCCGCCAGGCGCTCCTCCGTACCGATCAGCGCGACGCTCTGCGCTCGGACCTGGCCCTTCCTGCGCGCGGCCTCGGCCCATTGCCGACGGAGCAGGCGGTGCCCGCAGAGCGCCATCGCCCCCGAGCCGGCGAACAGGAAGGTCGACCCCCGCGAGAAGTCGTTCCCGATCTTCAGCGCGAAGCCCACGGCGATCAGGAACAGGACCGACAGGATCCAGAGGGCGAGCACCGCACCGATCTCGGCGCGCAGAAGCCAGCGCTTGTCCGCATCGTAATGACCCTGAAGCCTCGCGGTCGGGACGAAGACCGCGAGCGCGATGGCCGCGATGCCCGCGGCCATCGCCGCGCCGCGGTCGGTCCCGAGGACCACGTGCTCGTAGAAGCCGTGGGATAGAAGACTGGCCGAGGCGATCAGCATGGCGTCGACGAGCGCGCTCGGCCGCGTGGCCCTGTGCCATGCCGCCGGCCACAACCGTTGATCAGCAATGCCGTGTTCGTGATTGAACTGCTGAGTTGTCAACTCGATCATATCTATACGCAGTCCAACCGGAGAAGGGCGGCTTATGGAGGGCGCTTGGCCCCGATTAGACGTTTTTTTGCTAGGCATCAAGTCGTTTTATACTGCAATATACGGACAGTTTTCAGTGAGAAAACGGTGTAGATGTGACGTCTGCGGCGATTTTGCTGTCAGGTTTGGATCATGCCTGCCCGATGTCTGCCCTGAAGAGAAGGAAAGAATTCCTGTTGCCCTCCGCCGGTCGGATACGGGCGGACATCGCCGCTCGGCAGCGACCAAGGCCGCTCCGCCGCCCGAATTGGCTCAAGAGGCGGGTCCCCGGCTGGTCGCGCTCGATTGATTGCTTTTTGTTGGCGGCAAGTCCTAGAAAGACACGATCCGCCGTCGACGCGGTGCCGGACCGCGCCGATGCCCTTCCCGACGTTTCTCGACTGAAGATATCGCCTCGTGATCAGGGAAAGGGCTTCGGTCGTTTCAGTCGGGGAGGAAGCCTTTCTGCCGCTCAGAATGCCGATTTTACGAATTGATCGTGAAAGTTGCAGATTCACCACAGTTCGTTCGCGCGGATATCAAATAGTATGACGGTTCTGTGACCATCTTTTCGACAGGCGCGCCGCGGAAGCGCGGCGGGCGATGTGACGCAATGGGCGCGCGGAACCGTCTGTACGTTTCGCGACATAATCGTTGATTGAATGTAAATTTACATCATTCTTCAAGCGCAATCGCGAAGAAGGAAAGTCAATTATGGTTTAGTCGGATCGATGAGACGTTCGGGTGCAGTTCGTCTCGTCGGTGAAACGGGATATTGGCCCGTGAGAGGGCGGGCTCGCCCGCAGCGTGGGGTCGCCGGCCCTCGGCCCGGCGCACGCGGCCCCCATCCAGCTTGCGGGCCTTGCCGCACGCCACACACGGGCCAGACTACGCAGTCGACGGCATCGCCGGGCGATCTCGCCCGGCCGCCGGCAACGGGCGCCCCGTGCGTTGCCGGCGGGGAGCGGGCGAGTACCGCGATGAGGTGCGGCCGAGCTCCCCGGGGACCGTCGGGCGTCACGCCGTCTCGCCGCGCCGCCGCTTCTCCGCGTCGTCCCAGGCCGTGAGCGGCTGGTAGTCGGGCACGAAGCCGAGGCCCTTGCGCGCGTCCGAGGAGACGGCGGTGCGGGAGGTCGCCACGTCCACGAGGGCGGGCGCGTTGGCGAGCGCCCGCTCCAGGGCGGCCGGCAGGTCCTCGGGCCTCTCGACCCGCTCGCCGTGCGCCCCGAGCGCGCGGGCCATCCCGGCATAGTCGGAATCGGCCAGCAGCGTGCCGACGACCCGGCCGCCGTAATTGGTCTCCTGGTCGTAGCGCTCGATGTTCCAGGCCGCGTTGTTGGAGACCACGATCACGGTCTTCGCCCCGTGGCGGACCGCGGTGTCGATCTCCATGGCGTTGATGCCGAAGGCCCCGTCGCCGGTGACGCAGACCACCTGCCGCTCCGGATAGGCGAGGGAGGCCGCGATGGCGAAGGGAACGCCGACCCCCAGGCAGCCGAAGGCGCCCGCATCCATGTAGGTGCGCGCCTCCAGGCCGACGCGGGCGAAGCTGAGGAGGTCGCCGCCATCCGCCACCGCGATGAAGTCGGGCGCCGCCGTCGCGCGGATCGCCGCGAAGATCGCGGCTGGGTGGACGCGCCCGTCGGACCCCGTCGCGGCCGCCGTGGCGGCCCCCGCGCGCTCCCGGTGGCGGCGGCGCAGTCCGTCCGCCCAGGCGCGGTCGAGGGCGGGCGCGCGGTTGCCGGCCGCCTCCACGATGGCGTCGAGGGCGAGGGCCGGGGTGGCGAGGAGTTCAGGCTCGCCGCGGCGGTTGTCGATGAGTTCGCCGGCATTGTCGGCGATCCGCACGAAACGGGCCTGCGGGAACACGGCGGGGGAGCCGTAGCCGAGCTGGTAGTCGAGCTTGCGCCCCACCACCAGGACGACGTCCGCCTCGCTCATCGCCGCGGCGCGCACCGCGCCGACCGTCGCCGGATGGTCGGCCGGGACGAGGCCGCGGCTCTCCTGCGTGTCGAGATAGACCGCGCCGAGCGCGTCGAGCAGGCGCACCAGCGCGCCGCCCGCCTGCCGCGCCCCGCGGCCGCTCACCACGAGCGGGCGCTTGGCGGACCACAACGTCTCCACCGCCTCCGCCACGGCCGCCGGGTCGGGAGGCAGCCGGCGCGGGGGCTTCGGGCGCATCCAGTCGTCGAGGACGAGAAGCGGCGGCACGTGCGCCCGTAGCACGTCGGTCGGGATCTCGACGTAGACGGGACCCGGCTCGCCGGCATCGCCCATGGCGCGGCTCACGGCCTCGTCGAGCTCCCGGATCACCTGTTCGGCCACCCGGGCGGTGCGCGACTGGCGCGTGACCGGCCGCAGGATCTCGACGTGCGGGATGTCCTGCAGCGGTCCGAGATTCGCCTGCGGCCGCGAGGTGCAGCCGCCGATGAGCAGGACGGGGACGCGGGCGAGGGATGCGTTGGCGATGCCGGTGACGCAGTTGGTGACGCCGGGGCCGGCCGTCGCCATGCAGACGCCGAGTTCTCCGGTCAGCTCCGCGTGGGCGTGGGCCATGTGCACCGCCGCGCCCTCGTCGCGCACGTCGACGATGCGGATGCCGAGCCGGGCGGCGTGGTCCCAGATCGGCTGGATGTGGCCGCCCTGCAGCCCGTAGATCCGGGCGATGCCGCGTGCCTTGAGGAAGCGCGCGATCCAGGCCGCGCAGGAATGCTCGTCGGCGTTCAGGTCCATGACCGGTTGTGGCGCTTGGCTCATCCGTCTCCTCCTGGGCTCCTCGCTCTCCGGGACGCTCACGCGCCCTCGGCCGTGAGCCGCTCCTTGAGCTTGCGGTGCAGGTTCTTGCCCGTGGCGGTGCGGGGCATCGCCTCGTCGTCCAGGAACGAGACCGTGCGGGGGCGCTTGAACCCGGCGATCCGGTCCCGGCACCAGTCGAGGATCGCGGCCGCGTCGGCCGCGGCGCCCGCGCGCAGCACCACCGCCGCGTGGACGCGCTCGCCCCAAGTGGCATCCGGCAGGCCCACCACCGCGACATCGTGCACGGCGGGGTGGGCGCCGATCACCGCCTCGACCTCGGACGGGTAGACGTTCTCGCCCCCTGAGATGATCATGTTGCTCTTGCGGTCGACGAGGTGGATGAACCCGTCCGCATCGCGCCGCGCCATGTCGCCGACGGTGCAGTAGGCGCCCCGGAAGGCGTCGCGGGTCTTCTCGGGCAGCTTCCAGTAGCCGTCGAACAGGTAGGGATTGCTGCAGTAGAGCTCGCCCGCTTCGCCGTCCGGGACCTCGTTGCCCGCGTCGTCGAGGAGGCGGATCGGCGCCGAGCCGACGCATTCGCGCCCGACCGAGCCGAGCTTGGTGAACTGCTCCTCGGGATGCAGCATCGTGGCCCAGCCGACCTCCGTCGCCCCGTAGAGCTCGTAGAGGCCCGACCGCGGGAACATCTCCATCACCGCCCGCTTCGTGTCGGGCCGCGCTGGGGCGGAGGAGATCATCAGCCGGGTGACGCGGCCGAGATCGTGCTGCGCCCGGTTCGCGGCCGGCAGGGCGAGCATCATCGCGTAGTGGGTCGGCACCAGCGAGGTGAAGGTGGCGCCCCCCTGCGCCAGCACGCGCACGCAATGCTCCGGATCGAAGCTCTTGCGCGAGTAGACGCTGGTCGCGCCGCCGCAATAGCTGAATGACCCGAAGAAGTAGAGCGAGTTGGCGTGGCACATCGGCATGACGAGCAGGGCGGCGTCCGGCCGCCCGATCCGCAGCTCGATCGCGGTGACGAGCGACAGCATCGCGGCCCCGCGATGGCTGCGGATCGCACCCTTCGGACGGCCGGTCGTGCCCGAGGTGTACATCAGCATCCAGGGATCGGCGGGGTCGATCGACGCCGCCGGCTCGGCCTCGCTCGCCGCGGCGATCAGGTCCTCGTAGCCGTGCAGCCCCGCCGGGCGGGCGGCGGCCCCGAACCAGATCACCCGGTCCTCCGGCACCGGCAGGTCCGCGCGGATCTCCTCCAGAATGCCGCCGAGCTGGTCCTGGACGATCAGGCCCGAGACCTCCGCGTCCTCCAGGATGAAGCGGACCTCCGGACCCACCAGCCGGAAATTGATCGGCACCGCCACCAGGCCCGCCTTGGCGGTGGCGGCGTAGATCTCCAGCCACTCGACGCAGTTGTAGGCGAGCACGGCGATCCGGTCGCCCTTGGCGAGCCCGAGCCCGAGGAGCGCATTGGCGAGCCGGCAGGCCCGCGCGTTCCACTGGCGGAAGGTCATCGCGCGATCGAGGTCGCGCGCGCCGATCCGATCGGGCTGCAGGCGCGCCTGCACGGCGAGCATCTGTCCGTGCGTGAGCACATCTCTCATCGGTCGCTCCGTCCGAGACGTCGTGGGGTCGGCGCGGGCGCGCGCCGGACCCGAGCAGTGTTCGACGAAGCCGATGCCGGTTCGTCGCAGACCATGCGGCAAAAACAAAAGCCTCGATCTCAGCCGATGTCGCCGGCGTATTTCTGCACCAGCGCCCAGGCCTCGGGTCCGAACTTCTCGCGCCACTGGCCGTAGAACTTCGTGGCGCGCAGGGCCGCCTGGAAGGCGCCCGGGTCGACGCTGTTGAAGGCGAGGCCCTTGCTCTCCAGGTCCTTCTGCAGGCTGACATTCGCCTTCGCGATGTCGTCGCGCTCCAAGAGGGCGGCGGCGTTGAAGTGCTTGGCCATGACCTGCTGCACGTCGGCCGGGATGCCGCGCCAGACGCGGCCGTTCGCCATCAGCCAGAACCCGTCCCAGGCGTGGTTGGTGAGGGAGCAGTACTTCTGCACCTCGTAGAACTTGGCGAAGTTGATCAGCGCCAGCGGGTTCTCCTGGCCGTCGGCGATGCGGGTCTGCAGTGCCGAATAGGCCTCGCTCAGGGGGATGCTCACCGGCGCGGCGCCGAGCGCCGCGAACATCGACACCCAGAGTGGCACGACCGGCACGCGGATCTTGAACCCCTTGAGGTCGGCCGGCGTCTCGATCGGCCGCGTGCTGGTGGTGATCTGCCGGAAGCCGTTGTCCCAGGTCGCCTGGAACGGGACGAGGTTGGTCTTCTCGATGGCGCGCCGGATGTAGTTGCCGACCTCGCCGTCCATGGCGGCCCAGACCTTGTCGTAGCTCGTGAAGGCGAAGCCGAGCCCGGTCAGGGAGGTGGCCGGCACGAGGGTGGACACCACGGTGCCCGGGAAGGTCGCCAATTCGAGGGCGCCGGAGCGGATCTGGGACAGCATGTCCGAGTCGCTGCCGAGCTGGTTCGACGGGAACAGGGCGATCTCGACGGCGCCGCCCGTCTCCTGGGCGATCGCCGCGATGGCCTCCTTCAGCCGGACGTTCACCGGGTGCGCGACGGGGAGGTCGGTGCCGAGCTTGAGGCTCAGCTTCGCCCCCTGCGCCAGGGCGGGGCACCCGACGGGGCACCCGATGGTGCCGATGGCCGCCGCCGAGAGGCCGGACGCGAGCAGGCGCCGCCGACTGAGACCCGTCATCGTTTCGCTCCCTGTGCTGAATTCCCGCCGCCTCAACCGGCGAAGCCGGTCTGCGAATTTGAATTCGGAATTCGAATGTTGAATTCGCTATTGCACGAACCCGCGCTTTGCGCAACACGCCATCGTGTGAGTGCGTGGTGAGAGGGGTCCGGCGATGGCCGGTGGGACACAGGGCCGGGCGAGCGCGACGCGCCACCGGCTGGTCGAGCAGGTCTACGAGGCCATCTTCAGCGAGATCACCGAGGGGCGGCTGGCGCCGAACGCGCGCCTGATCCAGGACGAACTGGCGGAGGCCTACGGCGTCTCGCGCCAGCCGGTCCAGCAGGCGCTGCTGCTTCTGCGCAATCACGGCATCGTGCGCGACGCCCCCCGTCGAGGGCTGGTGGTGGCGCCGCTGGAAGCCTCCTTCGTGCGCAACTTCTACGAGGTCAGGGGCGTGCTGGAGGGGCTGACGAGCCGGCTCGCGGCCGAGCGCGGCGCCGCGCGCGCCGGGCGCGAGGGGCCGGCCCTGATCGCGGCGGGGCGGGAGGCCGCGGCGAGCCCGTCCGTCTCCCGGCTCATCGCGGCGGACATCGCCTTTCACCGCTTCCTGGGAGAGATCTCCGGAAACCCGATCATCGTCGAGACGGTGGCGCCGCACTTCAACCACCTGCAGCGGATCATGGGCGAGGTTCTGCGCGAGGACGAGGCGATGCCCCGCCGCATCTGGGACGAGCACGCCGCCATCCTGGAGGCCGTCGCGGCCGGGGAGGGGGAGCGGGCCGACCGGCTCTCGCAGCAGCACATCGCCCGCGCCGCCACCGTCTTCGTCGCCCGCCTTCAGGCGCAGGAGGAGGCCACGGCCGAGGACAGCCGGCGCCGCCTCGTCCGCCGCTGAGCCCTGGGCTGCCCCTCAAACGCCTTGCAATCCGCTTGTCACCGGATTATCTAGCCGATCAACAGTTCTGTTCGCGGTCGATGAGGCTGCGGTGCGGGAGTGGGCCCCCCGGGGTCCGCTCTTTTTTATTGCCGCGAGCCGGGGCGAGCGCGACCGGAACCGGACTTGACCATCCGGACGGCACGGCAAGGACTGATGACCGACGCCCCAGACATCCGCGCGACCGAGCCGGTCGAGAAGCGGCTCATCACCGAGACCGGCGTCGCGGCCCGCGTGGCGCAGATCGTCGAACCCTCGATCGAGGGGCTCGGCTTCCGCCTCGTGCGGGTGCGCGTCTCCGGCCAGAACGGCTGCACGGTCCAGATCATGGCCGAGCGGCCGGACGGCACCATGACGGTGGAGGATTGCGAGGCGGTCAGCCGCACGATCTCGCCGCTCCTCGACGTCGACGACCCGATCGGGCGCGCCTACCACCTGGAGATCTCCTCGCCGGGGATCGACCGGCCGCTGGTGCGCGCCGGGGACTTCGCCCGCTGGGCGGGCCACGAGGCGAAGGTGGAGCTCGGCCTGCCGCTGGACGGGCGCAAGCGCTTTCGCGGCATCATCCGGGCGCCCGAGGGCGACACGGTCCGGATCGAACTCGCCGACGTCAAGGAGGGGCTGCCGGACGCCTACGACCTGCGGCTGGCCGATATCGGCGAGGCGCATCTCGTTCTCACCGACGCCCTGATCCGCGAATCCCTGCGCCGCGGCGGCCCCACCGAGGCTTCCGAGGAGGAGGGGGACGAGGACGCGCCGCCGGCCGCCTCCTGACCGCTCCGCACCCACCCATCCGCGCCGCGAGGCGCACAGTCACAGCGTAGAGGGACAAGAACGCCATGGCCGTCGTCAGCGCCAACCGACTCGAACTCCTGCAGATCGCCGACGCCGTCGCCCGCGAGAAGGTCATCGACCGCTCGATCGTCATCGGCGCCATGGAGGAGGCGATCGCCAAGGCCGCCCGCTCGCGCTACGGCGCCGAGACGGACGTCCACGCGGAGATCGACTCGCGCACCGGCGCCCTGCGGCTCTCCCGGCACCTGCTCGTGGTCGAGCAGGTGGAGAACGACGCCCGCGAGATCGACCTCGAGACCGCGCGGCGCCACAACCCGGCGGCGCAGATCGGCGACGTCATCGCCGACACCCTGCCGCCTTTCGATTTCGGCCGCGTCGCCGCCCAGTCGGCCAAGCAGGTCATCGTCCAGAAGGTCCGGGACGCCGAGCGCGACCGCCAGTACGAGGAGTACAAGGACCGCATCGGCGAGATCGTCAACGGCCTCGTCAAGCGCGTCGAGTACGGCAACACCATCGTGGACCTCGGTCGCGGCGAGGGCATCGTGCGCCGCGACGAGTCGATCCCGCGCGAGACCTTCCGGCCGGGCGACCGCATCCGCGCCTACCTGTTCGACGTGCGCCGCGAGGTGCGCGGGCCGCAGATCTTCCTCTCGCGCTCCCACCCGCAATTCATGGCGAAGCTCTTCGCCCAGGAGGTGCCGGAGATTTACGACGGCATCGTCGAGGTGAAGGCGGTGGCCCGCGACCCCGGCTCGCGCGCCAAGATCGCGGTGATCTCCCGCGATTCCTCCATAGACCCGGTCGGCGCCTGCGTCGGCATGCGCGGCTCGCGCGTGCAGGCGGTGGTCGGCGAGTTGCAGGGCGAGAAGATCGACATCATCCCGTGGTCGCAGGACCAGGCGACCTTCATCGTGA
Organism: Methylobacterium sp. JK268; assembly: GCF_054052225.1. Lineage (NCBI taxonomy): Bacteria > Pseudomonadati > Pseudomonadota > Alphaproteobacteria > Hyphomicrobiales > Methylobacteriaceae > Methylobacterium > Methylobacterium sp. JK268. The sequence goes on along the minus strand of NZ_JBSVZN010000004.1, from coordinate 144,474 downwards.
ACGCGCTGCAGCCTGCCGAGGTGGTCAAGGTCGTGCTCGACGAGGAGGCCGACCGCATCGAGGTGGTGGTGCCCGACGACCAGCTCTCCCTGGCGATCGGCCGCCGCGGCCAGAACGTGCGGCTCGCCTCGCAGCTCACCGGCTGGGACATCGACATCCTGACCGAGGCCGAGGAATCGGAGCGGCGCCAGAAGGAGTTCGTGGAGCGCACCAACGCCTTCATGGAGGCCCTCGACGTGGACGAGACGGTGGGCCAGCTCCTCGCCGCCGAGGGTTTCCGCTCGGTGGAGGAGATCGCCTTCGTGGAGCCCGCCGACATCGCCAACATCCAGGGCCTCGACGAGGATACGGGCGCCGAGATCCAGGAGCGCGCCCGCGAGTACCTGGCCCGGATCGAGGCGGAGAACGACGCCCGGCGCCGGGAACTCGGCGTCGAGGACGAGCTGCGCGAGATCGACGGCATCACGACGCCGATGCTGGTGGCGCTCGGCCAGAACGAGGTGCGGACGATCGAGGACCTCGCCGGCTGCGCCACCGACGACCTCGTCGGCTACACGGAGGGGCGCGGCGCCGAGGCGGTCCGCCACGCGGGCTACCTCGACGGGTTCGACCTCTCGCGCGCCGAGGCCGAGGCGATGATCGTCGCGGCCCGCGTGCGCGCCGGCTGGATCGAGGCGCCCGAGGAGGAGGCCCCCGCCGAGGACGAGGAGGAGGCCCTGGAGGAGACCGAGGGTCAGCCGACCTGATCGGAGGCGGCGCGCCCGGATCCTCCCCCTCGCCGGGGGAGGGTGGTCGCTCTCGAAGTTGACGCTCACGGTTCAAGGTCGAGCGCGTTTCCCCTCTCCCACCCGGGAGAGGGGATCCCGTTCTCCGCCTCCATCATTCCATTCCCAGCACCCATGCTCCCGATGCAGCAGGACACCGCCCCGGCCGCCGACGATCTCCCGCCCGACATCCTCGATGCCGGGATCGGGCGCGGGCGCGCGCAGGCGGAGCGGACCTGCCTCGTCACCCGCAAGGCCCAGAACCCGTCGGGCCTGATCCGCTTCGCCCTGTCCCCCGACGGGACCGTGGTCCCGGACCTGAAGGCCCGGCTCCCGGGGCGCGGCGCCTGGGTGACGGCCACCCGGGCGAGCGTCGCCGAGGCCCTGCGCAAGCGCCTGTTCCAGCGGGCCTTCAAGGGCAAGGCGTCGAATGTGCCGCCCGATCTCGCGGACGTGATCGAGGCGGGCCTGCGCGCCGACCTCCGGCAGGCGCTGGCGATGGCCAACAAGGCGGGCTGCGTCACCACGGGCTTCACCAAGGTGGAGAGCGCCATCGGGTCCCGCGAGGGCGTCGCCGCCCTTCTGCATGCCAGCGACGCCAGCCCGGACGGCCGCCGCAAGCTCGCCCAGGCATTGCGCCGCCGCTACGGTGATGCCATATGCGAGATCCCGGTGGTGGATGACCTGTCCGGCGCAGAATTGGACATGGCCTTGGGCCGGGATCATGTGATACACGCTGCCCTCGCCGCGGGGGCCGGCACGGCCGGCTTGCTCGCGCGTTGGCGTCGGCTCCGCCGTTTCCGCGGTGCGGAGGCCGCGCCCGGGGATGTCGGAGTGGCGCCGCACGGCGACGCCGACGCGGCCCTCCCGGACGACGTCCAGGCGACGGAACGAGATCGTGACCGGTCCCCGGAAGGCCGGTGATGGAATGAATGGGATCGGCCCCTCCCGGGCGCGTTCCCGGGATGCAGAGGTGGGAGGCGGCCTCCGGGAGGCCGGATCCCGGGACGATGAGAACCCCCAGGATCTGAACTGAATGAGTGAGACGAAGAATCCGGGCGACAAGACGCTGCATGGTGGCTCCGCGAAGACGCTCTCGGTGAAGCGTCCTGTCGAGCAGGGCATCGTGCGCCAGAGCTTCTCCCACGGCCGCTCGAAGTCGGTCGTGGTCGAGACGGTGAAGCGTCGCGTCATCGGTGCCCCGCAGGCGCCGGCCGCCCCGAAGGAGACCGCCCCGGCGCCGGCCCCGAGCCGGCCTGCCGCGAGCGCTCCCGCGCCGCGCTCCGCCGAGCCGCGTCAGGCGCCGGCCCGCTCGGGCGTCGTGCTGCGCACGCTGAGCGATCAGGAGCAGAGCGCCCGCATGGCCGCGCTGCAGGATGCCCGCCGCCGCGAGGAGGACGAGCGCCGCCGCGCCGCCGACGAGGCCCGCCGCCGGGCCGAGCGCGAGGCCGCCGAGATCCGCGAGCGCGAGGCCGGCGAGGCCCGCAAGCGCGAGGAAGAGGAGCGCCGCCGCCAGGAGGAGGCCCGCAAGCGCCGGGCCGCCGAGGAGGCGGAGCGCCGCATGAGCGAGGAGGCGGCCCGCGCCGCCGCCGCCGCGCAGGTGGTGGCGCCGAGCGCCCCCCAGGGCGCGGCGCCCGCCGCCCCTGCGCCGGCCGCTCAGCCGGCCGCCCCGGCTCAGCCCCGTCCGGCCGCCGCCGCCCCGGCCCGCCCGGCCGCTGCCGCGCGCCCCGCCGGTGCTGCGGGGGCCGCCGCGCGCCCCGCGCTGCGTCCGGCCGCGCCGGCCGAGCCGCGCCGCGTGATCACCGCGGATACGCGCAAGCCCCGCGACCTCAACTTCATGGCCCGTCCGGCGCCGAAGCCGCCCGAGCCCCCGAAGCCCGAGCCGAAGCCCGCCGCCGCGAGCGCCCAGCCCGCCGCCGGGGCGACGCCGGCACGGACCGCGCCCGCGGGCCGCGCTCCGGCGACGGCGGCCGAGGAGGAGGCCGACACCAAGCGGGTGATCCGGCGGCCCGGCATGCCGCTCAAGATCATCACGCCGCCCAAGACGCCGAAGACGGCGGGCGCCGAGCGCAACCGCGGCCGGCTCACCATCGCCAACGCGACCTCGGGCGAGGACGAGCGGACCCGGTCGCTCGCGGCCTTCCGCCGCCGCACCCAGCGCCTCACCGGCCATCGCCAGATGGAGCAGAAGGAGAAGCTGGCGCGCGAGGTGGTCATCCCCGAGACGATCACCATCCAGGAACTCGCCAACCGCATGAGCGAGCGGGCGGTGGATGTCATCCGCCTGTTGATGAAGCAGGGCCAGATCCACAAGATCACCGACGTGATCGACTCGGACTCGGCCCAGCTGATCGCCGAGGAACTCGGCCACACGGTGCGCCGCGTGGCGGAGTCCGACGTCGAGGAGGGTCTGTTCGACGCGCCCGACGAGGACGACGACACCCTGCCGCGTCCGCCGGTCGTGACCATCATGGGCCACGTCGACCACGGCAAGACCTCGCTGCTCGACGCGGTCCGCAACGCCAACGTCGTCGAGGGCGAGGCGGGTGGCATTACCCAGCACATCGGCGCCTACCAGGTGACCTCGCCGTCCGGCGGCAAGATCACCTTCATCGACACCCCCGGCCACGCGGCCTTCACCTCCATGCGCGCCCGCGGCGCCAAGGTGACGGACATCGTCGTGCTGGTAGTGGCGGCCGATGACGGCGTCATGCCCCAGACGATCGAGGCGATCTCGCACGCCAAGGCGGCCGAGGTGCCGCTGGTCGTGGCGATCAACAAGATCGACAAGCCCGACGCCAACCCGCAGCGGGTGCGCACCGAACTCCTCCAGCACAACGTGCAGGTGGAATCGATGGGCGGCGAGACCCTCGAGTTCGAGGTCTCGGCCAAGACCCGGCAGGGCCTCGACGAGCTGCTGGAGGGCCTCGCCCTCCAGGCGGAGATCCTGAACCTGCGCGCCAACCCCGACCGCTCGGCGGAGGGCACGGTGATCGAGGCGAAGCTCGATCGCGGCCGCGGCCCGGTCGCGACCGTGCTCGTCGCCCGCGGCACGCTGCACACCGGCGACATCGTGGTGGCCGGCGCCGAGTGGGGCCGCGTGCGCGCCCTGATCGACGACAGCGGCCGCAGCGTCAGGGAGGCGGGCCCGGCGGTCCCCGTCGAGGTACTGGGCTTCAACGGCACGCCGGAGGCGGGCGACCGCGTCGCGGTGGTCGAGAACGAGGCCCGCGCCCGCGAGGTCACCGAGTACCGTGCCCGCGTGAAGCGCGAGCGCGCCGCCGCGGCGGGCGCCGCCTCGGGCCGGTCGCTCATGGACATGATGCGCGACCTCAAGGAGGGGGCCGGCCGCAAGGAGTTCGCGCTCGTCGTCAAGGGCGACGTGCAGGGCTCGGTGGAGGCCATCGCGGGCGCCCTCGACAAGCTCGGCAACGACGAGGTCGCGGCGCGCATCCTGCACACCGGCGTCGGCGGCATCACCGAATCCGACATCACCCTCGCCCAGGCGTCGGGCGCGGTGGTGATCGGCTTCAACGTCCGCGCCCACAAGGAGGCCCGCGAGGCCGCCGAGCGCGCGGGCGTCGAGATCCGCTACTACAACATCATCTACGACCTCGTGGATGACGTGAAGGCGGCGATGTCCGGCCTGCTCCCGCCGACGCTCCGCGAGGAGCGCCTGGGCGAGGCGCGGATCCTCGAGATCTTCAACGTCTCGAAGGTCGGCAAGATCGCGGGCTGCCGCGTCGAGGACGGCCGCGTCGAGCGCGGCGCCCATGTCCGGCTCATCCGCGACAACGTCGTGGTGCACGAGGGCAAGCTCTCGCAGCTCAAGCGCTTCAAGGACGACGCCAAGGAGGTGTCGGCCGGTCAGGAATGCGGCATGGCGTTCGAGAACTACCAGGACATGCGCGTCCGGGACGTGATCGAGTGCTACATCGTCCACGAGGAGCGTCGGACGCTCTGATCCTCGCCTGATGCCGTTCGGCCGCCTCGCCGGGCGGCCACCCTTTCCCACGAGCCCGGGGCGCCCGCCGCCTCGGGCTCGTCGGTTCAGGCCCCGAGGCGTCACCCCTGGCCGGGCGCGGCCCGGCCGGGATCCCCGGCCCGGTCCCAGCCCGGAAGACGACACGATGCGCAAGCCAAACGACACCGCCGGACCCTCGCAGCGCCAGCAGCGCGTGGCCGAGCTCGTCCGCCACGCCATCGCCGAGGTGCTCGGCCGCGGCGACATTCAGGATCCGGTGCTGACGCGCCACGTCATCACCGTGCCGGAGGTCCGCATGTCGCCGGACCTGAAGCACGCGACCGCCTTCGTGATGCCGCTCGGCGGCCAGGACGAGGCGCCGGTGCTGGAGGCGCTGGAGCGCAACCGCAAGGTGCTCCGGCAGGAGGTGGCCCGCCGCGTGAACCTCAAATTCGCGCCCGAGCTGCGCTTCCGGCGCGACGAGACCTTCGACGAGGCGGCGCGGATCGACCGCCTGCTGCGCAGCGACAAGGTTCAGCGGGACCTCGAACCCGAGCGGGACGTCGAGCCCGAGGCAGGGACGGACCACTAGAGCATTTTCCGACGAAGTGGATCCCGGTTCGTCGCAGAAAATGCGTTAAAATCAAAGACCTAGAGCAGTTTCCGATTGCAGCGTGATCGGATACTGCTCTAGGAGAGGCGCCGGTCGGGCCGGGCCGGAGCCTGTTCCGGATCGCGGCCTTGGTCGATGGCGGGTCCGTCTGGCGTCCCGAGAGGCTCGCGGCGATGATGCGCCGGCGCTTCGGCGCCGGGCGTGCAGTACTCGAACCCGGAGCGGGTCTCGCGCGCCGATGCGGGAGCAGCCTGCTCCAGCTTGCCGCGCCGACGAAACGGCGGGTCACCAAAGCGATTATCGACGATGGGGAGCGGCCGGCCGGCGGATATCGGTCGCGCTGCCTGCTTTTCTGGGACGGGGACCGATGATGCACGAGGACCAGGCTGCCGGAACGGTTTCGGCTGCACCGCGCGAGGCGCGGCCGCCCCGCGGCCGCGGGCGCCCGCAGGGCGAGCGTCCCAAGCGCCGCGAGATCAGCGGCTGGGTCATCCTCGACAAGGGCGTCGGCATGACCTCGACCCACGCGGTCGCGGCGGTGAAGCGCGCCCTCAACGCCAAGAAGGCGGGGCACGCCGGCACACTCGATCCGCTCGCCTCCGGCATCCTGCCGATCGCGCTCGGCGAGGCGACGAAGACCGTTCCCTTCGTGATGGACGGCCGCAAGGCCTACGTCTTCACGGTGACCTGGGGCACCGAGACCGACACGGACGACGCGGAGGGACGGCCGGTCGGCACCTCCGACCAGCGTCCGACCCGGGAGGCCGTCGAGGCGGTGCTGCCGCGCTTCGTCGGGGCGATCGAGCAGGTGCCGCCGCGCTACTCCGCGATCAAGATCCAGGGCGAGCGCGCCTACGACCTCGCCCGCGACGGCGAGGTGGTCGACCTCGTGGCCCGGCCGGTCCAGATCGATCGCCTGGCGATCGTCGCCCACACGGAGGAGCGCACGATCATCGAGGCCGAGTGCGGCAAGGGCACCTACGTGCGGGCGATCGCCCGCGACCTCGGCCGGGCGCTGGGCTGCCTCGGCCACGTCTCGGCCCTGCGCCGCACCCGGGTCGGCCCCTTCACGGAGGACCAGTCCTGCACGGTCGGGGCGCTGGAGGCCGCCCAGGGCGAGGACCTGCCGGCGGTGCTGCGACCGGTGGAGACCGCCCTCGACGCCGTCCCCTGCGTGCCGGTCTCGCGGGACATGGCCCTGCGGCTGATGCGCGGCCAGTCCGTGATCCTGCGCGGGCGCGACGCGCCGATCGGGGGCAAGGCCTACGCCACCTGCAACGGCATCCTCGTGGCCGTGGGGGACGTGGAGCGGGGCGAATTGGTGCCGCACCGGGTGTTCCACCTCGGCGGCACGGCCCCGACGCCGCGCCATGGCTGATCTGCCCCCCGACGACCCGCGGGTCCTGTGGACCGACGACGTCCTGCGCTACCGCGACACGGACGCCAACGGCCACGTCAACAACGCGGTCTTCGCGGGCTTCTGCGAGAGCGGGCGGGTGCTGTTCTTCGCCACCCACCTCGCCCCGGTGGTGCCGGCGGGCGTCGCTCTCGTCATCGCGCGGTTCGTGATCGACTTCCGCGGCGAGCTGCACTTCCCGGGCCGGGTCCGCACCGCGACCTGGCTGGCCCGCCTCGGGCGCAGTTCCCTCGGCTTCCGCAACCGCATCCTCTGCGACGACCGTCTCGTCGGCGAGGCGGAGGCGAGTTGCGTGATGATCGATTCCGCCACCCGCCGGCCGCGTGCGCTCGACGGCGCGGCGCGGGAGGCGACGGAGCGGCTGGTCGTCGAGGTCGGCTGACGCCGCCTCCCTCGGCCGGACCGTCCAAGCAAGTCCCCCATGTCCGCGTGCACGTGGCGTCGAGGGCATGCGATCCGGAGCCGCTACGTGTCTCTCACAAAACTCCCGATCACCGTCGCCGCTCGCCGTGGCGCCTCCAGCGCGACGGGAGTTTTGTGAGGTGCACTAAGTCTCCGCTCAGTCTGACGCATCACCGGCTGTGAGCGCGGACCTGCGCCCTTCGACAGGGCGTGGCCGCATCACCGACGCGAGGATCGACCCGCCATGCACGCGGACGACAAAGCAGCACTGAGCAAGGTACCGGCCGTCACTCTCGGCTTCTGGGTCGTCAAGATCCTCGCGACGACTCTGGGCGAGACGGGTGGCGACACCGTCACGATGACGCTCGACTGGGGCTACCTGGCAGGAACGGCGCTGTTCGCAATCGTCCTCGTCGCCCTGGTCGTCGCCCAGATCCTGGCGAAGCGGTTCCACCCGGCCCTGTACTGGGCGACCATCGTCGCCTCGACCACCTTCGGCACGACCATGGCCGACTTCGCCGACCGCTCCCTCGGGATCGGCTATACCGGCGGCTCGAGCCTCTTGCTCGCCTGCCTCGCGGCCGTGCTCGGGATCTGGTACGCCACCGAGGGCACGATCTCGGTGAACACGGTCTCGACCCCGCGCGTCGAGGCCTTCTACTGGGCGGCCATCACCGTCTCGCAGACCCTCGGCACGGCGCTCGGCGACTGGCTCGCCGACACCGGCGGTCTCGGCTACGAGGGGGGCGCCGTCGTCTTCGCCGTCGCGCTCGCCGCCGTCGTGCTCCTGTACTACCGGACGGAGGTCTCGCGGGTCGCCCTGTTCTGGGCGGCTTTCATCCTGACCCGGCCGCTCGGGGCGACGGTCGGCGACTTCCTCGACAAGCCCGTCAGTCAGGGCGGCCTGAACCTCAGCCGGCCGCTGGCCTCGGCCGTGATCGCGGCCTGCATCATCGCCCTGATCGTGCTCCTGCCCCAGCGCGCGGGCGAGCATCCCCAGACGACGGTGGCGAAGCCCTGAACCTGGACAGGCGTCCTTTCACGGCATCGCGGGGCCGCCCGCGGCGGGTGGGGAATGGGTCAGGGCGTCTCGCGCCGCCGGGAGCCGCACGGTCGCCACGAGGCCGCGCGGGCCGTCCGTCCGATTCGCGAGCGCGACCGACCCGCCGCAGGCATCCGCGATGCTCCGGACGATGGAGAGGCCGAGGCCGGTGCCGCCGCCATCGACCTGGCGGCCCCGGACGAACGGGTCGAAGATGCGGTCGAGGTCCGCCTCGGGGATGCCGGGACCGGTATCCGTCACCCGGAGGACCGCGTCGGCTCCGTCCCGGAAAACCTCGACGTCGATCGGCCCGCCGCACGGCGCGTGGCGGAGAGCGTTGTCGACGAGGTTGCGGATCATGACCCGCAGGCTGGTCGGATCGGCCACCACCCGCGCGGTCTCGATCCGGCCGAAACCCAGGTCCATCGCGCGCTCGAAGGCAGCCGGCATCAGGTCAGCAACCGCCTCCCGTGCGGCCCAATCGAGGTCGGTGACGGGGGCCGTGCGCGACGGGCCGGCCTCGTAGCGGGCGAGGGAGAGGAGCTGTTCCAACAGGTGGGCGACCCGCCGGATGCCGCCGCGGAGCGCGGCCAGGCGCTCCGCGGCCTCCGGAGACAGGCCGAGGCGGGACAGGTTGTCGGCCTGGACGGTGAGCGCCGTGACCGGGGTTCTCAACTCGTGCGCCGCGTCCGCCACGAAGCGGCGGCGCTGCTCGAACATCTGCCCGACCCGGCCGAGGAGACGGTTGATGGCTTCGACGAAGGGGCGGATCTCGTCGGGGACCTCCCCGGCCGGAAGGGTGCGCAGGTCGCCCGTCGCCCGTGCGTCGAGACGGGCCGCCAGGACCGACAAGGGCCTGAAACTCGCCTGGATGATCATGCCGATGAGCAGGAGCAGGCAGGGCACCAGCATCAGGACGGGCACGAGCGTCTGGAGGAGCGTGTCCCTGATCCGCTCGTCCCGGCTCGCCGTCGACTGGCCGATCCCGACCCGGCCGCCGTCCGGGCGCGTGCGGACGAGAAGCCGCCATGCCTCGCCGCCATGCCGGACCGTCGAGATCCCGTCGGGGATGTCGGACGCGACCCCTTCGAGAGGCGAACCGCGCCGAGCGGCCCCCAGCGTCTCGATGACGACGCGAAACTCGGGTTCGTCCCGGTCGTCGGTCCAATCGATGGTCGATGCGCCCGCATGGACGGCGAACTGGCCGACCTGGCGCAGCACGGCGTCCTGGAGCTCCGTGGCTTCCTCGACGGCGCGACGGTACGCGAGCAGGCCGAACCCGACGTTCGTCCCCACGACGAGCACCGAGAGCCCAACGAACAGGCGAGCCCGGACGGAGCGCATCACGCGGGCCGGTCCACCATCCAGCCGACCCCGCGGACGTTGCGGATCACCGCGTTCCCGAGCTTGCGGCGCACGGAGTGGATCAGGAACTCGACGGCGTTGCTCTCGACCTCCTCGTTCCAGCCGTAGATGCGCCCCTCCAGATCTTGCCGCGACAGGATGGTGCCGGGGCGGTGCATGAGGGCCTGCAGGCAGGCGAATTCCCGCCTGGTAGGGCGGCAGGTGACCCCGCCGTTGTGCTCCTAGAGGGTTGATGGGTCGAGGCTGACGATGCCGTTGTCGAGCAGCGGCGCCGCGGCGGCCCGCGGCCGCCGCAGGACCGCCCTCATCCGGGCCAGCAACTCGCGCGGCTCGAATGGCTTCGTGACGTAGTCGTCGGCGCCGACGTCGAGGCCCCCGACGCGGTCCTCCACGCCGTCCCGGGCGGTGACGATGATGACCGGCATGGCCGCTCGGCCCGCGCGCAGGCGGCGCAGCACGTCGATCCCGTCGGTGTCGGGCAGGCCGAGGTCGAGGAGGGCGATGTCGTAGGTTTCCGTCGCAACGGCCGCCTCGGCGGCGGCGGCGTCCCGCACCCAGTCGACCGCGTAGGCCGCGTCCCGCAGCGCCTGCTGGAGCGCGGCCCCGATCATCCTGTCGTCCTCGACGAGGAGAACCCGCATCGTCCGATCCGACCCGTCGCCGCCCGGTGCGGCGTATCCCCGACGATCCCGGATGACCGGGGGCGGTTGCAAGCCGTCTCAGCCCATGGCGTTGATGGTCTGCAGGAGGTCGGCGAGCGCGGCCTTGCAGGCCGCGGCGTCCGGCGGCGCGGCCCGCAGCGCCTCCAGCGCGCGGTCGATGGCCTTGTCGACCTTGTGCCAGTCCGCGGCCGCCCGGGGCTTCAGGCCGGCCTCGGCCTCGTCCCACTGGGTCTCCAGGTCCTTGATCCGGGCCTTGGCGGCCGCGAGGTACCCCTTGTCGACGAGCGTCTGGGTGTCGACCGCGATGGCCTTGAACCGGCCGAGGTCGCCCAGCTTCGAGGCAGCGGCATGCGCGGTGCCGACCACGGGCCCGTCACCCCATCCTGCCGCTTGCAGCGACAGGGCCGTGAAGGCCAGGGCCGCGGCGGTGCAGGCGATGGTCTTGAACGTCATGGGTCGCTCTCCTCTCAAGCCGGTGTTCGCTTCCGGTCACCGAGGACCGTCTGCCTGCCGGGACTTAGCCATCGCTTAGAGGCGAACCGGGCCGGTCCGCCCGCAGCCCGGGATCCGCTCCTGGTCGGGACCGCACGCCGGGGTGTCGTGCGGCCTCGTCCCGTGAGGCGGTGCGCCCCTCCGCAGGGTCAGGCCCGCTGGGCGGGGCGCGCGCCGGCGGCCGGCGCCGCGTTCAAGGTCACGATGGTGACCAAGGCGATGATCACGCCGAGGAAGACGAGGCTGGTGACGACGGTGCCGAAGCCCAGGCCGCCGTATTCCCGGGACTGCGAGAGCAGGTCCCCGAGGGCGGCGCCGAGGGGGCGGGTCAGGATGTACGCGACCCAGAAGGCGAGGACGGCGTTGGCTCCGAGGCGATGGGCGAGGGCCACCGCGGCGATCAGCACGCCGAACGCGACGACGCCCCAATTGAATCCGAGCCCCAGCGCCTCCGTGGCGAGGTCGCCCGCCGCCGTACCCAGGGCGAAGGTGAGCAGGATGGCGAGCCAGTAGAAGCTTTCGCGCCTGCGGGTCACGATGGTGTGGATCGACAGCGTGCGCTCGACTGCGAACCAGAGCCCGAAGACCGCTGCGAGCGCGACGGCGAAGGCCGCTGTGCTGGCGTAGAGGCTGACCTCCAGCTTGTCGGTCAGGAAGTCGGTCAGTTGCGTACCGACGATGCTGACCAGCACCACGGTGAGCCAGTAGATCCAGGGCACGTAGCGGCGCGTGCGGAGCTGGAGGGCCAGCGCGGCCGCTAGCAACGCCACCATGATTCCACCTGTCATCGCGGTTCCCAGGCCGACATGGACGGCGAGGTAGTCGGCGCCGGTCTCGCCGACCGTGGTCGACATCACCTTGATGAGCCAGAAGATCAGCGTGACCTCCGGGACCTTGTTCAGCATGCGCTCGGAAGCGCTCACGGCTGCCGTCATCGCCATCCCTCCCTGCGTCGGCACAGGACCCAGGATCACGGGAACGACTTAGGGGTGGCTTAGAGGCGATCGGGATCGGCATTCGCCTGAGCCGTTGGCGGGCGCGCCGGCTCACCCCCGTTCTCCTCCGCCCCGCGATTGCGCGACAGACCCCGCGACCGGATGGTCGCTGGGTCGGGGGTTGCGACGGTGACCGCCCTCGCGTGCGGCCATTCCGGTGGCGCAGAGCGAAGGTTTGGACGTGGCACATTTCTGCTCTGAGGGCGTGTCTGCGCGACAGGCAGAGACACGCCCTCTTCGGCCATCCGCGGGGTCAAGCCGATCGGGGTCTGACCCTACGGCCAGACCTTGATCGCCACGGGCCGCCGCACGAGGTCGCGGTCGGAGGTGATCTCGCAGCCCTTCCGGCGCAGCACCGCGTAGAACAGCTCCGCCCGGTCGCCCACGTCGTCGAAGTTGCGGCCGCTCGCCTGCGGGTCGAGAAGCGACGGGTAGCTGATGAGGTCGCCGTCGGCCCGGCAGGGGTCGTCGTAGAGGGTCGGGCCGGCGAGGAGCAGGCGCGGCGCGTCCCAGCGGATCAAGTCCCGCGAGGTGGTCCAGTAGAAGCCCGAGCGCGGGAAGAGCCCGCCCGCCGCGGCCTGGAACACCGCGACCCACATCCCGGTGCCGCGGTGGCGGCTCACCGAGCCGACCGGCGCAGGGAAGGGCGCGATCGGCGCGCAGGAACCTCCCGGCCGTCTGCCCTTGCCGTAGGGGTCCGGGAAGGCGACGTTGAAGCCGCGCCCGTCCCAGGCCCGCCAGCGGGCGGGGTCGCGCAGGTCGTCGGACCGGAACAGGCAGACGCCGAAGGGCTGCCCGTCCCAGCCGGTCGTCGAGGCGAAGAAGTAGCGGGAAGGCCCATCCTGCACGATGTTCGAGGGGTTGAAGAATCCCCGATGGCGGCCCTGCCCCACCTCCTGCCGGAAGGGCGGGCCGGCCACGACCGCGGGCGGGCGGGCGCGCACGAAGCTCTCGCCGCCGTCGGTGGAGCGCGCCGCCAGGATCGTGTTGTACCAGCAGGCCATCGTCTCGCCGGAGACGCAGCGGCCCGGATGCGCCTCCCCGTGATACTCGTGATGGAGGAGGGCCGCGACGGCGCGCCCGTCCTCGGTCCAGGTCGCGGTGATCCAGCTACGGTCGTCGTAGCGCTCCGGCTCCGCGGCCAGGCCCGACTCGAGCACGACCCGGCAGTCGAGCGTGAGATGCTCCAGGTCCGGCCCGCGCAGCGCCCGGTTGCGATAGTGCAGGCCGAACACCACGAGGGAGCCCGCCGCGTCCCGGAAGGCCCGGGCGGGCGCGTCGGGCACGTCGTTCCCGTCGCAGGCGTCCCGGGTCGCCCGGAACACGGGACTCGGTGGACCGACCAGGGTCAGGGCCGAGAGCGGCGGGCCGAGCTCCGCCCGGGACGGGAGGGCGGCGGAGACCGCGACGCAGAGACACGCGGCGAGGAGGGCGAAGCGCATCGGGACAACCTGGACTCGTCCCGCCAACCTGTCCGACAAATGCTTGCGGTTCGCTTGCGCCGAGCCGGCGCTGTCCTGACCGCGGAGCCCGTCCATGCTGGTCCTCGTGCTCGGCCTCGTGCTGTTCCTCGGCACGCACGCCTTCACCATGCTGCGCGGTCCCCGCGCCCGGTTGATCGCGCGGATCGGGGAGGGGCCCTACAAGATGGGATACTCGATCCTGTCCCTGGTCGGGATCGTGGTCACGTCCATCGGCTACGGCCGCTACCGCGCGAACGGCTATATCGACGTCTGGTCGCCCCCCGTCTTCACCCGCCACCTCGCGCTGCTGCTGGTGCTCCTGGCCTTCATCGCCTTCGTCGCCGCCTACCTGCCGGGGCGGATCAAGGGGGCGCTGAAGCACCCGATGCTGGCGGGCGTGAAGATCTGGGCGCTGGCGCATCTCCTCGCCAACGGCGATCTCGGCTCGATCGTCCTGTTCGGCAGCGTCCTCGCCTGGGCGGTGGCGGCCCGCATCAGCGTCAAGCGGCGGGACGAGGTGAAGCCCCATGTCGGACCGGCCGCGGCGGCGGCCGGGTGGCGCAACGACGCGCTGGCGGTGGCGATCGGCCTCGTCGCGTGGTTCGCCTTCGCCCGCTTCCTGCATCCCTGGCTGATCGGCGTGGCGGTCTGGCCGGGCCAGGCCTGAAGCTCGCCATCCGCCCGCGATCGTGCTAGGCGGACGCCCCTGTCGCGGGGCGCGCGCGGCACGGTTTGGCGAGCGGTTCCGAGATGAAAGAAGACGAGTTCATTCGCGAGGTCAACGAGGATTACCGCCGTGACCGCGCCGCCGAGATCTGGAAGCGCTACAGCGGCGTCTTCATCGGCATCGCGGTGCTGGTGGTGATCGGCGTCGGCGGCTGGCGCTTCTGGCAGCACGAGCAGCAGGTCCAGGCCGAGGCGGCGAGCAACCGCTTCGACCAGGCGGTGCGCCAGGCCAAGGACCTTCCCAAGGACAAGGGCGCCGAGGCCGCCAAGACGTTCGAGGCGGTGGCGGCCGAGTCGCCCGCCGGCTACCGGGCCCTCGCGCGCCTGCGCGCCGCCGCCGAACTCGGCCAGACCGACCCGGCCGCGGGCGCCAAGGCCTACGCGGCGATCGCGGACGACACGGCGGTCGGCCCGGGCCTGCGGGACGCGGCGCGGTTGCGCGGGGCGATGCTGCGCCTCGACGGGAACGATCCCGAGGCGCTGAACACCCTCCAGGGGCTCGCTGCCTCGGGGAACGCCTTCCGCCACACCGCCCGCGAGATGCTCGGCCTCGCCGCCCTGCGCAAGGGCGACTACGAGGCCGCCGGCCGCTGGTTCGACCAGATCGCGGCGGACCGCGAGACCCCGCAGGGCCTGCGTCAGCGCCTGGAGGTCTACGTCGCCCTGGTGGCGGGCGGGCCCGTGAAGGTCAGCGACGCCGCGCCGGCCGCCCCGGCGGCCCCGCCGCCGCCCGACGTCACGCGCTGACGCCAGAGCCGTTCCGTCCCGGCGCGATCGGCCCCTCTTCCCGACGGAAGAGGGGCCGATCGCGCTATAACTTCATCTCAACCCTCGTCTCGGTCAGGATCCGCACCATGCCGATGCCCATCGTCGCGATCGTCGGGCGTCCCAACGTCGGCAAGTCGACGCTGTTCAACCGCCTCGTCGGCCGCAAGCTCGCCCTCGTCGACGACCGGCCCGGCGTGACCCGCGACCGCCGCGAGGGCGAGGCGCGGCTCGGGCACCTGCGCTTCACCATCATCGACACGGCGGGGCTGGAGGAGGCGGACGCGGAGTCCCTCGCCGGCCGGATGCGCGCCCAGACCGAGGCGGCCATCGCCGAGGCCGACGCCGTCCTGTTCGTGATCGACGCCCGCGCGGGTCTGCTCCCCGCCGACCAGCCCTTCGCGGAGCTGGTCCGGCGCGCCGACAAGCCGGTGATCCTCCTCGCCAACAAGGCCGAGGGCGGCGCCGGGTTGGCCGGCGCCTACGAGGCCTTCGGGCTCGGACTCGGCGACCCGGTACCGGTCTCGGCCGAGCACGGGGAAGGGATGGGGCAACTCGCCGACGCCCTGGAGGAGATGCTGCCGGAGGCCGACTTCGACGACGAGGAGGGCGTGGACAAGCCGCTCCGGGTCGCGATCGTCGGACGCCCGAATGCGGGCAAGTCGACGCTGATCAACCGGATGCTCGGCGAGGAGAGGCTCCTCGTCGGGCCCGAGGCCGGCATCACCCGCGACTCGATTTCCCTCGACTGGGAGTGGCGCGGCCGGGCGATCAAGCTCCACGACACCGCCGGCATGCGCCGCCGCGCCCGGATCGACGACAAGCTGGAGAAGCTCGCGGTCTCCGACGGGCTGCGCGCCGTGCGCTTCGCCGAGGTGGTGGTGGTGCTCCTCGACGCCACGATTCCGTTCGAGAAGCAGGACCTGACCATCGTCGACCTCGTCGAGCAGGAGGGCCGGGCGCTGGTCATGGGTCTCAACAAGTGGGACCTGGTCGCAGACCAGCCGGGCCTGCTCAAGGAGCTGAAGGAGAAGGCCGCCCGCCTACTGCCGCAGGTGCGCGGCGCCGCCACCGTGCCGCTCTCCGGCCTCGCGGGCGAGGGCATCGACCGGCTGATGCAGGCGGTGATCGCGACGCACGAAGTCTGGAACCGGCGGGTGCCCACCGCCCGCATCAACCAGTGGCTCTCGGAGGCCGTGCAGGCCAATCCGCCGCCCGCGGTCTCGGGGCGGCGCATCAAGATCCGCTACGCGACGCAGGTGAAGGCGCGCCCGCCGCACTTCGCGCTGTTCGGCAACCAGCTCGGCGCGCTGCCGAAATCCTACACGCGCTACCTCGTCAACAGCCTGCGCGACGCTTTCGACCTGCCGGGCGTGCCGATCCGGCTGTCGCTGCGCACCTCGAAGAACCCCTTCGACAAGGGCGAGTGACGGGCCGGGCTCAGCGGACCTTCTGGTCCTGGGGCAGGTGCTTGGCGTAGGCCTCGCGCTCCTCCTTCTCCCGCAGGAGCGCCTCGTAGGCCGCCTTCTGCTCCGCCGAGACGGTGAGCACGCGCGCGCGCTCCGCCTTCCGGCGCGGCTTGCGCTTGAACTGATCGTCCGACGTGGTCATCGAATCGCCCCCCGCTGCGTCGGCACCCTGGCAGGCCGGGTGCGCCGCGCCAAGCGCGCAGAGCGGCCGCCCGCGCCGTCATGGTCCGCTCCGGCCGCCGACAGCGACAGGATCGGCCACGTCATCGCGACCGGCTCGCAGCACGTGTCCCCCATCGCTGCCGCCAGGGACGAGAAGGGGACGGCGACGCGGGAGATCACCCGCACCGTGCAGGCGGCGGCCCGCGGCACGGCGAGCGTCACGACCGCGATCGAGACCCTGCGCGACGGCGCCGGGGCGACCGGGACCGGCGCCGGCCAGATGCTCGGGACCGCCCGCGACCTGTCCCGGCAATCCGACACGTTCGTGGGGAAGACCGGCCGCTTCCTGGAGCGGATGAAGGCCGCCCGAGGCCGGGGCGGCGCGCCCGCGTCAGGCCCGCGCTGGGCCGCCCACCAGCCAGGCGGGATCGAACCAGCGGTCCGCCTCCCCGTCGTAGGGCAGGCGGGTGATGTCCCATTGCTGGATGAAGGGCGCGTAGACGTTCCACACGGCCACGCCTCCGCCCACGAAGACCCGCCGGCCCCTGTAGCGGGCCAGCACCGCCCGCGGGTCCTCGTGCGAGCGGATGATGTCGATGGTGCGGTCCTTGTAGGCGAAGTCCGGCACCGCCTCGATCGTCTTCGGCCCGGCGATCAGCACGTGGCCCTGGGTCTCCGCGAAGAAGCGGGTCACGTCCTCCACGTAGAGCGGATCGGTGTTGCCCTCCCAGGGCAGGCGCCCGTCGAGGCCGAGTTGGCCCCGCTGCCCGATGGCGCACATCGCCCGCACGTCGATCATCGCAGCTCCTCGCTCCTCGCGCCGGTGATAGGGCATTCCCCACGCGACGCCTACCGCGTGCCCGCGGCGGGCGCGCCGCCGCACCGACCGCCCGTTCCGGGCCCGGCTCGCATGCCTCTCTACTTGTAACCGTTAGCTGACATCTGCCGCTGGGTTAGTTTTCTTTCTGAGAAACCGACATTAATTTTTATCGGGCCATCATTCGGCCGACGAATACGGCGGTTCAACCGTCGCGCCAACGCGCATATCCGGTCCGGGGGTCGAGGATGTCGAGGTTTCTGAACGATTTGCCGCTGATCGGCAAGCTGGCGCTGCCGGTCCTGCTGATGACGGCCGTCGCGGTCGCCCTGGTGACGCTGGCGCGCGCGCAACTCGACGGGCTCGGCGACCTGACCCGTCATCTCGTCGACGTGTCGGCGAGCCGCGCGATCATCGCCGGTGAGGTCGCCACCGCGGTGAACGAGGCGACGATCCAGGAGAAGAACATCCTCCTGGAGCACGATCCCGAGGCGATGCACGCCTTCCAGGCCGGGTTCACGAAGGCGCAGGCCGCGGCCCGCGGCGGGGTGGAGCGGCTGCTCGCCCTCTCCGACGATCCCGTGCGTCGCGCCGCCAACGAGGCGGCCCGGCAGCGGCTCGACGCCTACTTCGCCGAGGCCGGCCGGGCGATCGGCCTCGGCCTCAAGGGCCAGGGCCAGGCCGCCTTCGCGATCTCGAGCGGCGAGGGACGGCACGCGCGGCAGGAGGCCGTGGCGGCGATCAACGAGCGGATCGAGGCCAACCGGCACGACCTCGCGCGGGCGAAGGAGGAGGCGGGACGCATCGCCGAGACCGCCGCGGGGCGTCTCGCCCTGTTGGGCGCCGGCGGACTGACCCTCGCCCTCGGGGTGCTCGCGGCCGTCGCCCTTCTCGGCGTGTCGCGGCCGCTCAAGCGGATGACCGGGGCGATGGGCCGCCTCGCGGAGGGCGACCTCGCGGTCGAGGTCGCCGGGACGGCGCGCCGGGACGAGGTCGGGCACCTCGCCCGCTCGCTGCAGGTGTTCAAGGACAACGCGATCCGGGCGCGCGACCTCGCCGCCGCGCAGGAAGCAGAGGCCGACGCCAAGATGCGGCGCGCCGAGCGGCTCGACGGGTTGACCCGGGCCCTGGAGGGCCGGGTGGCGAGCCTGACCCAGGGCCTCGCCGCCGCGGCGGGCTCCCTGCAATCGACCGCGACCGGCATGGCGGCGACGGCCGAGCAGGGCGCCCGGCAATCGGTGGCGGTGGCGGGGGCCGCCCATCAGACCTCGGCGAACGTGCAGACGGTGGCGGCGGCGAGCGAGGAGATGTCCGCCTCGATCCGCGAGATCGGCCACCAGGTCGCCCAGTCCTCGGCGATCGCCGGCCGGGCGGTGGAGGATGCGCGCCGCACCGATGCCACCGTTCAGCGGCTCGCCGCCACCGCCGAGCGCATCGGCAGCGTGGTCTCGGCGATCGCCTCGATCGCCGCGCAGACCAACCTGCTGGCGCTCAACGCCACCATCGAGGCGGCGCGGGCGGGCGCGGCCGGCCGCGGCTTCGGGGTGGTCGCCGCCGAGGTGAAGGACCTCGCCGGACAGACCACCCGGGCGACCGAGGAGATCAGCGCCCAGATCGCCGAGATCCAGGCCGCGACCCGGGAGGCGGTCTCCGACCTCCACCGGATCGGCGAGGTGATCGCCGAGATGTCCCAGCACGCCACCGGCATCGCCGCGGCCATGGAGGAGCAGGGCGCCGCCACGCAGGAGATCACGCGCAACGTGCAGGAAGCCGCGACCGGCACCGCGCTGGTGACGGCCAACATCGCCGACCTGCGCGACGGCGCGAGCGTCACCGGCACGGCGGCAGGCCACGTGCTCGACGCCGCCCACGCCCTCTCGCGCCAGTCCGAGGGCCTCGCCCAGGAGATCGGCCGGTTCCTGTCGGATGTCAGAGCGGCGTGACGGAGCCGGTCAGGCCGGCTTCTGCGGGGTCAGGAGCCGGTCGGTCGGGAAGTCGTAGATCAGCCCGGTCTCGCGCCAGTCCGGCCGGGCCAGCCGCACGATGTGCGGGGCGAGATCGTCCGGGGTGCGCAGGGTCTCCGGGTCCTCGCCCGGCATCGCGGCCCGGCGCATGGCGGTGCGCAGGGGGCCCGGATTGACCAGCATCGCCCGCACCGGCGTCGTCGCGGTCTCGGCCGCGTAGGTGCGCACCAGGGCCTCCAGGGCGGCCTTCGACACCGCGTAGGGACCCCAGTAGGCCTTGCAGCTCGACGCCGCCCCGGAGGTCACGAAGATCGCCCGGCCCGCATCGGACATCCGCAGCAGCGGGTCGAGGGAGCGGATCAGCCGCCAGTTGGCCGTCAGATTGACGTCCATCACGGTCGCCCAGAGCTTGGGCTCCACGTGCCCCAGCGGCATCAGCCGGCCGAGCGTGCCGGCATTGCCGACGAGCACATCGAGCCGGCCCCAGCGCTCGTGGATCGCCGCGCCGAGCCGGTCGATCGCCTCGTAGTCGGTGAGGTCGAGGGGGACCAGGGTGGCGGTGCCGCCCGCCTGCCGGATGGTGTCGTCGAGCTCCTCCAGGGCGCCCTGCGTGCGCGCGATCGCGATCACGTGGGCGCCGGCCGCGGCGAGCGCCAGCGCCGCCGCGCGGCCGATGCCGCGGGAGGCGCCGGTCACGACCGCGATGCGCTCGGCGAGGGGCTTCGTCTCCGGGAGGGGGGTGTCGGACATCGGCACTCAGTCAGCTTCGGCGAGGATCGCCATGCGCCGGGGCGAGGCGACCGCGAGGTCGGTCAGGGGGGTGGGGTAGTCGCCCGTGAAGCAATGGTCGGTGTATTGCGGACAGGCCTGATGGCGGCCCTCCTCGCCCATCGCGCGATAGAGGCCGCCGATCGACAGGAAGGCAAGCGAGTCGGCGCCGATATAGCGGCGCATGCCCTCCAGGTCGTGGGTGGCGGCGAGCAGCTTCTCCTTCTCGGGCGTGTCGATCCCGTAGAAGTCCGGGTGGGTGATCGGCGGCGAGGCGATCCGGAAATGCACCTCGCTGGCGCCGGCCTCGCGCATCATGCGCACGATCTTCACCGAGGTGGTGCCGCGCACGAGGCTGTCGTCGACGAGCACGATCCGCTTGCCGGCGATCGCCGCGCGGTTGGCCGAGTGCTTCATGCGCACGCCGAGTTCGCGCACCGACTGGGTCGGCTGGATGAAGGTGCGCCCGACATAGTGGTTGCGGATGATGCCCATCTCGAAGGGCAGGCCGGTCTCCTGGGCGTAGCCGAGTGCGGCCGGCACCCCGGAATCCGGCACCGGCACCACGATGTCGGCGTCGGCGGGCGCCTCCTTGGCGAGCTCGACGCCGATGCTCTTGCGCACCGCGTAGACGTTCTTGCCGTTCACGACCGAGTCCGGCCGCGCGAAGTAGATGTACTCGAAGATGCAGGGCCGCATCGGCGCCTCGGGCGCGAAGCGGATCGAGCGGATGCCGTCCTCGTCGATCACCACCATCTCGCCGTTCTCGATGTCGCGCACGAAGCGCGCGCCGATGATGTCGAGGGCGCAGGTCTCCGAGGCCAGGATGTAGCGGCCGTCGAGCTCGCCCAGCACCAGCGGGCGGATGCCGAGGGGATCGCGGGCGCCGATCAGCTTCTTGTTCGTGAGCATCACGAGGGCGTAGGCGCCCTCGATCTGGCGCAGGGCGTCCATCACCCGATCGACGATGCGCACGTGGCGGCTGCGGGCGACGAGATGGAGGATCGCCTCGGTGTCGGAGGTCGACTGGCAGATGGCGCCGTCCCGCACGAGCTGGCGGCGCAGCAGGAGCCCGTTCGTCAGGTTGCCGTTATGGGCGATCGCGAGGCCGCCGGTCTCCAGCTCGGCGAAGAGCGGCTGCACGTTGCGCAGGATCGTCTCGCCGGTGGTCGAGTAGCGCACGTGGCCGATGGCCGAGAGCCCCTTCAGGCGCTCGATCGTGGCGAGGTCGGAGAAGGAATCGCCGACGAGGCCCAGCCGCCGCTCCGAGTGGAACACCCGGCCGTCGAAGGAGACGATGCCGGCCGCCTCCTGGCCGCGGTGCTGGAGGGCGTGCAGGCCGAGCGCCACGATCGCCGCCGCGTCGGGATGCGCGTGGATGCCGAAGACGCCGCACTCCTCGCGCAGCGTGTCGCCGTCGAGGTCCAGTCCGGCGAAGTCCGCGCTGAGAGCAGCGTCGCCCCGGCCCGAATCCATCCGTGCTGCCATGATGAAAGCCCCTCGCGGCCGATCCCGTCACGGCCCTGGCTAGCGGCCCGGCGCCCGACGCGCGAGGCCGAATCCCGTATCGTCCACGACGGAGAGACCGGGGCGGTGGAACCGGCCCGGTGTCGCGATCGTCATGTAGTCGCCGAAGGAGGCGGAGCCAAGGCGCGCGGGACTACCGGCGCGCAGGGGTGGCATCCGTCCGGCGCTGGGGCGGCGCGTCGGCTTCCGCGGGGGCGTCGGCGCCGGGCTCCGTCTCGGGCTTGGGCTTGCGGAACTGCTTGAGCAGCTCGTCCGGGTTGCCCGGCAGCATGGCGACGAGCTTCTGGCCGGTATTGTCGAGGATCTCGCGGCTGCGCGCCTGCTGCGCCCAGTCCGGCACCTTGCCCTGCACGAGCCAGGCGAGGAACACCCAGCCGATGACGCAGATCAGGAAGCCGCGGGCGGCCCCGAAGGCGAGGCCGAGGCTGCGGTCGACCGCGCCGATGCGCGAATCGAGGATCAGGTCCGACACCTTCACGGTGATGATCGAGACGACGAGGAGCGTGCCGAGGAAGATCGCCGCGATGGCGACCACGCGCGAGACCGTCTCGCTGGAGACGTGCTGCATCACCACCGGCTGCAGCAGCGGGTGGAGCTTCCAGGCGACGGCCGCGGCGACGACCCAGGCGACGATCGCCAGGACCTCCCGGGTGAAGCCGCGCACGGCCGCGAGCAGGGCCGAGATGACCACCACGCCGAGGACGACGAGATCGAGAACGGAGAACGGCATCTCAGGAACGGACCGGGAGCGGGCGGCGTTGACCAGGGTTGCGGCTGCTCCGCGCCGCGGGCCGACCTATACTCCGCCCGAGTCGATCCGTCACCCGCGGCGCTGTCGCGCCGGAACGGGAGTGAGGTTGGCGTGCCCGGCGGCGGTCTGCCGTGACCCCCGGTCCCCCTGCATGGCCGGTCGCGAAGCGGCGACCGCCCACTCGGACGGTCGCGTGATCCGCCCGGACGGGATCAGAGCCTCACACCCTCCAGGTAGCCGCGGTTCCACGTCGGGCTGATCAGGATCTCGTTGACGCAGACGGACGGGGGAAGGCGGGCCACGAACAGGATCGTCTCCGCGAGATCGTCCGCCTGCAGCATCCGCGCCTTGTCCTCCGCGGAGACCGGGACGGGACGCTTGTCAAGGATGGGCGTCGCCACCTCGCCGGGACAGATGCAGCAGGACCGGATGCCGTTACCGCATTCCTCCTGGTTCAAGCTCTCCGAGAGTGCCACGAGCCCGTGCTTCGCGGCCGAGTAGGCCGGCCCCGTCAGCTTCGACACGTACCGTCCGGCCCAGGACGAGACCTGGATGATCAGCCCGTCGCGCTGAGCCCGCATGGTCGGCAGCACGAGGCGCGAGGCGTAGAAGGGACCGTTGAGATCCACCCCGATGACCGCGTCGATCCCGGCCGGGTCGATCTCGCTCCAACCCCGCTTCGGAACGTTGAGACCGGCAGAGTTCACCAGGATGTCGCAGCGGCCGTAGTGGGATCGGACGACCTCCCACGCCCGCTCGACCGCGTCGGCCCGGCCCATGTCGGCGGGCGCGACCAGCGCCTCACCGCCCGCCTCCCGGACGCGATCGGCCGTCGCCTCGAGTGCCTCCCGGCCTCGCCCCGTCAGGGCGAGCCGCACCCCGGCTTTGGCGAGCGTCACCGCGGCAGCCTCGCCGATTCCGGAGCCCGCCCCCGTGACCCAGGCGACCTGCCCTTCGATGTTTCGCGGCATGCTCAGTCCCTCCCGTCTTCTCGCGGCGATCTCCCCGTGCGCTTGACGTCGCGATGTTTGGTGGAATTGCTCCCGGGGCCACCTGAATGTTTTTCTGTATTCTTCGGTCGGGTTCGATGAGCGGTCAATGCCGCGTGTCCGGACGGTTCTTGATGGCAAGTCCCGCGCGTCGCGGCCGAACGGGGGGCCGCGTGTCCCGCTTCGGCGGGCCCGGCGCCGAGCGTTCGGCCTGCCCCGCAGGGCAGCGCCCCGGCCGGGTGGACCGGGGTGCCGAGGCACTCGGCGAGAGCGGAGCGTGGGAGACGGGGCGGGCGCGGCCGCTTCGTCTCCTGCGCGGCCCCGGGTTCGAGCTCCGCGCGGGCCCTGTCGACCCCGGTCAGCCCCGCTCCCCTCAGCGGCAGCACGTCCTTGAGCACCTGCCGGCCCACCCTGATGGCAATGTGTGTCCGATGCCGGACACAGCGTCGGTCGACGTCCCCCCACGCGCGCCTATCTCCCATTCGGCCTCGGTACGGGTCACCGTCCGGATGCACGAATGGGGGATTGGCTGATGCGTCGACGCGATCTGCTGGCGGCCGGTGGTCTCCTGGCCGCCTCATCGGTCCTGCCGCGGCCGGCCGGGGCGCAGGAGGTTTTCGCGCCACGTCCCGGCGCCTGGCGGCGCTACGAGGTCACCACGCGGCTCACGCTGCCCGCGGGCGGCTCGGCCCAGGCCTGGGTGCCACTCCCCTCGGTCGCAGCGGATTGGACGCGCCCGCTCGGCGACACCTGGAGCACGCGGGCGGAGGCCGGCATCCACCGCGACCCGGTCTACGGGACCGCCCTCCTGCACCTGCGCTGGCAGCCGGGCGAGTCCCCGCTGGACGCGACCATCGTGAGTACCTTCGAGGCTCGCGACCGCGCCGTGGCGCTCGACCGTCCGGGCGAGGCCGCGCCCCTCACGGCGGCCGAGCGGCAGCTCTACACGGCCCCGACCGCGCTGATCCCGACCGACGGCATCGTTGGTCAGACGGCCGAGCGCATCACCGCGGACGCGCACACCGACCTCGAGAAAGCGCGGGCGATCTACGCCTGGGTGGTCGAGAACACCTTCCGCAAGGCCGCCGTGCGGGGCTGCGGGCTGGGCGACGTCGCCTCGATGCTCGCGATGGGCGACCTCGGCGGAAAATGCGCGGACATCAACGCGCTCTACGTCGGCCTGGCCCGCGCGGCCGGGCTGCCGGCGCGCGACGTCTACGGCATCCGCGTGGCGCCGTCCCGGTTCGGTTACGCGAGCCTCGGGGCGAACGGCGACACGATCACCAAGGCCCAGCACTGCCGGGCCGAGGTGTTCCTGTCCGGCTTCGGATGGGTGCCGGTCGACCCGGCCGACGTCCGAAAGGTCGCGCTGGAGGAGCCGCCGGGCCGTCTCCCGATCTCGGACGCCAAGGTGGCGGCCGCGCGCGCGGCGCTCTTCGGCGCCTGGGAGACGAACTGGCTCGCCTACAATTCCGGCCACGACCTGCGCCTGCCGGGCACGGCGGGGCCGCCCGTCGGCTTCTTCATGTATCCCGAGGCCGAGGTGGCGGGCACGCGCCTCGACTGCCTGGATCCGGAGCGCTTCGCCTACCGCATCACCGCCCGGCTCCTGGACGCGGCCTGAACCGGCCGCTCTGCGACCGAGTCGGTCTCCGGGCCGCTCATGAGGTTCGCCAGGCTTCAAGACCGCAGGACTGCCAACGCGTCCGTCCGGGTCTGGCCCCGGGGCGCACCACGCTCGTCGCGCGGGATCTGGAGGGCGGCCGGCTCATCCGTCCGTTCGGTCCCGACATGGATCGTCCGTTGTCCTGCGACGGGGTCTGCCGTCCTGCGGATGTGCGGTCCCCGACCGCCGTTGCGTGTCGTGACTGGCTGATCACGGCGGTGCGTCCGGACGCGCGAAGCGGCCCGAACACCTCTCGATCCTACTCCTCCGCCTCGTAGACCGGCACCCGAGGCCGCCGCCCGCCTCGGCCCGCCGGCCGGTCCGCCGCCACCCCGGCCACCAGATCGGTGATGTGCCGCAGCGCCTCGGCCGGAAATCCCTTCTCCGGCGGCTCGCCGCGTCCCTCCGGCATCAGCGCTCGGGCAAAGCCGAGCTTCTGCGCCTCTTTGAGCCGCGCGCTCGCCTGCGCCACCGGCCGGATCGCGCCCGAGAGGCCGATCTCGCCGAAATACACCGCGTCCGACGGGAGCGGCGCGCCCGACAGCGAGGAGACGAGGGCCGCGGCCACCGCCAGGTCCGCCGCCGGCTCGCCGATCCGCAGGCCCCCCGCCACGTTGAGGTAGACGTCGTGGGTGCCGAGCCGGATGCCCGCATGGGCCTCCAGCACGGCGAGCACCATGGACAGGCGGTTCGGATCCCAGCCCACCACCGCGCGGCGCGGCATGCCGAGCGCCGAGGGGGCGACGAGGGCCTGGATCTCGCAGAGCAGCGGGCGCGTGCCCTCCATGCCGGCGAAGACCGCCGTGCCGGGCGCGGCGTGGTCGCGGCTCGCCAGGAACAGGGCGGAGGGGTTCGGCACCTCCGCGAGGCCCGCATCCGTCATCTCGAACACGCCGATCTCGTCGGTGGGGCCGAAGCGGTTCTTGACCGCCCGCAGGATGCGGAAGTGGTGGCCCTGGTCGCCCTCGAAGGAGGCGACCGCGTCGACCATGTGCTCGACCACCCGCGGCCCGGCGATCTGGCCGTCCTTGGTGACGTGGCCGACCAGGATCACCGAGGTGCCGGTGGTCTTGGCGAAGCGGATCAGGCTCTGGGCCGAGCCGCGCACCTGCGTGACGGTGCCGGGCGCCGATTCCACCGTCTCGGTCCACATGGTCTGGATCGAATCGATGATCGCCAGCGCCGGCGCGCGGCCCTGGCTCAGGGTGGCAACGATGTCCTCGACGTTGGTCTCGGCCGCGAGTTCCACCGGCGTGCCCGCGAGGCCCAGCCGCTCGGCCCGCAGCCGCACCTGCCCGACCGCCTCCTCGCCCGAGATGTAGGCGACCCGCTCGCCCCGGGCCGCCAGCGCCGCCGAGGCCTGCATCAGCAGCGTCGACTTGCCGATGCCGGGATCGCCCCCCAGCAGGATCACCGAGCCGGGCACGAAGCCGCCGCCGGTCACCCGGTCGAGTTCGGCGATGCCGGAGGGCGTGCGCGGCGCGTCCTTGACCTCGCCCGCCAGCCCCTCCAGGGGGAAGACCCGCCCCTTGGCCCGGCTCGGCCGCGTCGCGACCGGCCCGGCGGCGGGGCTGCCGGCGCCCGTCTCCTCGACGATCGAGTTCCAGCCGTTGCAGGCCTCGCAGCGCCCGCGCCAGCGATTGTAGACCGCCCCGCAGGACTGGCAGACGAAGGTCTGGTGGGTCTTGGCCATCGGCGCGGTGGGGAGCTCCTCGACGTTCCCGATATGTCCCCGGCGGCGGCCGGATGCAACGGTGACGCGGGAGCAACGCGCGCGCCGCTCTGGGGCCGCAATCCTCGGCGACACGAGCCTTGCTTCCTCAACGCAGCCGGCCCCCGATGCCCAGCGAGCCCGACGTCCCCCGCTACCACCCCGCGCAGCGCGGCTTCCACTGGGGCATGGCCGCCCTGATCGGAATCGCCCTGGCGCTCGGGATCGCGGCCGCGTACCTGCCACCCGGCACCTCGCCGCGCCGGGAGATCCTCGATATCCACAAGTCGATCGGCCTGACGGTGCTGGTCCTGCTGCCGCTCCGCCTCGTCTCGCGGTGGATCCTCGGCGAGCCGTCCTACCGCGCGCCGCCTTCGCGCCTCGCCCACGCGGCGGCGCGCGCCGCCCACCTCGCCCTCTACGGCCTGATGCTGCTGATGCCGCTGAGCGGCTACGTCGATTCCGGGGCCGGCGGCTATTCGCTGCCCTGGTTCGGGCTCTTCTCCTGGCCGCGGCTCGTGCCCCTCGACAAGGCGCTGTCGCACACGGGCGCCGCCGTGCACGAATGGGGCGCCTGGGCGATCGGCGGGCTGCTGGCGCTCCACGTCGCGGCGGTGGTCTGGCACGCCGCCATCCGCCGCGACGAGGTGCTGGGGCGGATGTGGCCCGCCCGGCGGGTTCAGCCGACGTAGTGCCGCGCGTAGCGCCGGCCGAGATTGGTCAGGATCTCGTAGCCGATGGTGCCGGCGCGCCGGCCCACCTCGTCGACGTCGAGGCTGTCGCCGATCAGCGTGGCGGGGGCGCCGCGGGTCGCGGCCTCCGGCGGCACCGCCGTGACGTCGAGGATCACGAGGTCCATCGAGATCGTGCCGACCAGCGGGCAGCGGATCCCGGCGACGATCGCCTCCGCGCGGCCGGACCCGGCCCGCGGGTAGCCGTCCGCGTAGCCGAGGGACAGGGTGGCGAGGCGGCGCGGCCCCGGCGCCGTCCAGCGGGCGTTGTAGCCCGCCGTCTCCCCGGCCGCGACCTCCCGCACCTGAAGGATCGGAGCGTCGAGCCGCACCACCGGCCGCATCGGGTTCGGCCGCCCCGGCACCGGGTTGCCGCCGTAGAGCGCGTAGCCCGGCCGCGCGAGTTGGTGGCGCACCGCTGGGCCGAGGAAGGTCCCGGACGAGTTGGCGAGCGAGGCCGGCAGGGCCGGGAAGGCCGCGCGCACCCGCGCGAACTCCACGATCTGGCGCGCCGTGACGGGATCGTCCGGCACCTCGGCGCCGACGAGGTGGCTCATCAGCAGCGCGGGCGCGAAGGCGTCGAGCACCGGATCGCCCGCGAGATCGAGGGCCTGATCGGGCGTGAGGCCGAGCCGATTCATGCCCGTGTCGACGTGGAGGGCGGCCGGCAGGCGCTCGCCGCGGGCGCGGCAGAACTCCGCCCACTCGGCGATCTCCTCCCGGGCGCCCAGGACCGGCCGCAGGTCCGCCGCCGGGTAGGCGGGTGCGCTCCCGGGCGGCATGCCGTTCAGCACGTAGATCACCGCCTCGGGCGAGGCCGCCCGGGCCGCCTCGCCCTCGGAGAGGTGGGCGACGAAGAAGGTCCGGCAGCCCGCCCGCGCCAGGGCCGGCGCCGCCCGGGCGATGCCGCAGCCATAGGCGTCGGCCTTGATGACGGCCGCGCAGTCGGCGCCCTCGGCCTCCCCGGCGAGGCGCCGCCAGTTCGCCGCCAGCGCGGCGAGGTCGATCGTGAGGCGGGCGCCGTGCGGCAGGTTCGTCATCGCATCACCGTCCTGCGGGGTGGAGTCGGGGTTCGGCACGACACGCGTTCGCCGCCCGTCGGGGGCTTATAGCCGGTTCGCGGCCGGCGGGCGCCCCATCCGCGCCCGAGCATCGTCGCGCTTGCTCGATTTGGTCGCAGGCGCGGGACAGGCGGGTGCGTTGACCTACGTGAGGATCTCGAGGTCGCCGGCGGTCCGGACGCGGCCCACCGGAGGCCGTCGCGTGACAGACCCGCAGACCGTGTTGCTGCGCGAGGCCGGGCCCGTGCCGGCCGCGCGCCTGGCCTGCATCGCCGCGATCCCGGTGCGCAATGAGGCGGAGCGGATCGGGGCCTGCCTGCGGGCGCTGTCGGTCCAGGACGGCGTCGCCGGGTTCGGCATCGTGCTGTTCCTCAACAACTGCACGGACGGGACGGCCCGCGAGGTCGCGGCCCTGCGCGGGACGCTGCCGGTGCCGCTCCGGGTGATCGCGTGCGTCTCCGACCGGGCCACCGCGGGCTGGGCGCGCCGCGAGGCCATGGAGGCGGCGGCGTCCTGGCTGGAGGAGGTGGGCTCCCCGGACGGCGTGATCCTCACCACCGACGCCGACAGCCGGGTGCCGGCCGACTGGGTCCGGCGCAGCCTCGCGGCCCTGGCGGACGGGGCCGATGCCGTGGCCGGGCGGATCGCCCTCGACCCGGACGAGGCCGCCCGCCTGCCCGAGTCCCTGCACGCCCGCGGCCGGCTGGAGAGCCGCTACGAGGCCCTGCTCACCGAGATCGCGGCCCGGATCGATCCGCGCCCCGACGATCCCTGGCCCTGCCACTGGACCGACTCGGGCGCGAGCCTCGCGGTGCGCCTCTCGGTCTACCGCCGCGTGGGCGGGCTGCCACCGCTCGCCCTCGGCGAGGACCGGGCCTTCGTGGCCGCGCTGCGGGCGGCGGATGCCCGGGTGCGCCACGAGCCGGGCATCGTCGTCGTCACCTCGGGCCGGCTGGAGGGCCGCGCCCCGGGCGGGGCCGCCGACACGATGCGGCTGCGCTGCGCGGCGCCGGAATCTCCCTGCGATCCCCGCCTGGAACCGCTGCTGCGGGCGCTGCGGCGCTACGCGTGGCGGCGACGCCTGCGGGACCTGCACGCGGCGGGGCGCCTCGGCCGCACCGGTCTCTGGGCGCCCCGCCTCGGCCTGCGGCGCGCCGAGGCGGAGGCGCTCGCCCGCCTGCCGACGCTCGGGGCGCTCCTCGACGCGGTCGAGGGCGCGAGCCCGCACCTCGCGCCGCGCCGCCTCTGTCCGAGCCGGCTGCCGGCCGAAATCCGCCGCGCCCGCGCCGCCCTGGTGCTGCTGCGCCTCTCGGATCGCCTGCGGCGGGCGACGCGCCGCGAGCGGCCCCTCGCGTCCGTCCCGCTTGCCGCCGCCGCGGCGGAGCATCCCGGCCATGCCTGAGCGGACGCTGCCCTGCGACGGGATCCGGGCGATCCTCGCGGCGTCCCGGGCGGCGGCTCGGGCCGCCGCCGCGCGGGCGGACGCGCAGGACCGCGACGGCGGCTTCCCGGCCGAGGACGTCGCGGATCTCGCCCGCCTCGGCCTCCTCGCCGCCCCGGTGCCCTCGGCCGCGGGCGGGACGGGGCTCGGGGAGGAGCCCGGCGCCGCCGATCTCGCCGAGGTGCTGCGCCTCCTCGGCTCCGGCAGCCTCGCCCTCGGGCGGCTCTACGAGGGTCACGTCAACGCCCTCCAGCTCGTCGCCCGCTACGGCACGGCGGCGCAGAGCGGGCGGCTCTTCGCCGACGCGCAGGCCGGCCACCTGTTCGCGGTCTGGAACACCGAGCCCGGGGAGGGCGGCCTCGTCCTGGCGGCCGGGAGCGACGGGCTCACCCTGCGGGGCGTGAAGACCTTCGCGTCCGGCGCCGGCTTCGTCACGCGCGCCCTGGTGACGGCCCGTCGCCCGGGGCAAACCGCGCCGCAGATGCTCGTGGTGCCCCTGGCGCCGGGGACCCGTGCCGACCTGTCGGAGTGGCGCGCGCAGGGCATGCGCGCCTCGGCCACGGGCACCCTCGACTTCACCGGCCTGCCCGTCGCGGCCGACGCCCTGCTGGGGGCGCCCGACGACTATCACCGCCAGCCCGCCTTCTCGGGCGGCGCGTGGCGCTTCGCGGCCGTGCAGCTCGGCGGCCTCTCGGCGGTGCTCGATGCGTGGCGGGACCACCTCGTGCGCACGGGCCGGGGCACCGATCCGCACCAGCTCGCCCGCCTGGGAGAGGGCGCGATCGCCCTCGAAGGGGCGGGGCTCTGGGTCGGGCGCGCCGCGCGGATCGTCCGGGAGGAGGCGCTCGCGCCCGAGCGCATCGTCGCCTTCGTCAACCTCGCGCGGCTCGCCGTCGAGCGGGCCGGGCTCGACCTGCTGCAGCTCGCGCAGCGCTCGGTCGGGCTCGCGGGCTTCCTGGGCGGGCATCCGCTGGAGCGCCTCTCGCGCGACCTCGCCACCTATCTGCGCCAGCCCGCCCCCGACCGCGCGCTGACCGAGGCGGCGCGGACCATCCTGGCGGCCGGGGAGCCCTCGGGCGACCTCTGGCGGCCGGAGGAGGAGCGATGAGGGCTGATGCCTACCTCGCCGCCGCCGAGGCGCTGCCCTTCGGCACGCTGCCCGACCTGACCGGCGGGCGCGGCCTGGTGGTGGTCGCGCCGCATCCGGACGACGAGAGCCTCGGCTGCGGCGGGCTCATCGCGGAGGCCTGCGCCCGGGGTCTGCCCGTGCGCCTCGTGGTGGTGAGCGACGGCGTCGGCTCGCATCCGAACTCGCCGAGCCACCCGCCGGAGCGGCTGCGGGCCCTGCGCGAGGCCGAGACGCGCGAGGCGGCGCGGGCGCTCGGCCTCGATCCGGCGGGGATCCGCTTCCTTCGCCTGCCCGATCGCTTCGTGCCCGAGCAGGGGCCGGAGGCGGAGGCCGCCGCGCAGGCCATCGCGGACGCCGCGCGCGAGAGCGGGGCCGGGGCCCTGTTCGTCACCTGGGCGCAGGATCCGCATTGCGACCACCGGGCCGCCGCGACGCTCGCGCGCCGCGCGCGGATCCCCGATCTGCGCCTCCACGCCTACCCGGTCTGGGGCTGGACGCTGCCGCCGGACACCGAGGTCGGGGAGGCGCCGCGGGGTTGCCGCCTCGACATCGCCCGGCACCTGCCCGCCAAGGCCGCGGCGATCGCGGCGCATCGCTCGCAGACGACGGACCTGATCACCGACGATCCGGACGGCTTCCGCCTCGACGCGGCGATGCTCGCGCGGTTCGCGCGGCCCTTCGAGATCTTCATCGCGGTCGATCCGGAGGCGGTGCCGTGACGCGCCACCCGACCTCGCTGCCGCCCGCCTATTTCGACGCCCGCTACGCCGCCGACCCGGACCCCTGGGATTTCGCCACCAGCGGCTACGAGCGCGCGAAATACGCCGCGACGCTGGCGGCCCTGCCCCGCGCGCGCTACGGCGCGGCCCTGGAGATCGGCTGCTCGATCGGCGTGCTGACGCGGGACCTCGCCGGGCGCTGCGACGCGCTCCTCGCCCTGGACGTGGCCGAGGGCGCCCTCGACCAGGCCCGCGCCCGCTGCCGCGACTGCCCGCAGGTCCGCTTCGCGTGGGCGCAGGTGCCCGGGACCTGGCCCGAGGGCCGCTTCGACCTGATCCTGCTCTCGGAGGTCGTCTACTACCTCGACGCGGGCGATGTCGGGCGGCTGGCCGACCGCGTGCGGGACGCCCTCGCGCCCGGTGGCGACGTCCTGCTGGTGCACTGGACGGGCGAGACCGACTACCCGCTCGGCGGCGACGCCGCGGCGGAGCTGTTCATCCGGAGCGCCGCGTCCTTCCTGAAGGTCACGCGCCAGGACAGGTCGGAGGCCTACCGGCTCGACCTACTGGCGGCGCGCGCGGGGCTGTAACGGACGATGCCAGTCCAGCGCGCGCGGGATCTCCTCTCCCCGCGTGCGGCGAGCGGAATCATCTTACGTCGGCACACGACGGTTGCCGGGTCTATCGCGGGCACCCCTCTCCCGCACGGGCTTGCGGATTCACACGTCGGGTCGTGCGCATGCCCGCA
The DNA here is from genome assembly GCF_054052225.1 of Methylobacterium sp. JK268. Classification (NCBI taxonomy): domain Bacteria; kingdom Pseudomonadati; phylum Pseudomonadota; class Alphaproteobacteria; order Hyphomicrobiales; family Methylobacteriaceae; genus Methylobacterium; species Methylobacterium sp. JK268. The sequence continues at coordinate 112,151 of NZ_JBSVZN010000004.1, read as the reverse complement.
CCTCGCAGGCAGTTTGCAGATTCAGTCGTCTCGGTCGTGGATTCTTCGACTGAACGCCCCTGGAAGCCGCAACATTCCTCATGCTGAGGTGCCGTGGAAGCGGCCTCGAAGCACGCCGGACCACAGATCCAAGCCAAGGCCGCTTGGGATCGACCGTTCCGGGGTGCTTCGAGGCCGCTGCGATCTTCGATCGCCGCGGCACCTCAGCATGAGGAGTGTCGCGACACCCGGCCACGTCCGGCCGACGCGCCGAAAACCGGATTGTGTGAACAGGCAAGCCCGCACGGGAGAGGGGGAAGTGCCTCGCTTTCTCCTCGGACACCCATGCAACGCGCGAGGCGGGTTGACCCCCGTCTGCGCGATCGAAACCGGATCCCTGAAGAGTCCGATGGCGCGCCGGCGGGACGTCACACGCGCCCCGTCGGGGCGCATGCCGGCATCCCCTGGGCCGGCACCGCCGGTCAACCCTCACACGACCTTGTCGCGGATCGTCTGCGCGTAGGGCACGGTATCCCGGAACGACGGGCGCTCCTCCAGGCGATCCTGGAGAGCGGCGAGGTTGGGATGCCGCGTCCGCCACGGCAGGTCGGGGAAGCGCACGTTCAGCCAGCCGAGCAGGCTCCCGACCGCGATGTCGGCGAGGCCGAACCGGTCGCCGACGCAGAACCGCCCGTCGCCGAGAAGGCGGGAGATCTCGCGCAGGCCGCCCTCGCACTTGCGCATCTGGCGGGCCGTCCACTCGGCGCTCTGGGCTGCCTCGGGCCGCGCCCGCTCCCAGAACATCAGCACGCAGGCGTCGCAGACCCCGTCGCTCAGCACCTCGAAGCGCTTGGTCAGGAGGATCCCGTCCGGATCCGTCGGCGTCAGGCGCGGGTCGGGATGCTTGATCTCCACCCACTCGTTGATGAAGCGCGACTCGTAGACCGTCTCCCCGTCCTCGCAGATCAGGACGGGAAGCTTCTCCAGGGGATTGTAGTGCGGGGTCTGGGTGTCGTTGTCCCAGGGAACCTCGGTGACCAGCGCGAAGGGGATCCCCTTCTCGGCGAGCTGGATGCGGACCTTGCGGGCGTAGGGGCTCGGAGTGGCGCTGATCAGGCGGTACATGCTTCCCTCTCGCGGCTCGGCATGGGCGTCGATCCTAGGCCGCTTTCTTCGCGCCCGACAACGAGGAAAGTGCAGCCAAGTCGAGGCTGCCCCGGCCCGCGCACGAAAACGGCATGGTGTTCGATCTTGATGCAGACCGCCGCATCAGCGAGCTTGTAACGACGCTGACGCGAAGACTAAGCTCGCCGGAGCGTGCGGGCGGCAACGCGGTGGACCGGGAGCGATGATGCAGACGCCTTGGCAACGATCCACAATCGTGGGTCTCGTGCTCCTGCTCATCCTGGGGCTGCTGTACACGGTCTTCATGATCGCGGCAGCCTTCGCGCCCGGGGCGCTGGCGGGGCCCGTCGTGGCGGGCGGAACGGCGTCCTACTGGTTCCTGTACGGCTTCTGCCTGATCTGGAGCGTGGTTCTGGCGACCGGCCTCTACGTGCTGCTCGCCAACGCCGAGGAGCGCGGCCGATGAGGCGGAGCATCCTGGCTGCCGGCGCTCTCGGAGCGATGGGCGGCCCCGCCCTCGCGCAGGCCGCGGCGCGCCCCGAGAGCGGGCTGAATCTCACGGCGATCGCCCTCTTCGTGTTCTTCGTCGCGATCACGCTCGCGATCACCTACTGGGCGTCGGGCCGGACCCGCTCGGCCGCGGACTACTACGCCGCCAACGGCCAGATCACGAGCCTGCAGAACGGCTTCGCCCTCGCCGGGGACCTGATCTCCGCCGGCGCCTTCCTGGGATTGTCGGGGCTGATCTTCGCGACCGGCTTCGACGGCCTCGTCTACGCGGTCGGCTACACGATGGGCTACCCGCTCATCGTGTTCTTCCTGGCCGACAAGCTGCGCCGCCTCGGGCGCTACACCTACTCGGACGTCCTCGCCTACCGGCTCGCCCAGCGTCCGGTGCGGATGCTGGCCGCGTTCTCGTCCCTCTCGATCGTGGCGTTCTACCTGATCGCCCAGTTGGTCGGGGCCGGCCAGCTGATCCAGCTGCTGTTCGGCCTGCCCTATCTCTACGCCGTGGTCATCGTCGGCGTCCTGATGATCTGCTACGTGATGTTCGGCGGCATGGTCGCCACGACCTGGGTGCAGATCATCAAGGCGGCCATCCTGCTGCTGACGGCCACCTTCACGGCCCTGCTGGTCCTGTCCGCCTTCGGCTTCAGCTACGACCGGATCATCGCCAAGGCGGTGGAGGTCCACGCCAAGCATGCCGCGATCCTGCAGCCGCAGACCTTCGCGGCCGCGCCCGTGTCGACCCTGTCCCTCGGGATCGCCCTGTTCTTCGGGGCCGCCGGCCTGCCTCACCTCCTGATGCGCGTGTTCACGGTCCCGGATGCGCGCTCGGCCCGCGTCTCGGTGTTCTGGGGCTGCACGATGGTGGCCTACTTCTTCTCCCTGATCTTCGTGATCGGGTTCGGCGGCCTGGCGCTCGTCGGCGCCTCGCCCCAGTACCTGACGGCGTCGGGCGCGCCGATCGGCGGCGGCAACATGGTCGCCATCCACCTCTCGCATGCGCTGGGCGGCGACGTCCTGCTCGGCCTCAACTCGGCCATCGGCTTCGCCACGATCCTCGCCGTGGTGTCGGGACTGACCCTCGCCGCCGCCTCCGCGATCGCCCACGACCTCTACGCCCACGTGATCAAGGACAGTGCCGTCGCCGACCGGGACGAGGTGCGGGTGGCGCGGTTCGCCACCCTGGCGGTCGGCCTCGCGGCGATCGGCCTGGGCATCGCGTTCGAGCGGCAGAACATCGCCTACATGGTCGGTCTCGCCTACTCGATCAGCGCGAGTTCCAACTTCCCGGTCCTGATCCTCGCCCTGTACTGGCCGGGCCTGACGACCCGCGGGGCCGTGGCCGGCGGCTGGGTCGGGCTGGTCGGGGCTCTGGTTCTCACGGTGATCGGGCCGCCGATCTGGGTGAAGGTGCTGGGCAACGCGGCGCCGCTCTTCCCCCTCGATCCGCCGACGCTGATCACCCTGCCGCTCACCTTCGCGACCTGCGTGATCGTCTCGCTCCTCGATCGCAGCCCGCGGGGCATCGCCGACCGCGCCAGCTACGCCGCCCAGAGCGCGGTGATGGGCGGTGCGCGCGCCGCCTCATCCGGGGCCGGGCCCATCCCGGTGCCCGGGTCGCCCCAGGGACAGCGGGCGTGATCCGCCCGCCGCGGGAAACCCTCCCGGCCTGACGCGGCGGGCGGACCGATCGACGAGGCGCCCCGCCCCCGCGCGGGGCCTCAACTCCCATGGCTCCGCTCCCAAGGCTCCGTTTCCATGGGTCCGCTCCGCCGGACCGGGTCTGCCGCCGCACGGCGATTGCCCATCGGGCCGCTGTCCGGCTAAGGCACCGCGCGGCCCAAGCGCGCCGCCTCGGGCGCTCGCCCGGGCCGTCCGGTCTCGTCCGCAGATCCGCTCAGGAGCGCCGCCGCATGCCGAATTCCTTTGGCCTCAACCGCTCGCTCGGCGGCGCCATCGCCGCCATCGCGGTGGTGACGGTCCTCAGCGGTGCGGTGGTCCTCGTCACCCTCGACCAGCAGAACGCGGCGACGGAGGCGCTCACCCGCTCGAACCAGGTGATCCGCGGGCTCGACGCCTTCCGGGCCGCGATGCTCAACCAGGAGACCGGCCTGCGCGGCTACCTCATCACCGGTCGCGCGGCGAGCCTCGATCCCTACCGGGAGGGGCGGCCCGCCCTCGACGGGGCGATCGAGCGCCTGAGAGGCCTCGTCGGGAGCGACGCGCAGACCGCGCGCCTGCTCGCCGATGCCGTGGCGGCGGCCCGTGCCTGGCAGACCGGCATCGGCGAGGAGGCGGTGCGGCGCGCGGCCGATCCCGCCACGCGCCCCGAGGCCGTCCGCATCGAGGCCGACGGATCCGGCAAGGAGCTGTTCGACACCTTCCGCGACAGGCTCGCCGCCATCGAGGGGCTGCAGGAGCAGATCCGGGCGACGCAGAACGATCGCCTGGCGCTGGCGCAGCGCAACGCGACCCTCGCGCTCTGGGGCGGCACGCTGCTGACGCTGCTGATCTGCCTCGCGATCGGCATCGCCATCAACCGAATCATCGTGCGTCCGATCGGGGGCGTGGTGCGGTTCGTCGAGCGCGTCGGGACCGGCGACCTGACGGGCCGCGTCGCGACGGCCGGCCGCAACGAGGTCGGCCGCCTCGGCACCACCCTCAACGCCATGGTGGCGGGGCTCGCCGATCTCGCCCGGACGAACCGCTCCGCGACGAACAACCTGAACGCCGCCGCCGCGGAGATCCGCGCCTCCGCCCAGCAGCAGGCCGCGAGCGTCGAGGAGCAGTTCGCCGCCGTCCAGGAGACTGCCGCCACCGTCGACGAGATCGCCCATTCGGGCGTGCAGATCACGAAGCGCGCGCAGGAGGTGATCGCCACCGCCCAGGCCACCGCCCAGACCGCCCGGGCCGGGCTGCAGGCGGCGGCCGACACCGCCGAGGCCATGGACGGGATCCGCGAGCAGGGCGAGGCGGTGGCCGGCAACATCGTGTCCTTAAGCGAGAAGACCCAGGCCATCGGCGAGATCATCGCCACCGTGAACGACATCTCGGAGCGCACGCATCTGCTCGCGCTCAACGCCGCGATCGAGGCCGCGGCGGCAGGGGAGGCGGGGCGCAGCTTCGCGGTGGTGGCCGCCGAGATGAAAGGGCTCGCCGACCAGGCCAAGGAGGCGACCGGGCAGGTGCGCGCGCTGCTCGGCGAGATCCAGAGGGGCGTGAACACCTCGGTGATGCTGACCGAGGAGGCGGTCAAGCGGGCGGGCGCCGGCAAGGAGCGCACGGACGCGACGGTGCGCACCATCGAGGAGATGGCGGCGCGGGCGGAGGAGGGCGCGCAGACCTTCCAGCAGATCGTGGCCTCGACGAACCAGCAGCAGCTCGGTATCGAGCAGGTGATGGGGGCGCTGCAGAACATCCGGCAGGCCAGCCAGCAGACCGCCGCCGGTACCCGGCAGGTCGAGATGGCCGCCGCGAACCTATCTGAACTGGCGCGCGAGCTGCTGGCGTTGGCGGATCGCTACCAGGTCTGACGGTGGGTCGCGCCGCTGCAGCGTGGTCCCGGGGCGTGGTGGAGCTGAACGAGACCGGGAGCGCCCGGCCCGTCAACCCTCACCCTTCGGGCTCGCGGTGTCCCCGGCAGGGAGGACGCAGCCCACTGCCCGCACATCGCTGCCGTATGCACGCAGCGATCGAGAAACTTTTACGAGACAATCGTTTATTCAAAGGCATAGCGCGGTGAGTCCGGCGCGGGGAACCCCTCTCCCGTGCGGGCTTGCGGATTCACATTTCGGGTCGTGCGCATGCCCTCTCCCCGCGTGCGGGGAGAGGGTCGAGCCCCCCATGTTGGGGGCGAGACGAGGCGGCAGCCGAGGGTGAGAGGGCGCGTCAGGACAGAGCACACCCGGAACCGCCCCCTCACCCTCGCCCTTCGGGCTCGCTCTGCCGACAACAAGGTCGGCAGAGCCCTCTCCCCGCACGCGGGGAGAGGAGAAACCCGCGCCTCATCCGGCAAAGTGTGAATGGGTAAGCCCGCACGGGAGAGGGGATCCCGCGATCCGCCTTCGATCACCTGTAATCTGCTGCGGTTGAACGCTTTTCTGGTTCCACGCAAGATCTTTGCGCACGGGTGCCGCACGCGGGGAGAGGAGGAACCCGCGCATCATCCGGCGACGTGTGACCGTGCCTGCGCAGAGGGAGGATTCTCTAGCGGAACAGCGTCGCCATTCCGCCCTGAACCCGCCCGAGCCCCTGGCGGGCAACCGGGTTGTTCGGATCGATGGCCGAGGCGCGCTGGAAGCTCTCGATGGCCTCCTGGCGGCGGCCCGACTTCTCGTAGGCGACGCCCCGGTAGGCCCAGGAATCCGCGTCCTTGTTGTTCACGTTCAGGGCCGCGTTGAAGTCCTCGATCGCCTTGTCGTACTGGTTCGTGGCGATCAGGCTCTGGCCGCGGGCGGCGTAGGGGGCCGCCACGAAGGGGTTGCGGTCGATGGCGGAATCGAAGTCGCCGATGGCCGCCCGGTGCTGGCCCTGCGCCTGCCGCACCAGGCCGCGGGCATGGTAGGCCTCCGCCGATTCCGGCGTTAGGCGGATCGCCTGGCTGAGGTCCGCATAGGCGGCCTCGTAATTGCCCTGCGCCCGCTGCAGGTTGGCGCGGCCGATGAAGGCGGCGCTGTAGTTCGGATCGGCCTGGATCGCCTTGGAGAAGTCCTGCAGGGCCGCGTCGTTGCGGCCGGACTGGCGGTAGGCGAGCGCCCGGTTGCAGTAGGCGGAGGCCGAGTTCGGATCGAGCTGGATCGCCTTCGTGAAATCCGCGATCGCGTCGCCGTAATTGCCCGCCCGGGCGTAGGCGGCCCCGCGGGTGTTGTAGGCGGCCGGATCGTTCGGGTTGCGCTGAACCACGTCGCTCAGCGACGCGATGTTCACGTCGGCGGCACCGCTCTTGTCCGTCTCCAGCACGGCGAACTGCTTCGTCGCCGTCGCGCGGCCGACAGTGTCGCAGCCGGCGAGCAGCAGCGCCGCGAGCGCACTCGCCCCGAGCAGCACGGCGGCCGGCTTGGTCCGGCGCGGCACGATCACTGGCTTCATCACCCCATCCCCCAACGGCGGCGTCGCCGGCCGCGCGTCCCGTCCACATCATCGGGTGCCGCGGAGCGCCGGCCCGCCGCACCGGTCGAGGGACCGTCACGGATCGGGATGAACGTCGCCTTAAGCATCCACCTCGCTCCCGTTCACAGGGCCGATGTGGCGAAGGTGTGGCTGCCCGACGGTCAGGCCGCCGGTGGTCGCGGTCTGTGGCGGCGGATCCTCACGCCGGGGGCAGCAGGCGGGTGACGTGCCCCATCTTGCGGCCGGGCCGGGCCCGGCCCTTGCCGTAGAGGTGGAGATGGGCCCCGGCCTCCGCGAGGATCGCCCGCCAGGCATGGGCTTCCTCGCCGACGAGGTTACGCATCTCGATTCGCGCCTGACCGGTCCGGTCGACGGACCCGAGCGGCCAGCCGCAGATCGCCCGCAGGTGCTGGGCGAATTGCGAGGTCAGCGCCCCCTCGATGGTCCAGTGCCCGGAATTATGAACGCGCGGGGCGATCTCGTTCACGATCACGCGGCTGGCGCCGTCCGGCTCCCGGACCAGGAACATCTCGACGGCGAGCACCCCGACATATTGCAGGGCGTCGGCGATCCGGCGCGTCACGGCGAGCGCCTCCTCGCGGCTGCGCGCATCCATGCCGGGCGCCGGCACCCGGGTGAAGGCGAGGATGTGGTCCCGGTGCTCGTTCCCACAGGGATCGAAGGCCGAGAAGGCGCCGTCCGCGCTCCGGGCGGCGACGACCGAGACCTCGCTCTCGAAGGGGACGAAGCCTTCGAGGATGCAGGGCTGGTGGCCGAGGGAGGCCATCACCTCCTCCGCATCGACGGGAAGGTCGGGACGCAGCATGCGCTGGCCCTTGCCGTCGTAGCCGAAACGGCGGGTCTTGATCACCGCCGGCAGCCCCAAATCCTGGAGGGCGGCCCGCAGCCCCGCCGCGTCGTCCACGGCGCGGAACGGCGCGGTCGCGATCCCGAGCCCGGCCACGAAGCTCTTCTCGGAGAGCCGGTCCTGCGTGGTGGCGAGCGCGTCGGCGCTCGGGTGCAGCGGCTTGGCCGCCGAGAGGATCTCGGCCGTGCGGCGCGGGATGTTCTCGAACTCGTAGGTGATCACGTCGACCGAGGCCGCGAAGCGCGCGAGCGCCGCCTCGTCGTCGTAGGCCGCGACGGTGTGGGTGCCGGCGACCGCGAAGGCCGGGCTGTCCGCGTCGGGCGCGTAGACATGGGTCCTCAACCCGTAGGGCGCGGCCGCCAGGGCGATCATTCGGCCGAGCTGGCCGCCGCCGAGGATGCCGATCGTGGCGCCGGGGGCGAGGGGAGGACGCGGGGGGGCTGACGTCATGGTCCGGCGATCACGGGGCGGAGGAATCGGGACGCTCGGCGACGGCCTCGCTCTGGCGGGCGCGCCACGCGTCGAGCCGTGCGGCGAGGTCCGGGTCGGTGCCGGCCAGGATCGCGGCCGCCAGGAGGGCGGCGTTCACCGCCCCCGCGCGTCCGATCGCCAACGTGCCGACCGGGATGCCGGCCGGCATCTGCACGATCGACAGCAGGCTGTCCTGGCCCGACAGCGCCTTCGATTCCACGGGCACGCCGAGCACCGGGAGCGGGGTCAGCGCCGCGACCATGCCGGGCAGATGCGCGGCGCCGCCGGCGCCCGCGATCACCACCCGGAATCCGGCCGCCCGCGCCCCCTTGGCGAAGGCGACCATCCGGTCGGGGGTGCGGTGGGCGGAGACGATGCGCGCGTCGTAGGCGATGCCGAGCGCGTCGAGGGTCTCGGCCGCGTGCCGCATCGTGGCCCAGTCGGACTGGCTGCCCATGATGACCGCGACCGCGGGCGATGCCGTCATGCTCGTGACGCTTTCCTGATCGCTGCGCGCCGTGGGACCGGCGCCCGATCCGCTCGCACTAGCGGCCCGGGACGCGGGCCGCAACCGGGCGATGGTTCAGGCGATGATGTCCGGGGTGAGCTGGTCTTCCAGGAAGGTGATGCGGTCGCGCAGGGTGAGCTTGCGCTTCTTGAGCCGCTGGATCTGCAGCCGGTCTCCCCCCGCGAGCTGCATCAGCGCCTCGATCGCGTCGTCGAGATCACGATGTTCCTCGCGCAAGCGCGCCAGCTCCGCCTCGTACTCGGCCGCCGATTCCGCACTCAACTCGAACGCCATCTCGTCCATCCCGACGACCTGCCCCAAGAATGCGCCAGCCGGCCGATTCCAGCAAGGCGCAGGTTGCCAGGACGGCGCGCCGACGCTGCGGCGCGACATCGCCGTCTCTCGCAGCGGAAGCTAGGGTGATCTGGGGAGGGGAACGCCGCCGCGGCGTCGAATTAACGTCGACCGCGCGACTACCGTTGTTCCTCCGTCCCCCATGCCGGTCCCGGCAGGCGGGATATAGAGCATTTGTCGCGATTCGGTCGTGCCATCGTCATCGTGCGCCGCAGCGAAGAATGCCTTCGACAGCCGCATCGGCCTGTGGCAAGCTCAGTGTGTCGCAACCATGACAGGAGGAATCGGCCGATGTCGCTTCAGACGCATCTGTCCGAGCTCGAGCGCAAGCACGAAGCGCTCGAGCGCGAAATCCAGGAAGCGATCTCCCACCCCTCGACGGACGACCTGCGTCTCGTCGAACTCAAGCGACGCAAGCTGCACCTCAAGGACGAGATCAACCGCCTGCGCACGAGCTCCACGCGGGTCGTCCACTAGACGTCCAGGCCGCCGGTCATCGGGCGGCGCCGTTCGGGAGGCATGGCGTGCCCCCGGCCGACCCGTAAGGGGCGGACCGGAGCGGCGAGGGGAGCCAGAGCCACCTCCGACCGGACGACGATCGGCTCGCGATCCCGGCGGGCATTCTTCGCAACAACCTGTTCGTAGCGCGGCGCCGCGCCGCCCCGTTTCCGCGGGGTGGTTCCCGCCGCGTCGCCCCACCGTGCGCCGGGCCGGCCGCCATCGCCGGCACGGCGTCTCTCCGATCGCCGCGCGGCCTTCCCCGGAGGGCGGGCCGTGCGTGCCACCGGGGCCGCGCCGCGCGCCCCGACGCGAGGGCGGCCGACGGTTGCCCTCGCACCCGCGGGCGTGGCCGAGCCGGATCGGTTCGTGATCGGCCTCTCCGGCCCTGGCGGACGGATAACTGGTCTGAATTGCGGGAAAGACAGTTGATCATCGGTGTTGGCGCTTCGGGACTGTCGGGGATCCACTCTCCCGACGCGCCAGCGTGTTCACGCTTTGCCTATCCGCATGAAAAAGCTCTTCTTTCGCAGTTGCTTGAACGCAACCGAGGAGACCCGCCGGATCCCCTGTCCCGTGCGGGCTAGCGGATTTACGGAACGCGAAAAATAAAAGTAGGTCAGATACTTGCGTCGACACACGATGGTTCCCGGATGTGGCGTGGGGAACCCCTCTCCCGTGCGGGAGAGGGGCAGGGGTGAGGGTCCAGGTGGTTCAGCAAGAATTCTGACCTGTCCCGCTGCCAGCACGACCGTCTTCGCGTGATGACGGCACGGTCCGGGACCCTCACCCCTACCCCTCTCCCGCACGGGAGAGGGGATCCCGCGGGTCTCCTCGGTTCAGTTCAAGCGATTGCGAAAGAAAGGCTTTTTCATGCCGATGGGCGAAGTGTGAACACGCTGGCCCGCACGGGAGAGGGGTCCCCGCGCCAAACCCGGGAACCTCGTGTGTCGAGATAAGTATCTGATCTGTTTGTATTTTTCGCATTCTGTGAATCCGTCAGCCCGATGCGTCGGGGGGCCGGATCAAGGGGACTGACGACCGGCCTCGTCGGGATCACGCCGCGACTGCCGCGGATCGTGACGGCCCTCGGCCACACGGCCGTCGCGGTCAGCGTCATGAGCGCCACCCCGGTTCTCCTCGCCGTCGCCGGCGGGATGGCGGCGCGCTCGCTCTCCCGGCAGTTGCCGACCGTCTTCCGGTCGGGCACGAAGGCCGCGGCGACCATCGCGATCGGCGATCTCGGGGGGCTTCAGGGGTCCCTCGCGGATCGGCTGGCCCCGCGGCGTCACCGGCAGCATGACCCTCGGCCTGATGCTCGCGTCCGCGACGCTCACCGTATCGGCCGGCTTCCCACTCTCGCTCCGGCGGACCACCCGGTCCGCCGCCTCGCGCTCTCCGTCCGCCGACCGTTGCCACGAGGAATGCCGCCATGAAGCAGTACCGCATCGCCGCGATCCCAGGGGACGGCATCGGCCAGGAGGTGATCGCCGCCGGCATCGAGGTGCTGGACGCCCTCGCCGAGCGCGACGGCGGCTTCGGCCTCGCCTTCGACCATTTCGACTGGGGCTCCGACTACTACAAGCGGCACGGCGCCATGATGCCCGAGGACGGGCGCGAGCGGATCAAGGACCACGACGCGATCTATTTCGGCGCTGTCGGCGCGCCGGACGTGCCGGACCACATCACGCTCTGGGGCCTGCGCCTCGCGATCTGCCAGCCCTTCGACCAATACGCCAACGTGCGCCCGACCCGGATCCTGCCGGGCATCACCAGCCCCCTGCGCCACGTCACAGGCCCGGAGCTCGACTGGGTGATCGTGCGCGAGAATTCCGAGGGCGAGTACGCGGGCGTCGGCGGGAGGGTGCATCGCGGCCATCCCGAGGAGGTCGCCACCGACGTCTCGATGATGACCCGGGCGGGCGTCGACCGGATCATCCGCTACGCTTTCCGGCTCGCCCAGTCGCGTCCGCGCAAGCTCCTCACCGTGGTGACGAAGTCGAACGCGCAGCGCCACGCCATGGTGATGTGGGACGAGATCGCCGCCGCGGTGGCGAGGGACTTCGCGGACGTGACCTGGGACAAGATGCTGGTCGACGCCATGACCATGCGCATGGTGATGAAGCCCGCTTCCCTCGACACGATCGTGGCGACGAACCTGCACGCGGACATCCTCTCCGACCTCGCCGCGGCGCTGGCCGGCTCGCTCGGCATCGCGCCGACCGCCAACATCAACCCGGAGCGGCGCTTCCCGTCGATGTTCGAGCCGATCCACGGCTCGGCCTTCGACATCACCGGCAAGGGCATCGCCAACCCGATCGGCACCTTCTGGACCGCCGTGCAGATGCTGGAGCATCTCGGCGAGGCGGCGGCGGCCGGCCGCCTGATGCGGGCGATCGAGCGCGTCACCGCCGATCCGCGCCTGCACACGCCGGATCTCGGCGGCACCGCCACGACCCGGCAGGTCACCGACGCCGTCGTGGCGGCGATCCGGGGCGACAACGCGTGATCTGACCGCTCCCCGAGACGCGGCCCGGTCCCCGGCCGGGCCGCGTTTCTCGGCCCGGTCACTTGCATGATGATAGTGACTGCGCTATCTGATGCGTCATGCAACGCGCATCCTTCGGCCACATGCAGTGCCCCATCGCCCGCAGCCTCGAGCGGGTCGGCGAGTGGTGGAGCATTCTGATCCTGCGGGACGCCTTCTACGGCCACACCCGCTTCGAGCAGTTCCAGGCGAGCCTCGGCATCGCCCCCAACATGCTGACCCGGCGCCTGAAGGCGCTGGTCGAGGCGGGGCTGCTGGAGCGGCGGCTCTACCAGGAGCGTCCGCCCCGCCACGAATACGTGCTGACCGAGAAGGGCCGCGACTTCCGGCCGGTGCTCTGGACCCTGCTCGCCTGGGGCAACCGGCACCTCGCGCCGGAGGGCGTTAGCGTCGCCCTGGTCGAGCCGGAGACCGGCGCCCCGGTCGATCCCGTCGTGGTCGACCGGCATACCGGCCGGCCCCTCGCGGACGGCGTCCGGGTCGTGGCGGGCCCGGCCGCCGACGCCAAGCTCCGCCGCCGCTTCGGCGACGGCATCGGCCTCTAGGAGGGAACAGCCATGAGCGGCACCGCGACGGTCGGGACATTCACGGCGGGGGAGGCGGTGCAGGCGAAGGCCGCGGGACGGCGCGGCTGGAAGCGGCGGCTCGTTCCTCTCGCCATCCTGGCCGCCCTGACCGGAGCGGGGCTCTACGGCCGCTCCTGGTGGGAGACCGGGCGGTTCCTGGAGAGCACCGACGACGCCTATGTGGGCGGCGACGTCACGGTCATCGCCAGCAAGGTGCCGGGCTTCGTCGCCGCGGTGCTGGTGGCGGACAACCAGCGGGTGCGGGCTGGAGACCTGATCCTGCGGATCGACGACCGCGACTATCGGGCGGCCCTCTCCCGGGCCGAGGCCTCGGTGGCCGGCCAGGACGCCGCGCTCGCGAATCTGGAGGCTACCCGCGCCCTGCAGCAGGCGGTGATCGGGCAGGCGAGGGCCGACCTCGCCGCCGCGCAGGCCGAGGCGGCGCGCACCGCCTTCGACTTCACCCGCTACCGCCAGCTCTCGGCGGCCCAGTACGCCTCCGAGCAGCGCTTCCAGCAGGCCGAGGCCGACCACAAGAAGGCGGACGCCGCCGTCGAGAAGGCGCGCGCCACCCTCGACGCCGCCGAGCGCCGGATCGCCGTCATCGACACGCAGGCGCGCCAAGCCCAGGCGGCGCGGGAGCAGGCGGTCGCCGAGCGCGACATCGCCCGGCTCAACCTCGGCTACACGGAGCTGCGCGCGCCCGTCGACGGGGTCATCGGCAACCGCAGCGCCCGGACCGGGTCCTACGCGACGGCGGGCGCGAGCCTCGTCTCGCTGGTCCCGAGCGACGGGCTCTGGGTCGACGCGAACTTCAAGGAGAGCCAGCTCGCCCGGATGCGGCCCGGCCAGTCCGTGTCGGTCGTCGCCGACGTGCGGCCGGACGAGACCTTCGCGGGCCACGTCGAGAGCCTCGCCCCGGCCACCGGCGCGCAGTTCAGCATCCTGCCGGCGGAGAACGCCACCGGCAACTTCACCAAGATCGTCCAGCGGGTGCCCGTGCGCATCCGCCTCGACGGGGAGGGCGCGCGCCTCGGCAAGCTGCGGCCCGGCCTCTCGGTCACCGCCACCGTCGACCGGCGCGGCGGGACGGAGCCGGAGGAGGAGCGCTCGGGCGCGCCGCGGATCGTGGTCGGGGAGGCGGCCCGGTGAGCGCCGCCCTCGCCCTGCGGCCGGGCCATGCCGCCGCGGGCGAGCGCGCGGCGCCGCGCCAGCTCACGGAGGGCCAGAAGATCTTCGCCTTCGCGGTGATGTGCGTCGGCTTCTTCATCGCCCTCCTCGACATCCAGATCGTCTCGGCCTCGCTCAAGGATATCGGCGGCGGGCTCTCGGCCAGCCCCGACGAGGTCGCCTGGGTGCAGACGAGCTATCTCATCGCCGAGATCATCGTGATCCCGCTCTCGGGCTTCCTCGCCCGGGTGATGTCGACCCGCTGGCTGTTCTGCGTCTCGGCCGCGGGCTTCACGCTCACCAGCCTGCTCTGCGGCTGGGCCTGGGACATCGGCAGCATGATCGCCTTCCGGGCGCTGCAGGGCTTCCTCGGCGGCTCGATGATCCCGACCGTGTTCACCACCGCCTTCGCGTTCTTCCCGGGCAAGCGGATCGTGGTCGCCGCGGCGACGATCGGCGCCCTGTCCTCCCTCGCCCCGACGCTCGGGCCGACGGTCGGTGGCTGGATCACCGACAATTTCTCCTGGCACTGGCTGTTCTTCGTCAACCTCGTGCCGGGCGTGTTCGTGGCGGTCGTCGTGCCGCTGCTGGTGCGGATCGACGAGGCCGACCCCTCGCTCCTCAAGCGGGCGGATTACCTCGGCATCCTGCTGATGGCCGTGTTCCTCGGCACCCTCGAATACGCCCTGGAGGAGGGGCCGCGCTGGGAGTGGCTCGACGACCAGGCGGTCCGCCTCTGCGCCATCACCGCCCTCGTCACCGGCGTCGCCTTCGTGTGGCGCACCCTCACGGTGGCGAACCCGATCGTGGACCTGACGGCGCTCCGGAGCCGCAACTTCGCGCTCGGGTGCCTCTTCTCCTTCATCACCGGCATCGGGATCTTCGCCACCATCTACCTGACGCCGCTCTTCCTCGGGCGCGTGCGCGGCTTCTCCGCCCTGCAGATCGGCCTCGCGGTGTTCTCGACCGGCGTGTTCCAGGTCATGGCGATCCCGGTCTACACCCTCTGCGCCCGGCGCTTCGACCTGCGCTGGCTGATGATGTTCGGCCTTGGCCTCTTCGGCCTGAGCATGTGGTTCTTCACGCCGATCACTCACGAGTGGGGCTGGCGCGAATTGCTGCTGCCGCAGGCGCTGCGCGGCTTCGCCCAGCAATTCGCCGTCGCCCCGACCGTATCCCTGACTCTCGGCGGCCTGCCGCCGGCGAAGCTGAAACTCGCTTCGGGGCTCTTCAACCTGATGCGCAACCTGGGCGGCGCGATCGGCATCGCGGCCTGCGGCACGATCCTGAACGACCGCACCAACCTGCACTTCCTGCGCCTCGCCGAGCACCTGACGCCCGCCAACACGGCGATGACCGACGCGCTCGGGCGGATGAGCCTGCGGGCCGGCGCGGTGCTGGGCGATCCGGTCCGGGGCGAGGCGGCGTCCCTGCGCCAGCTCTGGTCGCTCGCCTATCGCGAGGCGCAGACCATGACCTTCGCCGACGCCTTCGTGGCCATCACGGCCTGCTTCGTCCTCGCCACCGCCCTGGTGCCGTTGATGCGGAAGGTGGCGCCGCCGAAGGGACCGTCCGCCGACGCGCATTGAGCGGGTCGCGCCGGGAGACGGGACGCCCGCGCCCGTCCTGACGTGACGGTCTCAAGGATCGAGGGTTTTCGCCGCCGATCGGAACACGCGTTCGTCCGAAAAGGACGGCCAATCCTGTCCGCGGCGCTCGTCCGGCGCCGCGCGCTGCAGCGCGGGGATCGCCGCCAGAGGGCTCAGTCGCACCCGACGCAGATGCCCCGCGAGATCGCGTCGTCCTGACGCTCGATCCGGGTGCGGTGCTTGACGGTTCCGGTCGTCGCCGGGCTCGCGGCGCGGCTCGGCGGCTTGGTCCGCCCGACCGCCGTGGTGTTCGGCGCGCGCTGCGTCGACAGGGGGCCGCTCCCCGTTCCGGTGCGATCCGTCTGAGCCTGGGCAAGGGTGGCGGTGGACATCGCCGCCAGGACAACGAGGGCGGTGCGCAGGGGCAGCATGGCGAACTCCGTTCCGCCACCAACGCCAGTCGCCGGCCCGGGTTCGAGCGCTGCGTTCGCGCGATCGTGCTTTGGGGTGGGGTGCCGATCGGCCCGGGCCTTGCCACGCGCCGCTGGCGGGCGAAGGCCTGCGACGCTGCGCCGTCGCCCGGCGTGCAACGTGAGCGTGACTCAGCCGTTCTCACGCGTCGGGGGAGAGTGCATGGGACTCGTCCAGTACGCCCTAAAGTTTCGGATCAGTTTCTACGTCCTCGCCGTGCTGATGGTGCTCGGCGGGGCAGGCGCCATCATCGTTGCTCCCAAGGACGTGCTGCCGACCGTCGACATTCCGGTCGTGGTCGTGGTCTGGACCTATACCGGCCTCGACACCACCGAGATGGCCCAGCGCATCACCACTTACAGCGAGTTCTCGCTGTCCAACAACGTGAACAACATCCAGCGCATGGAGAGCACGACGCTGCAGGGCGTCGCCACCGAGCGCATCTACTTCGACAAGTCGGTGAGCATCGACCTCGCCATCACGCAGGTCGTGTCGGCGATGAACTCGATTCGCGCGGTGATGCCGCCGGGCGTGCAGCCGCCGGTGATCATGCGCTTCTCCGCATCGGCGGTGCCGGTCATCCAGCTCGCGCTCTCCTCCGCGAAGGACAGCCTGACCAAGGTCTTCGATTACGGCCAGTACCGCATCCGCCAGCGCCTCACCCAGGTTCCGGGGTCGACCCTGCCCTCACCCTATGGCGGCGCGCCCCGGCAGGTCATGGTCGACCTCGACCTGCATGCGCTCCAAGCCACGGGGCTCACGCCCCTCGACGTGACGAACGCGATCACGGCCCAGAACCTCACCGTGCCCTCTGGCCTCGCCAAGATCGGCGAGCAGCAATACCCGATCCGCCTCAATGCCACGCCCGAGGTGGTGGATTCCCTCAACCAGATCCCGATCCGGGTGGTCGCCGGTCAGCCGGTGCTGGTGCGCGACGTCGCCCAGGTCCGGGACGGCGCGCCGCCGCAGATCAACATCGTGCGCTCGGACGGACACCCGGCCGTGCTGATGCAGATCCTGAAGAACGGCACCGCCTCGACCCTCGACGTGGTCAACAACGTCAAGAAGGCGCTGCCCGACATCCGCGCCGCCGCGCCGGAGGGGCTCTCGGTCGAGACCCTGTTCGACCAGTCGGTCTTCGTCTCCGACGCAATCAAGGACGTGGTGCGCGAGGCGGTGATCGCCGCGGGCCTCACCGGCCTGACGATCCTGCTCTTCCTGGGGTCCTGGCGCTCGACGCTGGTGGTGCTGGTGTCGATCCCGCTGGCGATCTTGACCGCGCTCGCGGTCCTCGCCGCCCTCGGCGAGACCATCAACATCATGACGCTGGGCGGCCTCGCGCTCGCGGTCGGCATCCTTGTCGACGACGCGACGGTGGCGATCGAGAACACCTACCGGCTGTTCGAGGAGGGCGAGCCCTTCCGCAAGTCGGTGGTGGAGGGCGCGGCCGGCATCGCCAAGCCGGCCCTGATCTCCACGCTGTCGATCTGCTCGGCCTTCGTGTCGGTGTT
Source organism: Methylobacterium sp. JK268 (assembly GCF_054052225.1). Lineage (NCBI taxonomy): Bacteria > Pseudomonadati > Pseudomonadota > Alphaproteobacteria > Hyphomicrobiales > Methylobacteriaceae > Methylobacterium > Methylobacterium sp. JK268. The sequence goes on along the minus strand of NZ_JBSVZN010000004.1, from coordinate 94,877 downwards.
CTTCCTCACCGAGACGCCGCGGTACCTGTTCACCCCGCAGGCGGAGGCCGTGGTCTTCGCCATGCTGACCTCCTACCTCCTGTCGCGCACCCTGGTGCCGATCCTGATCGACGTCCTGGTCGCCCGCGAATACGCGCAGCGCCACGGGGGAGGAGAGCACGGCGGCGAGGAGAGACCGCCGCGCCGCACCCGGATCGGCCGGGCGCTGACCTTCGTCGGGCGGCCCCTCGCGGGTCTCGGCCGGCCGATCATGCGCCTCGCCGGCCGCTTCCGCGAAGGGTTCGAGGCGCGCTTCGCCCGCTTCCACCGCGGCTATGTCGGGCTCCTGCACGTGGTGATCGGCCACCGGCTCGCGACCGGGGCCACCGTGCTCGGCGTCCTCGTGGGGACGGGTTTCCTGTTCACCTTCGTGGGGCAGGACTACTTCCCACAGATCCAATCCAGCCAGATGACGCTCCACGTCCGCACCCGGCCCGGCATGCGGATCGAGACCGCCGAGCAGGTCTTCGCCGGCATCGAGCAGGTGGTGCGCGAGGTCGTGCCGGAGGAGGAGCTCGGGCTCATCCTCGACAACATCGGGTTGCCCGCCACCAACTACAACTTCGCCTTCATGGACGCGTCGTTCGTGGCCTACAACGACGGACAGGTGCTGATCTCGCTGAAGGGCGAGCACAAGCCGATCTCCGTCTACCAGAAGGCCCTGCGCGAGAAGCTGCGCGAGGCGTATCCGGACGTGATGTTCTATTTCCAGCCGGCGGATATCATCACGCAGATCCTGAACTTCGGCACGCTCGCTCAGATCGACGTGCAGGTGAGCGGGCGCAACGCCGAGAAGGACCTCGCCGTCGCGCAGAACCTGGAACGGCGGCTGCGCGAGGTGAAGGGGCTGGTCGACGTCCATCTCCACCAGATCATCGACGCGCCGCAATTCTTCGTCGACGTCGACCGGCGGCGGGCCTCCGAGATCGGCCTCACCGAGCAGCAGATCGCCCAGAGCGTGAACGTCTCGCTGGCCGGCAGCTATCAGGTGAACCCGAACTTCTGGACCGATCCGAAATCCGGCATCCCCTACCAGCTCTGGGTACAGACGCCGGAATACCGCAACGACTCGCTGACCGCCCTGCGCAACACGCCGCTCCTGGTCACGGGGGGCGGGCTGCAGCCCGGCGTGCTGGCGCTGCTCTCCAGCGTCGCCACCTTCCACCGGGTCTCCGAGCAGACGGTGGTGAACCACGTGAACACGCAGCCGACCTTCGACGTCTACGCGAGCGTGCAGGACAGCGACCTCGGCACCGTCCGGCGGGAGATCGACCGCATCGTGCAGGAGGAGCAGAAGGGCCTGCCGCCGCCCGACAAGATCACGGTGCGCGGCCAGATCGAGGCGATGGACCAGGCCTTCTTCCGCCTGGAAGTCGGGCTCGCGATCGCGCTGGTGGCGGTCTACCTGCTGATGGCGGTAAACTTCCAGAGCTGGGGCGACCCCTTCGTGGTGCTGGCCGCCCTGCCGCTCGCCTTCTGCGGCATCGTGATGAGCCTGTTCATCACCGGCACCACCTTCTCGATTCCCTCGCTGTTCGGGGCGATCATGTCGGTGGGCGTCGCCTCGGCGAACTCGATCCTGCTCGTGACCTTCGCGCGCGAGCACCGGGAGGCCACCGGCTGCGACGCGGTCGAGGCGGCGATCGCCGCGGGCGAGACCCGCCTGCGGCCGGTCCTGATGACGGCGGGCGCGATGTTCATCGGCCTCATCCCCATGGCGCTCGGCCTCGGCGAGGGCTCCGAGCAGAACGCGGCGCTCGCGCGCGCGGTGCTCGGCGGCATCGCGGTGGCGACGGTCTCGACCCTGGTCTTCGTCCCCTTCCTGTACACGCTGCTGCGGCGGGCTCCCGTCAAGCCGCTCGAGGACTACGCATGACGACGACGCACACGGATGCCGGCGAGGCCCCGCGGGAGCCCGACCGGCCGCGGGAGGTGCCGCCCCCGCCGCGCCTGCGCGGCTTCGTCCTCGCCGCCCTCGTCCTCGCCGGGCTCCTCGGCTGGGGCGCCTACGGCCACTGGCAGAAGGACGCGGCGGCGGCGGAGACCCAGCGGCGCACCAAGGCCTTCGTGCCCAAGGTGCGCACGGTGCGGGCCGAGCTCGCCGACAAGCCCGTCGAGCTCACGCTGCCGGGGCAGACGGAGGCCTTCGAGAGCACATCGATCTTCGCGCGCGCGACCGGCTACGTCGCCGAGCGGCGGGCCGATATCGGCTCGCGGGTGAAAAGCGGGGACCTGCTCCTGCGCATCGCCGCGCCCGACCTCGACCAGCAGCTCGCCCAAGCCGAGGCCCAGCTGGGCCAGCAGCAGGCGCTGCTGCTCCAGGCTCGCGCGCAGGTCGACCAGTCGAAGGCGAACCTCAACCTCGCCAACGTCACCAATTCGCGGACCTCGACCCTCGCCGTGCAGGGCTGGGCGAGCAAGCAGACCGCCGACAACTCGCAGGCGAGCGTGCTGAGCCAATCCGCGAGCCTCGCGTCCGCGGAGGCGGGCGTGAAGGTGGCGGAGGCGAACCTGAAGGCCCAGAGCGCCACCGTCGACCGGCTGCGGGCGCTCGCCGCCTTCGAGCGGGTCACGGCCCCCTTCGACGGCGTGGTGACGGCGCGCAACGTCGAGGTCGGCAACCTCGTCAATGCCGACCAGGGCAGCGGCACCCCGCTCTTCAGCATGGACCGCGACGACGTCCTGCGCGTCTCCGTTCAGGTGCCGCAGAGCGCGGCGCTCGGGGTTCGCGAGGGGATCGACGCGCAGGTGAGCGTGCCGGAGATGCCCGACCGCCGCTTCGGCGGGCGCGTCGCGCGCAGTTCGGTGGCCCTGCGCTACGCCTCGCGGACGCTGGTGACCGAGGTCGACGTGCCGAATCCCGATAGGGTGCTGCGGCCGGGTCTCTACGTCTCGGTGTCCTTCGCGGTGCCGCGGGACGCGCCCCACGTGAAGGTGCCGGCCGAGGCGCTGATGTTCAACCAGAACGGCCTGCAGGTGGCGGTGGTCAATGAGGACCAGACGGTGCAGCTCAGGAAGGTGAACGTGGCGCGGGACTACGGCACCACGGTCGAGCTGCGCGACGGCCTCGACGGGCGCGAGCGGGTGGTGCTCGGCCCGCCCGCGACCCTGCGCGACGGCAGCAAGGTCGAGGCGCCGGACGACACGCAGAAGAGCGCCTCGCGGTAGGTGTCGCGGGAGTCAGGACCGGCCGATGGTGTCCTGCGCGCCATGGACGGAGCGCGTGTGGAACGCGCCACATCCCTCATGCTGAGGTGCCGCGCAGCGGCCTCGAAGCACCCCGGAAGCCTTATCCAAGAGAAAAGATGCCCGGACGGCATGTTCAGGGGTGCTTCGAGGCCCGCTCCGCGGGCGCCTCAGCATGAGGAGTGTCGCGGTGTTCACTCTTGGTCAGAGAGTGGCCTCGCCAGCGACGGTTGGAGACATTTTGCTCGACGATGGGCGCGGGAGAACTCTACCCTGCTACCGCACCCCTCAATGCCGGAAGTGCCGCGTCCCGGTGAGCACCATGGCAAGACCCGCCTCGTCGGCCGCCTGGATCACCGCGTCGTCGCGCATCGAGCCGCCCGGCTGGATCACCGCGGTGGCGCCCGCCTCGGCCGCGGCGAGCAGCCCGTCCGCGAAGGGGAAGAAGGCGTCCGACGCCACCACCGCGCCGCGCGCGAGGCTCTCCGGTGCGCCTGCGGCCCTGGCGGCCTCCGCGGCCTTCCAGGCGGCGATGCGCGAGGAATCGACCCGCGACATCTGCCCGGCGCCGATGCCGACCGTGGCCCCGTCCTTCGCGTAGACGATCGCGTTCGACTTCACGTGCTTGGCAACCCGGAAGGCGAAGCGCAGGTCGGTCAGTTCCCGCTCGGTCGGCGCGCGCTTCGTCACCACGCGCAGGTCGAGGTCGTCGACCACGGCCGCGTCACGGCTCTGGACCAGGATCCCGCCCGCCACCGTCCGCCACACCGTGCCGGGCTGGCGCGGATCGGCGACGCCGCCGGTGACGAGGAGGCGCAGGTTCTTCTTCGCCGCCACGATCTGCACCGCCTCCGGCGTGGCGTCCGGCGCGATGATCACCTCCGTGAAGATCTCGACGATCCGGTGCGCCGCCTCCGCGTCGAGGGTGCGGTTGAGCGCCACGATGCCACCGAAGGCCGACACCGGGTCGCAGGCCAGTGCCCGCTCGTAGGCGGCGAGCAGGCTCTCGCCCTCGGCGACGCCGCAGGGGTTGGCGTGCTTGACGATCACCACCGCGGCGGTGCGGGCCGGGTCGAACTCGGACACGCACTCGAAGGCCGCGTCGGTGTCGTTGATGTTGTTGTAGGAGAGGTCCTTGCCCTGCAGCTGGCGGGCCGTCGCCACGCCGGGGCGGGGGGCGCCGGCCGTGCGGTAGAAGGCGGCCCGCTGGTGCGGGTTCTCGCCGTAGCGCAGGCCCTGCGCCAGGGTGCCGCCGAGCGCCCGGAAGGTCGGCGCTTCCGGAACCTCGGTCGCGTACGCGCCCTCGAGCCAGGTCGCGATGGCGGCGTCGTAGGAGGCGGTGCGCGCGAAGGCCTTCTGGGCGAGGCGGCGGCGGGTCGCGCGGGTGACCGAGCCCGCATGGGCGTCGAGGTCGGCGAGGATCGCACCGTAATCCGCCACGTCCACCACCACGGCGACGTCGTCGTGGTTCTTGGCCGCCGCGCGGATCATCGCCGGGCCGCCGATATCGATGTTCTCGATGCAGTCGGCCGCGGGCCGGCCGGCCGCGAGCGTCGCCTCGAACGGGTAGAGGTTGACCACCAGCAGGTCGATCGCCGGGATGCCGTGGGCGAGCATCGCCGCCTGGTGCTCGGGGTTGTCGCGCACGGCGAGCAGCCCGCCATGGACCCCCGGATGCAGGGTCTTCACCCGCCCGTCCATCATCTCCGGATAGCCGGTGAGGTCGGAGACCTCGGCGACGGCGAGGCCGGCCTCCGTGAGGGTGCGGTGCGTGCCCCCGGTCGAGACCAGGGCGACGCCGCGCTCCGCGAGGGCGCGCGCGAAGTCGACGAGCCCGGTCTTGTCGGAGACCGACAGCAGCGCGCGGGTGACGGGAGTGAGGTCGCTCGCCATGGGTCACGGGTCCGGGAAACGGGCGAAGCGCCGGGTGGAGCGCCAGCCATCTGCTACGAAACCCGGGCGCGGTAGCAGAAACCTCACCCCGAGGCCAGACGAGCGGGAGGAACGGCCGTTGCGTCGGCTGCGCGCGATTGTTTTCTCACCGCGGGCCCCTCATCGTGTTCGACAGCCTCTGGCGGTTCGGCCGCACCCTGCGTAACGCAGTCCCGTCCGGACCGCCTGGCCTGCGGCGGTCCGGGGGATGGATGCCGGTTCGGGGGTGAGGCGTTCCGATGATGCCAACCGAAGCTCAGAGGGGTGTGAAGACCGCCTTGGTCCCGAGGGAGGTGGCGTCCGCCTCCCCGGAGCGGGTTCTCCGCCTGCGTTTCGAGCCGCCGGCCGACCCGGCGGCGACCGGCCAGGCCTGGTGCGATCACATCGCACCCGTGTTCGAGGTGCACCTGCGGCCCGAGACCGATCTCTCGGGACCTCTCTCGATGGTGACCTACCATCTGGGCGACCTGATCGTCGGTGACGTGGTGGCCCCGGCCCACACCCTCGAACGCGCGGTGCCGCAGATCCGCGCCCAAGGCCTCGACCACCTGCTGCTGCAATTCTACCGGTCTGGCCGGAGCGTCGTCGAGACGGAGCACCACAGCACGCCGGTCGGCGAATCGGAGCTCGTCCTCTTCGATCTCGCGCAGCCGGTTCTGATCACGGCCGAGCCGGTCGCCGCCACCAACCTGCTCGTCCCGCGCATCCATCTGGAACGGCTCGGCATCGATTGCGGCGCGCTGCACGGGCGCGCCTTCGACCACGACGCGGACCCGCTGCTCCGGCTGTTCCATTCCTTCCTGCAGAACGTGGTCGCCTGCGGCGACGACCTCGCCACCGATCGCGCCCCGGATCTCGCCCACGCCATCGTCCGGCTCTGCGCGGCGGCCCTGAAGGGGCGCGCCGGAAGCGGAGGCGCGGTGACGGAGATCGGGATCGCCGTGCGGCGCTTCATCCAGCGCGAACTCGCCAAGCCGGATCTCGGCGCCGAGACGATCTGCGCCCATTTCGGCCTCTCGCGATCCGTCCTGTACCGGCTGTTCGAAGCCGATTGCGGGGTCGTGAGCTACATCCGCGACCGCCGCCTCCTCCACGCGATGCGGCTGCTCGCCGAGGGTAGCGCCGCGGCTCCGGTCCGGATCTCGACGCTCGCCTATTCCCTGGGGTTCGCGGACGAGAAGACTTTCACCCGGGCTTTCAAGCGCCGGTTCGGCTTCGCCCCGAGCCGCGTGGCGACGGGCGCGGCCGGCCGCGTTGCGGTCGAGCGCGGCGTCTCGGCGCTCCTCGAATGGATCAAGACACTCTCCCCGTGAGGGCGGCCCGCCATGACCGTCGATGGGGATCGGAGTGGCGCGCGGCCGGATCGCGAGGGGCCTTGCGTGCCGGTCTCGGCTCGATTCGTCCCCTAGAGCCGCGGCCCTGACAGCCTCGAGGATTACCGCGCCGCCGCCTCGGCCGAGACGGCCTCCACCGCGCCCGCCGGGCCGCTCTGGCTCCAGCGGGTCGCCTCGATGATGTTGGTGCCGAGCATGGTGCGCACCGAGATGCGCACGGGCAGGAGCACGCGCGCGCCCGCCACGGGGGCGAGCCACACCGACATGTCGGTGTTCTCCTCCATGAATTTCACGCCCGGCTTGTCGGGGCGGTGACCGGCGATCGGCCGGTAACGGGCGTTGCAGACCAGCACGGGGCCGGCATAGCCGGGCTTCTCGACCCGGCGCGTCTCGCCGTAGCTCAGGATGACGTCGAACCGGCTCGCTCCGTCGAAGACCGGGATCACCCGGTTGCAATTCTCCGGGTCGGTCAGGTCGCCGCGTGCCTGCGCCGGCATCAGCAGGGCGCTCACCGGATCCACCACCGCGTGCTTGGCCGTGGGGCCGACCGGCACCCGCTCCGGATCGGCGAGGAGCGGAGGCACGATCTCCGACGCCACCACGTTGCCGCGGGCGAGCGCCATCCGCACCGTGATCGACGTGCTCGACGAGTGCGAGGCGACCGCGAAGCTGCCCGGCACGGGCCGGCCGACGCCCGCCACCCCGGTGGCGCGCCCGGACCCGTAGCCGCCCGTGATGGCGCCGACGAGGCCGGTGAGCTTGGCCGTGACGTCCATGCGGTAGCGTGGACCGTCGAGGGAGCCGGTCATCTGCGCGGTCCCGATCGGTACGCCCGCCAGCGTGATGCCGTAATCGACGGTCACGGCCGTGCCGGCTGCACGGGCGCGCGCTGCCGATGCGGGATCCGCCGGCCCCAGCCCGAGCAGCAGGCCCGGGGCGAGGAGGGCCGGGAGGAGGGGCTTGGCACGCATGGCAACAGACCGTGGTGAGGGGTGCGGCCGGGATCTGGCCACCATGGGAATCGCGCGGCATCGTGACGAGTTTAAGGTTAACGCTTCGTCTCGGGGGCGACCCGCGCCGCTCCGCCGCGCCGCCCACGCTTGACGAAACCGGCCTCTCTCCCCTATAGGCGCGAGCCTTCCTGGCTTTCGCGCGGTCCGGTCGCCGCCGCGGTCGCTGTTCCAGCGCCCGGCGTGAGCGTCAAGCGGCCCGTGGCCTATCGGATTGTGAAGGATTGATACGATGTCGCGTCGCTGCGAACTCACCGGCAAGGCCGTGCTGACCGGCCACCTGGTGAGCCACTCCAACCGCAAGACGAAGCGCCGGTTCCTGCCGAACCTGTGCAACGTCACGCTCCTGTCGGACACGCTCGGCCGCTCGGTGCGCCTGCGCATCTCGGCGAATGCCCTGCGCTCCGTCGAGCACCGCGGCGGCCTGGACGCCTTCCTGGTCAAGGCCGGCGAGGACGACCTGTCGCAGAACGCGCGCCTTCTCAAGCGCGAGATCGAGAAGAAGCTCGCCGAAGCGGCCTGACGGCCCGACGCATCGGTGCGAGCCTGCGAGCCGCCGCCCGGTCGGGTCGGCGGCTTTTCGCGTCGCGCGAGGGCCGATGATGCGGCCGGAGCGGCGCCGTCGCGCTTGCCGTTCCGTCCGAACTGACGCAGCTTGCGGGACAACAGGTCCGGCGCCGAAGAGGCGGCGGGCTCCATCGGCCCGGATCCGGGGCCGGGGTTGAGGGAGGCGTCCGTGGGTCCGGGAGGGCGCGCGCATCTCTGCGGCGTACAGACCGCGTGGTCGGAGCGGGCGGAGGCCGAGGAGGCCGTGGCGGAATTGGCCGCGGCCATCGACCTCGACCGCGTGTCCCAGCTGCTCGTCTTCTTCTCGCCCACCTACGGCGCCGAGGCCGTCGCGGCGGCGCTCGCTCGCCACTGCGCCGGGATCGCGGTCGCGGGCTGCACCTCCTCGGGCGAGATCAGCCCGGCGGGCGGTTTCGACCGCGGCCTCGTCGCGGTCGCCTTCCCGCGCGAGGGCTTCCGGGTCGTCTCGACGGTGCTGGAGGAGGTGGAGCGCCTCGACGTGGAGGCCGCCGTCGCCACGGTGCGCGCCCTGCGCCTCGACCTGGAGCGCGGCGCCGCCTACGGCCAGCGCTTCGCCATCTCGTTGATCGACGGCCTCACCCTGGCGGAGGAGCGCGTCACCTCGGCCCTGGCCTTCGGGCTCGACGCGATCCCGCTGGTCGGCGGCTCGGCGGGCGACGCGCTCACCTCCGCGCACACCGCGCTGATCCACGACGGGGTGGTGCATCGCGGCGCGGCGATCGTGCTGATCGTCGCCACCAACCACCCGGTCGAGGTCTTCAAGACCGACAACCTCGAGCCGCGGGCGATGAAGTTCGTGGTCACGCAGACCGATCCCGAGAATCGAACGGTGCGGGAACTGAACGCCGAGCCGGCGGCGGCGGAGTACGCCCGGGCGCTCGGCCTGCAGCCCGAGATGCTCACGCCCACCGTCTTCGCGGCCAATCCCCTCGCGGTGCGCGTCGGTGGCGATTATTTCTGCCGCTCGATCCACCGGCTCAACGCGGACGGTTCACTGACCTTCCTGTGCGCCCTCGACGAGGGCGTGGTGCTGACGCTGGCGGGCCGCCGAGACCTCGTGGCGACCACCCACGACGAACTCGCGCGCCTCGACGCGTCCCTCGGCGGGCTCGACCTCGTCATCGGCTTCGACTGCGTGCTGCGTCGGCTCGATGCCGAGACGCATCAGGTGCGCCACCGCCTGTCCGACCTCTACAGCCGCTACAACGTGGTCGGCTTCGAGACGGTCGGCGAGCAGTACCGGGCGATCCACCTCAACCACACCTTCACGGGCATCGCGATCGGCGCGGCGCGCGGCTGAGGGCGCTGGGGTCGGCCGGGGCCCGCCGCGGCCCGGACGGGCTCACTGGCAGAAGGCGCGCGCCTGCGGCGTCCAGGTGCCGAAGCCGGTCGCCACCATGTTGGTGATCACCTGGCAGACATACTGCTTCTGCGCCGGGTTGTTGTTCGGCCCCGCGTGGTAGCGCGCCACCGCGAGCGTCCAGCTGCCTTCGCGCGCCTTGAGTTCCTTGAGGAACTGGGTCGCGTACTCGACATTGGCCTTCGGATCGAGCATCGCTTCCAGCGACGCGAACTTCCCGCCGTGGAAGTGATGGTTGATCTGCATGCAGCCGAGGTCGATCAGGCGGGCGCCCTGCCGTTTCGCCTCGTCGAACTTGGCGCGCACATCGGCGACGCTGCTCCCGAAATACGGCTTGCCCTCGATGTTCATGGCGAAGGGCTGCAGCGAGCCGCGCTTGCCGCTCTCGGTCAGCCCGACCGCGTAGAGCATCCCGAGCGGCACCCCGTGCCGCGAGGCGGCCTGCGCCATCTCGCGCTCGCAGACATTCGCCGCGGCAGGGAGGCCGGCGCTAGAGATAAACGCCGCTGCGGCCAGGGCTGGGCTGCGTAACCGTCTCATCCTGCGTCGTCCTTCGCGTGCTGCCGCGCGGGTCACCGCCCGCTTCCGATTGCCGCCGGGCCGGCTGGTCCTGCGCGCCGCCGAAAGCGGCCTGCCCGCCCGCAGCCCCCGATCCGCCCCCTCCCGCGAGGGAGAAGCCGGACGCGGCGCCCCCCTGGCCGTCGGCGGATTGGATCGTCAGCGCGTCGGGGCGGTACCCGGCCTCGCGCAAGAGGCCGGTGAGCACGTCCGCGTCCTTGCGGAGCAGGTCGGCGGACTCCGCGCGGCTGGTCTTGAGATTCATCTCCAGCTGCCCGTCGCGCAGGCGCATGGTCACGACCACGCTGCCCAGTTCGGCGGGCTTGAGCTGCAGCGTGAGGATCCGCAGCGGTCCGCCGGCCGCGGCGGTGTCGGGCGGTCCCAGCTGCGCCGCGAGCGCGCTCGCGAGCTGCGGCACCGTCCCGGCGGGCGCGGCACTCGCCGCAGCGGGCGGGCCGGCGAAGGGGGCGGCGGCACTCGGAAGAGGTGCGGCGAATCCCGAGGCGGGCGCTGCGGCCGACGGGGAGGCGCCGGTCCCGACCTCGCGGGTGACGGCCCGCCAGCCCGGCTGGTCCTGTCCCGAGGTGCCGCCCTCACGCCGCTCCCCGGAGGCGTGGGCCGGGGCGACGGCCGTGTTCAACTCCGCGACGGCGGGCGGCGCGGGATCGGGAGCGTCGGTCTCGGCCGAGCGGTCGGCCGGTCGCGCAGCTGCGGGAGCCGCCGCTTGCGCGCCCTGTCCGCCGGACGCCGGATTTGCCGGAGCCGCCTGCTGTGCGGCCGCCGCGGAGAGCGGCGTCACCGACGCCGGGACCGGGGCCGCCGACGCGGAGACCGGCGCCACCGACGCGGAGACCGGCGCCACCGACGCCGAGACCGGCGCCGCCGCCGCCGGGAGCGGGCTCACGGGCGCCGCGCCGGTACTCGGCGCGCTCGCGACCCCGGGGGCCGGGTCACTCGTCGCCGGCGCTCCGCTCGGAGCGGAGCTTGCGGCGAACGCGGTCGCCTGCCAGCCTGCCGGCTGAGGAACGGCTCCGGCCGGCGATCGCGCGGCGGACTCCAGCTGCGGCGCGATCTGCGGAGCCGGTCCCGCCGGAGGCGCCGACACGGCGTCGCCGGGAGCTGGCGAGGCGGCAGGGGGGGCTCCGAGGATGGGAGATCCGATGGCAACCGCGATCGCGGCATCGGCCTGCACGGCTCGTTTCGCCCCGCTGCCGGGCGCGGCGGGGCCCGGGGGTGTCGTCGCGCGACCGGTGGTCTTCGCCGCGCTCCCCTCCGACGGCGCGGGCGGGTGGGGAAGGAGCCCGATCCCGGGGAACCCTTGGGCCTGGTCGGTGATCGTCTGCACGACGGGCAGCACCGGATCGAAATGCGTTTCTTGCGCGAGCACGGTGGCGCCGGGTGCCGGCCCGAGGGCCGGGCTCGGGAGGGTCGGCGTCGGGGTCGGATCGGTCCCGGCCGCGGGACCGCCGCCCGTGCCGGCCTGCTGCGCGAGGGCCGGGCCCGGCGCGGGCGGCACGGCCTGCCCGGCGAGGGCGACCAGGGCCTGCTGGAGCAGCGTGGCGGAGGGTACGGCCGGGGCGGTGTCGCCCGATGGCGGCGCGGTGAGCGCGGCGGCGAAGCGCGCCATCACCGAGGTGCCGGTGCCGCCGGCCCCGTGCGGGGCGGCGTCGTCCACCACGACCTCCGCCTCGGAACCTTGCGCCCGGGACGACGCCGGGCCGCGCTCCGCAATCCCGAGCTCTTGCCGCGGGTCGGGCTTGGCGGGCGGGTCGCCGCGCTCGTCGAGCCGGTGGAGGACTGCCCCAAAGCCGGTCCCGGCGGCGGGGGCCGGATCGACCGTATCGCCCCCACTCCGGCCGCTCGGCGCATCGGCGGTGCGCGGGCGGGCGAGCAGGCTGTCGAGGCCGATCATCGGCGTGGTCTCCGCATCAGGTCGTCGATCTGCCCGATCGCCTCCTGGGCGCGCGCGATCGTCGAGAGGGTGGGCACCGACCGCTTGCTGTCGGTCGATGGCTCGGGGGATGCCGGGGGAGCGGGCGGCAGGTCGCTGCGGATCTGGGCCGCGGTCGAGAGCGCCTCGTCGAGCAGGGGAACGTCCCGGGCCGGGAGCGCCGCGCGATCGATGCCGCGCAGCACCATGAGCGCCCCGTCGAACGATTCCGGCGCGATCACGATGGTTGCGGCCGCCCCGTAGAGCCGCGCCTGCATCGCCTCGAGGCTCCCGGGCTCGGCGAGCTGCGCCGCGTGCTTGGCCGCGAAGATCGCCGCCCGGATCTCGCCCTGGTCGATCGCCGACCGGGCGACGAGCAGGAAGAGGTCGCGCCGGCCCTCCGGCTCGATCTCGGCCAGCATGCCTTCGAGCCGCGCGATGCGGGCGGGATCCTCGCCGTATTTCAGCCGCGTCAGGGCGGCCGCGAAGCGCTGGCGGAAATTGCCGGCATAGACCGAGTGCCGGAAGCGCCGCAGGTACTGCGTCGAGAGCGTCTCGAATCGGGCGATGTCGCCGGTCTGGGCCAGGACGAAGACCTGGCGGCGCAGGGCGCCCTCCTCCACGAGGGTGCCGGTGCCGAGCAGGCGCGCGAGGTCGAGGAGCACGAGCGACTGCTCGGGATTGTCGCGAACCACCAGGGCCGACTGGACGAGCGCGAGCTGACCGGCGAGGCTCGCCGGCATCGTCTGCGCGTCGATCCGCATCAGGACGGGGCGGGCGTCCCGCTCCCGGCCCTCCAGGTAGGCGAGCGAGCCCTGAAGCAGCGCCGCCTCCGCGTTCGGCATCGTCCCGGCCTCGATCACCCGGCGCAGCACCGCCGGACCGCCACCCGCGAGGGCGAAGGTCACGGCGGCCCGCACATTCGCCGGATCGGCCCAGGTCTCGGGACCGAGGGCGAGGAGGCGCCCCTCGATATGCGCGATGAGCTGCCGCTGGGCGAGATGGGCCTGGGTCCCGCCGCGGGCGATGCGGTCCTGCAGGAGCTGGAGCGTGCGCAGCAGCTCGACCGGAGCACTGCGAGGGGCGACCGGGAGCGGCTCGATCGGCGGCCCCTTGCTCTCGCCGTGGCCTCCACCGCCGCCGCCGTGCCCGCCCTCAGCTCCCTCCGCTGCCGACGCGGCCCCGTGTCCGCCGCTCGGTGCGGCGGGGGCCGTCTCGTGTCCGCCGGCCCCGTGCTCGCCTGCGCCGTGCTCCGCTGCGCCGTGCTCGGCCGCCCCGTGCTCGGCCGCGAGGGCCGGGCCAGCGAGCGAGACCGCGCAGAGGAGGGCGAGCAGGAGCGGTCGCATCGCCGGCGCCCCGGTCACTCCGGGCGCTCCCGCAGCAGGATCTCGATCCGCCGGTTCTCGGCGGCCAGGGGATCGGCGGCGTTGCGCGGCCGGCGGTCGGCATGGCCCTCGATCCGCACGATGCGGGCCTCCGGCACGCCGCCGCGGATCAGCATGTAGGCGGCCATCTGGGCGCGCGCGCTCGACAGGCGCCAATTGTCGTAGGTCTCCGACTTGAAGGGCCGGGCATCCGTGTGGCCGCGCAGCACGATCTGTCCGGGCCGGCCCGCCACCACCTTGGCGATCTTCTCCAGCGCCTTGACCACCTTGGCCTGCGGCTCGGCGGAGCCGATGCCGAACATGCTGAAGTTGAGCTCGTCCGTGATGCTGATGAGGATGCCCTCGCCGGTCTTCCGGACCTCGATCGCGGGCGCCGGTGCCCCGGTGGCGAGGGGCTGGACCGCCTTCATGATCTCGGCCTTCATCTCCGCCGCGGCGGTGTCGGCCGCGTCCGCCGCCTTGGTGTCGGCGGGTTTGGCATCGGCGGGCTTGGCGTCGGTCGGCTTGGCCTCCGCGAGCTTGGTCTCGGCGGGTTTGGCGTCCGGGCGCTTGAGGTCCGGCGGCTTGATCAGGTCGGCGATCTCCTTCGGCACCAGCTCGGTGCCGGGCTTGCCCTCCCGCGGCAGGGCCCGCGGCGCCTTGGCGTCGACGCGCCCGTCCCGCGGCGCCTTCGTCACGGTGTTGATCGGGCCGGGCGCGTCGGTCCGCGTCTGGGCGAGGGGCGAGACCTGCCAGTAGAGCGGGTCGAAGGGGTCGCGCGCGGCCTCGCCGCCGGCCACGCCGGGCTGACCGTCCACCGCCACGGCCGCGTCCGGCGAGGAGGCGTCGCCCGGGCGCTCCGCGTCGGCTTCGGCGGCGAGCTTCGCCAGCACCGCGTAGGGGTCCTGGAACAGGGCGGCCTCCTTGGTGCGGCTCGCCGAGCCGCTGCTGCCGGCCTGCGCGTCCTTGCCGCCGTCCTTGCCGCCGCTCTTGCCCTCGTCCTTGCCCTCCTGGCGCTTCATCGGCTCGCCGCTGTCGCTCGCCTGGCCGGTCGGGTCGCGCAGACCCTTCCGCTCCGGCGTCATGTCGGCGAGCCGGACCGGGTTGAAGTAATCGGCGATGGCGCTCTTCGTCTCCTTGCTGGTCGCGTTGACGAGCCAGAGCACCAGGAACAGCGCCATCATGGCGGTCATGAAGTCGGCGAGCGCGATCTTCCAGGCGCCGCCGTGATGTCCGTCCTCGTGGTCGCCGTGGCGGTGGACGATGATGATCTCGTGGTGCTCGTCGGCCATCTCAGCCCTCCCGGACGGCGGTGGCGAGCAGGGCGCTCCAGGCGGCGAGCTGCGTCTCGATCACCGCGTCCTCCGCCGTGACGGTCAGGTCCGGCCCCTCGCCCGGCGCCAGCGCCAATCCCTCGGCAAGCGGGCCGAGGGCGGCGGCGAGCGCCGCGAGAAGGTCCGGCGGCCCGCTCACGCGCAGCGCCGGCTTGGCGGAGTCGGCGAGGAGGCGCGCGATCGCCTCGCGCAGCTCGGACACGGCGCGGGCGCGCAGGGCTTCGTCCAGCACCGGGAGGAGCAGGTGGGCGACGCGCTCGGTCAGGCGGCTCTCCAGCCCGTCCATGGCCCGCGCCAGCGCCTCGGCCAGGACCCGGCCCTCGCGCTCGGCCCAGTCCCGGCGGGATTCTCGCATCTGCTCGTCGGCGATCGCCTGCGACTCGGCGAGGGCCGCTTCGAGGGCGGCGGCGGTCTCGGCGGCGGCCTGGGCGCGGCCGAGACGGCGGCCGCGCTCCTCGGCCTCGCGCAGAAGGGCCTCCCGGTCCTCCGGGGGCGGGGCGGGCGGCGCCGGCTCGGCCGAGCGGCGCGCGGAGCGCAGCAGCACCGCGAGGGGGGCCTCCGCCTCCACCGCCGAAGCCTCGGCGGAGAAATCCGGCAGGTGTCGGGCGAAGACCGCGCTCATCAGGCCGCCTCCTCACGCATCAGCCAGCGCTTGAGGATGTTGGCGGCCTGCTCCTCGTCGAACTCGATCATCTGCTCCAGCTTCTTCTGCGGCGAGGCGTGCATCCGGTTGGTGAGGTCGTCGATCAGGCTGGCCATCACCGGCGGGGCGAGCTGCCCGGGCAGCGCGCCGCCCTCCGCGAGCGCGGCCGCGTTCCCGCCCGCCTCGATGAGGCCGGCCGCGGCGGCCGCCCCGATGGCGCCGGTCATGCCCTCGGCGCCCGGGAGCGCCGGGACGCCGCCCTCGCCGGCGAGCGCGGCGGTCTCCTCCTGCGCCGCTCCCGGCACCTCCAGGATGGCGCGCAGGGCCGGCCGCAGGCCGAACCAGATCAGGAGACCGGCGACGACCAGGATCGTGGCCGCGTTGATCAGGGTGGCGGACTGGCGCATCAGCACCTCGCTGATGCTGAGCGGCGGCACCGGCTCGAGGGCCGCGCCGTCGTTCACGAAGCCGACGGCCGCGACCTTCACGTGATCGCCCCGGTCCTTGTTGAACCCCGCCGCCGAGGCGACGAGCTGCTCGATCTCCGTGACCTGCTGGTCGACGCCCTTGGTCCCGGCATTCGGGCCGGCGAGGGTCTCCAGCCGCGACTTGTTCACCAGCACCGCCACCGACATCGACTTGATGCCGTAGCCGTCGCTCACGGTCTGGATGGTCTTCTGGGAGATCTCGTAGTTCGTCAGGTCCTCGCGCTTCTGCGATTCCGTGCTCGACGTGTCGTTGCCGTTCGAGCTGGTGCGCTGCTGGCCGGGGATGTTCTGCTGCGCGGTGGTCGGCGGCTGGGCGCTGCGGTTCTGGGCGTTCTCGGATTCGCGGGTCGCCCGCACCGAGCGCTCGACCCGCTGATCGGGATTGTAGATCGTTTCGTTCGTGCTGGTCTTGTCGGTGTTGAGCCGGGCCGCGACGCTGACCTCGAAGTTGCCGACCCCGAGATAGGGCGTGAGGGTGCGGCGGATGTTGTCCTGGATCTCGCGGTTCACGACCTTTTCCAGGCTCGCCATCTTGCCGGTCGAGGCGTTCGTGACGTCGTCGCCCGAGAGGAGCAGCGTGCCGTCGGTGCCGATCACGGTCACGCGGTCGGGCTGCATGCCGGGGATCGCCGAAGCGACGAGGTGCCGGATGGCCTGCGCGCCGCTGGCATCGTCGGCCGGCTCGGTGCGCACCACCACCGAGGCGGAGGCGGGCTGCTGCTCGCGGCGGAAGGAGCCCCGATCGGGGAGCACGATGTGGACGCGGGCGGCCTTGACGCCCTTCATGGTCTGGATCGTGCGGGCGATCTCGCCCTCCAGGGCGCGGACCCGGGTGACCTCCTGCATGAACGAGGTGAGGCCGAGCGAGCCGAGGTCGTTGAAGAGCTCGTAGCCCGATTTCGAACTCTGCGGCAGCCCCTTCTCGGCGAGGAGCATGCGGGCCTGCGCGGTCTGCCCGTAGGGGACCAGCACGGCGGCGCCGTCCGAACTGACGTCGAACGGGATGTTGGCGTCCTTGAGCACGGACCCGATGCGGCCGACATCGTCGCGGCTGAGCCCCGTGTAGAGCGTCTCCTGGGCCGGCCGGCTGAGGTAATAGGCGCCGAGCCCGACCGCGAGGAAGACGGTCAGGCCGATGACACCGAGCGCCGCGAGGCGGCGGGCGCCCAACTCGACGATGTTGTTCCAGAGCCTCTCGGCGTGCTCGCGACCTGGCATCGGTGAACGGGTCTCCAGCGGTGGCGCGGGATGGCGGATCCGGGCCCATGTTGCGGGTCAGCCTTGCGCGGAGGTTGCGGAGGCTGCCGGGGCGGAAGGGAGCCTCATGACCGCGGCCGGGAGGCGCGGCCTCCGTCGGCCGCCAGGGGCGATGCGCGTGGGGGGACGTGACGTGAGCCAAGGATCGGCGGTGGAGGCTCGCGCGTGGCGCGTGGGATGCCGACGCCTCCGGCCGCGTGCGCCGAGCGGTGCAACCGTGCGGCCGGGTATCGACAACGAAGGGCGAATGGCGGTGCGGTTAGGCCGCTCGAACTAGCCTCACTCCGGATCTCGCCTTCGCCCCCAGCTATTGTTAAGATTCAACCCAGGGAGGCGGCCGTTCTCGCGATCACGTGAAGGCCGACAACGTCATGATGTGGGTCGGCATCGCCTATCTGGCTGGCATCCTGTGGTTTCTGCACCAGTTCGAGCGGGCGCCCGAACTGCCGCACCATCCCTGATCCGCCGGATCTCAAGCATTAAGCCAGCAGAATGAGAACGAGCCTGTAGGCGCCCCACGCGCAGCCGGCCATCCAGGCCGTCGCCAGCGGGGGGGCGAGGGCCAGCATGGTCAGCGCCACCGCGCTTCTCAGGGACGCATGCCGGCGGATGTCGGGCAGGGGCACCGCGAGCGGCGGAGCCGTTTCACGCTGAGGCATGGCGTCCGTTCGGCCTGAGAGTTTCGCACGTGATTCGTAATCGATACGACGTGTAGACCGGACGCTGTGCTCTGACAATCCGAATTGATGTGGTCCGATGTCGCCGGAAGTCGGGCTCGTCTCAAATATGTCTTGAATGTTGCGTGGCTTGATTGCTGGATCGTGACAACGCTTCGGCGGCGATCCGACGGGTCGGCCTCGCTCCGGATCGCTCGCAGGGCATCACAAGGCTCGACCGACGCCAATCGAGCTGAAGGCCGGTCGATTTTATCCTCTCGGGTGATGGTGAACCACAGCATCAAACCCGGCTCATGGCAACAAACCCATCTCCTCATGCTGAGGTGCGACCGAAGGAAGCCTCGAAGCACCCCAGAACAGCGTATCCAAGGTACTCTTCTCTTGGATTGACGGTTGGTGGTGCTTCGAGGCTGCTGCGCAGCACCTCAGCATGAGGAGTGTTGTGTTTTCCAGAAACGTTCAGTTGATGAGTCGGGCACGACGATGTGTGCGCACGGGAGCCCACTCGGGAGAGGGGTTCCGCGCGCCATGACATCTGGGCCGGGACACCTCCCATCTCGCAGCCATGACAATGCCTTACGAGACCGTTCGATTTAGAAATACGAGCGCACCAGCCCGCTCACCAGCAGGTTCCACCCGTCGATCAGCACGAAGAACAGCACCTTGAAGGGAAGCGAGATCACGGTCGGCGGCAGCATCATCATGCCCATCGACATCACCACGGTCGCCACGATCATGTCGATGACGAGGAAGGGCAGGGCGATCAGGAAGCCCATCTCGAAGCCGCGGCGCAGTTCCGAGATCATGAAGGCCGGGATCAGGATCCGCAGATCGACCTTCGCGCCGGCCTCCGCCTTCGGGAAGTTCCGGCTGGCGAGGTCGGCGAAGGTCTGCAGGTCCTTCTCGCGGACATGGGACTGCATGAACTCGCGGAACGGGTCGGCCACCTTGCCGAAGGCCTCCTCCTCGCTGATGCGGTTCTCGGTGAGCGGCCGCACGCCGTCCTGCCACGCGCGGTCGAAGACCGGCGCCATCACGTAGAAGGTCATGAACAGCGCGAGGCTGACCATGAACAGGTTGGCCGGCGTGCTCTGCAGCCCGAGCCCGGAGCGCAGGAAGGACAGGGCCACGGCGAAGCGCGTGAAGCTCGTCACCATCACGAGGAGGCCCGGCGCCACGGAGAGGACCGTGAGGAGCGCGACGACCTGGATGATGCGGCCGCTCGCGGTCCCGTTGCCGGCCGGCAGCAGCGCGTCGAGGGACGGGAGCCCGGTGGCGCCCTGCTGCTGCTGGGCGAGCGCGGCGCCGGCGAAGAGGAGCGGCAGCGCGAGCCCGAGGAGGGCCGGGAGGAAGCGTCGCATGGAAGGGATCCGGGTCACTGGACGATCAGGGTCTCGACGACGAGTTCGCGCACGGCGCCCTTCGTCCGCGCGAGCACGCGCTCGTTGAGATCCTCGCGCAGGTGGAGGAGGCCGCTCGCCCCCTGGATCTGGGCGAGGGAGACGGTGCGCAGATAGGCCAGGATGTCCTGACGGATCTCCGCCACCGCCACGTCGGGGTTCGGCACCGACCCGGTCTTGTAGATGATCGAGCCCTCGAAGCGGACCCAGGAATCCCCGGAATCCGCGAGGTTCACCACGAGCGGGCCGACGCTGCGCGTGCCGAGATCCCCCGTATAGGTCAGGACCTTCTCGGCGCGGTCGCGCTGCTCGGCCTGCTTCTTGTCGACCGCCTTCTCGACGGTGGTGAGGAGGTAGTAGCCCAAGCCGCCGCCGGTCCCGCCGGCGATGAGCGTCAGCAGGGCGACGGCGGCGAGGCCGCCCTTGCCCTTCTTGGCGGCCTTGGGATCGGTGGGTGTCTCGGCCATCGGCACGGTTCCGGGTCCGGGAGCCCGGGACGGGCTTCCGGCCCGGGGTCTCCGACCCGGGCGTTGTGACGGCCGGAGCTTGCGCGAGGCAGGTGTCCCGGCGTGCCGCTGCGTCAGAACGGCGAGACCATCTCGAAGATGCGCGCGCCGATCGCCGGATCCTGCACGTCGGTGATGCGGCCGCGGCCGCCGTAGGAGATCCGCGCCTCGGCGATCTTGTCGTACGCGATGGTGTTGGTGCGGCTGATGTCGCGCGGCCGCACGATGCCCGCGACGGTGAGCACGCGCACCTCGCTGTTCACGCGCACCTCCTGCGAGCCGCTGATCATCAGATTGCCGTTCGGCAGGCACTCGGTCACCACCGCCGCCACCGACAGGCTGAGGTTCTCCTTGCGGTCGATGGTGCCGTTGCCCTTGGTCTCTGTGTTCGAGCGGATCTTGGCGTCGGCCGTCGCCGAATCCTTCACGCCCGAGACCCCGTAGCCGAAGTCGAAGCCGACGCCCGAAGCCTGGGTGCGGGAGCGGTCGGTGGCGTTGTCGAACTGCGCCTTGTCGTTGATCGAGATCGCGACCGTGATCACGTCCCCGACGGTGCGGGCGCGCGGGTCCTGGAACAGGTCGGCGGCGCCCGTCGACCAGGTCGAGTTGTAGCTGTGGCGCTGGTTCGCCGCGAAGGTCGTCGGCAGCGGCTCGCGCGGGGCGGCGAGGCCGGTGCCCACCGGGGTCAGGAGCGGGGGGCGGCCGAGCGGGTCGAGGGGCTGCGCGCAGGCGCCGAGCGCCGCCACGGCCACGCAGGTCAGGAGGCGCTTCATCACGATTTCTCGTCGTCCTTCGGCTTCTTACTGGCGTCCGTCATCAGCCGGGCGAGCTGGGCGGCGCGGGACGCCTCCATCTCGGCCAGGATCGTGCTCGCCGCGCGGGCATTGAGCTTGGTGAGGATGGCGGCGGCCGCCTCGGCGGGCATGTTGGCGAGCTGCAAAGCCGCGGCGTCCGGGCGCATCTTCATGTAGATGCCCACCACGGTCTCGTCGGCCTTGGCCAGGAACGCGTCGCGGCGGCGCAGCCACTCCTCGTACTCGGCGCGCTTGGCTTCGAGTTTCGCGATGCGCTCGTCGACCTGCTTCTGGAGCGTCTCCAGGCTCTGCTTCTGCCACGCGAAGCGGGCGTCGGCCGCCGCATCGATGATCCCGGCGCAGTAGGGCGACGGCTTGGCGGCTGTGCCGGCCTCCTGCGCGGCGGCCGGGGCCGCCGCGAGGCAGGCGGCGAGGGCGAGGAGGTGGGCGGGTCTCATTGCACCACGAGCTCCGCCTGGAGGGCGCCGGCGGTCTTCACCGCCTGCAGGATGGCGATGATGTCGGTGGGCTTCAGTCCGACCTGGTTGAGGCCCTTCACGAGGGTCTGGAGATCCGAGCCGCTCATGATGGCGACCTTGCGCTCCTGCTCCTGCGCGGCGACCTCGGTGCGGGGCACCACCACGGTCTCCCCGTTGCGCGAGAAGGGATTCGGCTGGGAGACCTCCGGCGTCTCGGTGACGCGGACCGTCAGGTTGCCGTGCGTGACCGCCACGGTGGAGATCTGCACGTTGCGCCCGATGACCACGGTGCCGGTGCGCTGGTCGACGACCACGCGGGCGGGGGTATCGGGCTCGACCAGCAGGTCGCCGATCTCCGCGATGAAGCGGGTCTGGGCGATCTGCACGGGCCGGGTGAGCGCGATCGAGCGCTGGTCCCGCGGCAGGGCGACGCGGCGGCGGAAGCGCCGGAGCGCGTAGGCGTTGATGGCGTCGGCCACCACCGTCGCGGTCTTGAAGTCCGGGTTCTTCAGTTCGAGGACGAGCTGCGGCAGGTCCTGGAACGCGCCCGGCACCTGTCGCTCGATCATGGCGCCGTTCGGGATCCGCCCCGCGGTCGGCACGCCCTGGGTGAGCGCCTCGGCCTGCCCCTGCACCGTGAAGCCCGACACCGCCATCGGGCCCTGCGCGGCGGCGTAGACCTGCCCGTCGCCGCCCGAGAGCGCCGTCATCAGCAGCGTGCCGCCCTTCAGGGAGGTCGCATCGCCGAGCGAGGTCACCGTGACGTCGATGCGCGAGCCCACCGTCGCATAGGGCGGCAGGTCGGCCGTCACCATCACGGCCGCGACGTTGCGCGTGCGCAGGTTGCGGTCGCGGACGTTCACGCCCATGCGGTCGAGCATGGATTGCAGGGATTGCTCGGTGAACTGGGCGTTGCGGAGCGTGTCGCCGCTGCCCTGGAGGCCGGTGACGAGGCCGTAGCCGACGAGCTGGTTGTCGCGCACGCCCTGCAGGGTGGCGATGTCCTTGATGCGCGTGCCCGCAAGGGCCGGCGCGGCGACGAGCGCGAGGAGCAGGGCGGCGGCGAGCGCGCGGATCCGGGCCATCAGCGCAGGTCCCCGATCCGGACGCGGCCATCGCCGAGGACGGTGCCGACGACGATCCGCCCGGTATCGGTGTTGCGCACCCGGATGACCTCGCCGAGGCCGCCATTCTGCAGCGGCGTGCCGAGCGTGGTGATCACCAGCCCATGCTCCTCGAAGACGATGGTGGTCGGCGTGCCCCGGCTCACCAGGCGGGGATCGTCCACGGCGTTCACCGGCACCGGCTCGCCGGGCAGCAGCGTGCGGCGGGCGACGCGGCCGACGATCGCGAGCGGCGCGTCGATCACCGCGGTGCGGGCCTGGAAGGTCGGCGGGAAGGCCTGCATGCGCAGCATCGTCTCCTTGATCGCGTCGCCGGGGTAGATCGTCACGCTCGGCACCGGCAGCAGGAGGTCGGGCATCCGCTCGGGCGCGGGATCGGGCGGCGCGCCCTGCGCATGCGCCGCGGCCGTGATCGCGACGCACGCCGCGGCGGCGAGGACGAGTGCGCGGGCGCGCCGGATTCGACTGCTCATGACCATCGTGATCGCGTCCTCGACTGCACACGTCCGGGCGGCTGCGCCGGCCGACCAGGAGGCCGGTGCGCGGAGGATCCGCGGCCCGGCAGGGCCCCGGCGGGGCCGCGCCGCCGCCTCCGGCTGGGGCCGACGCGCCGGCCTAGCGGATCCCCTTCGACACCGTGCCGGCCATCTCGTCGGCGGCCTGGATCACCTTCGAGTTCATCTCGAAGGCGCGCTGGGCCGTGATGAGGTTCGTGATCTCCTTGACCGGATCCACGTTCGAACTCTCAAGGTAGCCCTGCTGGATCTTGCCGAAGCTGATGTCGCCCGCGACGCCGGTCACGGGCGCGCCGGAGGCGGCGGTCTCCCGGTAGAGGCCGTTGCCGAGGGGCTCCAGCCCCGACTCGTTGGCGAAGTTCGCGATCGAGAGCTGGCCGAGGAGCACCGGGTTGGTCTGCCCGTCGACCTTGGCGTAGACCTGACCGGACTGGTTGACCACGACGTCGACGGTGTTGGCCGGGAACAGGATCGCCGGCTCGACGAGGTGGCCGTCGAGCGTGACGAGCTGACCGGTGGCGCTCTTGTTGAAGGAGCCGGCCCGCGTGTAGTTCACCTCGCCGTTCGGGTTGGTGATCTGGAAGTAGCCGCGCCCGTTGATCGCGAGGTCGAGGTTGTTGGAGGTCTGGGCGAGCGGTCCCTGCTTGGTCAGGCTGCGGATCGCGGCCGCGCGCACGCCGAGGCCGAGCATCGCCCCCTCCGGCACCGCTTCCTGCCCGGTCTGGTTCGGCACGCCGAGCTGGCGCTCCGCCTGGTAGAGCAGGTCGGTGAACTCGGCGCGCGAGCCCTTGAACCCCGTCGTGTTCAGGTTGGCAACGTTGTTGGCGATGACTTCGAGGTTGAGCTGCTGGGCATTCATGCCCGTGGCGGCGATCGCGAGCGCTCTCATGTGGCCGTTGTCCTCAGATCGTCATGCGACTGATTTCGAGATAGGCGGAGACGACCTTGTCGCGGATGGCGATCGCGGTCTGCAGGCTCTGCTCGGCGGACATCACCGCCTCGACGACCTGCTGCGCCGAGGCCTTGCCCTGGAGGCCGGAAATGGAGGCGGCCTCGCCGGCGCGCAGGTTGTCGCGCACGCCGGAGGCGAACTGGGCCATGACGTCCCCGAAGGACGGGCCCGCCGGCACGGCGGCCGGCGCCGGCCCGAGGACGCCCTGGAGGAGCCCGGTGGACGACGATCCGGAGACCGGCCCCGCCCGGTCGATGAGCGCATTCAGGGATGCGACGGCCTCGATCATGGCGGCAGCCTCAGGTCTTCAGGAGATCGATGACGCTCGCCACGAGGGAGCGGGCCTGCTTGATCATCTGCAGGTTGGCCTCGTAGGAGCGGTTGGCCTCGCGCATGTCCGTCATCTCGACGAGCACGTTGACGTTGGGGTACTTGACGTCCCCGTTCGCGTCGGCCGCCGGGTTGCCGGGGTCGTGCTCGACGCGGTAGGCCGAGCGGTCGACTCCGATCTCCCGCACCTTGACGTTGGCCGCGCCGACCGCGCGATCGAGTTCGGTGCGGAAAGAGATCGTCTTGCGCTGGTAGGGGTCGGAGCCGGGCTCGTTGCCGGTCGACTGGGCGTTGGCGATGTTCTCGGCCACGACGCGCAGCCGCATGGACTGCACTTCCATCCCGGAACTGGAGAGGCGGGTCGCCGCCTGGAGCGGATCGATCACGAGCCGCTCCTCACGCTCGACATCAGCATCCGGTGAAAGGCCTTCACCACCGAGGTGTTGAGGTTGAAGTCCCGGGCGATGTCGTTGGACTTCAGCATCTCCTGCTCGAGGCTGACCGTGTGGCCGCCCTCGATCGGATCCCAGCTGTCCGCGTTCTTGCTCTTGGCGGCGGCGGCGACGCCGCCGGCCTGCAGGTGGGCGCCGTTCGTCGCCGCGAGATCGAGGCTGGTGCGCGCCAGCACGCTCGCGAAGGGGGCGAGATCGCGCGCCTTGTAGCCGGGCGTATCCGCGTTCGCGATGTTCCCCGCGACGGTCGCCTGCCGCACCGAGAGGTACTGCGCTTGCCGGGACGCGAGGTTGAAGAGGTAGACGCCGCTCACTGCCGGGCCCTCGGAACCATCATGGCTCCGAGATCTAGGCAGCCTACCTTGCCTGGGGCTGGCGGGTGGCTGGCCGCGCGCGGCTGCCGCCCGGCGGCCTCAGGACACGACGCGCAGCGGCTTCTCCAGCACCCGCAGCACCTGCGCGAGGTCGTGGCCGCGCTTGAGGATGCGGCCCGTCTCGGCGATCACCGCGTAGGCGCCTTGGCGGCGGGCGAGGCGCGGGTCCTTCTCGATGCGGTAGAGCGGGCGTTCCGAGGTGCGGCGGTGGATCGCGAAGACCGCCTTCTCGCGGGTGAAGTCCATCGTGTAGTCGCGCCACTCCCCCGCCGCGACCATGCGGCCGTAGAGGTTGAGGATCTCGCGCAACTCGCTGCGATGGAAGGACACGGGCGACGGGGTGGACCGGGGGAAGGGGACGATCCGGGCCTCCGCGCCCGCCGCGCGGCTATCCGCGCTCTCTCCCTCTGTCATCGCTCCTCCACGCCTCCGCGGGCCACCCGGGCGGGTCCCTCCCCGGCATGATGGGATGCGCCTCACGCGGCCGCAAGGGCGGCGAGACGGATCACGTTGCCGGCTTTCAACACAATTGCTCAACGCGACCCAGATCCCGCGCGCGGCCATCGTTTCGCCCGATTCGAGCCTTCGGCCGGCCGCGAAGCAGGGCTATGTCGGATGGGACCTCTCGGCCGGATTCGCCCGTCCCGGACACCCGGTGCCGGTCGGTTCCGGCCTCCTCCAGAGGTTTCGAGACCCTTCCTTGGGACCGCCTCTCCGGAGTGCGGTCTCTTTTTTGAGGGCGCTCCGGGCGGCGGGGGCGCTCAGCGTTCGATCAGCAGCCCCTCGTCCGGCAGCCGCGATTGCCAGCCGTGCCGCGCCAGTTCGGGATCGGCATGCTCCTCCTGCGGCCAGCCGACGCACAGGTAGGCGACGAGGCGCCACGCCTCCGGGACGGCGAGGAGGGGGGTGAGCGGCGCGGGGTCGAGGATCGAGACCCAGCCGACGCCGAGCCCGCGGGCGCGGGCCGCGAGCCAGAAGGTGTGGATCGCCAGCACCACCGAGTAGCGCAGCATCTCCGGCATGGTCGCCCGGCCGAGCCCGTGGCCGTCCGCCGTCGCCTCGTCGCAATAGACCGCGAGGTGGACCGGCGCCTCGCGCAGGCCCTCCAGCTTCAGGCGGCGATAGGCTCCGGCCCGTGCGTCCGGATAGGCGCGCGCGGCGGCCTCGTTGCAGCGGGAGAAATTGGCGAGGACGGCCTCCCGCCGGGCGGGATCGCCCACACGGACGAAGCGCCAGGGCTGGCTGTTGCCCACCGAGGGGCTGAGGCGGGCGAGCGCGAGGCAGGCGCGCAGGTCCGCCTCGACCACCGGGTCGGGCCGGAAGCGCCGCACGTCCCGCCGCCACGCGACGAGGTCCGCGAGGCGGTCGCGGAAGGCGGCGTCGAAATCCGGGCGCCCGGGCCCGGTCACGCGCGGGTCAGGTCCGCGAGCAGGCTCGCCGCCACGGAGACCTTCGACACGGTCAGACCGGAAGCCCCGATGGCCGCGATGGCGGTGCGGATCCGCGCCAGGGAGGCGCCCCGGGCCGCGCTCCAGGCCTCGACCGCGGCTTGGCCCTGTTCGCCGGTCGCGGCGGCTTCGGCGGTGAGCGCCCGGTGGGCCGCCGCGATGCCGGCGACGGCCCGCTCGAGGGCGATGCGGTCGAAGGTGTCGGCCACCGGCACGGAGCGGGCCGCGCGGATGAGCGGGCTCAGCCGGAAGAGCTCCTCCAGGGCGAAATGCGTCGCGGCGATCGCCGCGGGCGGCCGGCCCGTGGATTCCGCGACCCGCACGATGTCGGGGGCGGCGCCGAGTTCGGCGAGCGCCGCGAGGCGGGCGGCGAGATCCTCGGGCACGCCCTGGTCCGCCAGGGCGCGGCTGCGCTTGGCCAGCGCCTCGCGGGCGCCCGCGGGCAGCACCTCCGCCAGGGCGGCGCCCACCGCCGCGATCCCGTCGCGGTAGCGCGCCACCACGGCCTCGATCCCGCCCTCGCCCTCCGCCAGCGCCTCGTTGCGGATGAACCAGACCATGCGCTGGCGCAGCAGGTCCTGCAGGTCCGCGAAGAGGGCGAGCTGCTGGGCGCCCGACAGGATGCCGTCGAGGCCGTCCACCGCCCGGTTGAGGTCGAGGAGCCCAAACGCGTCGCGGGTCACCGCGTAGGCCGCCGCGATGGTGGGGGCCTCGGCGCCGGTCTCGTCCGCGAGGCGGCTGACCAGGGTCGGACCGCCGCGGTTGATGATCGCGTTGGCGAGCCCCGTCGCGATGATCTCGCGCCGCAGGCGGTGCTGGGCCACCGCGTCGGGGTAGCGGGCGAGCAGGACTGGCGGGAAGTAGCGCTCGAGTTCCCGCGACAGGTAGGGGTCGTCCGGCACCGGGCTGTCGAGGAGCGCGTCCTTCAGGGACAGCTTGGCGTAGGCGAGGAGCACCGCGAGTTCGGGGCGGGTGAGCCCCTCGTCGCCCTGGGCGCGCTCGGCCAGGGCCGCGTCGGAGGGCAGGAACTCCACCGAGCGGTCCAGGCGGTGCTCCGCCTCCAGCATCTGCATCAGTCGCGTGGCGAAGCCGTTCTCGCCCGCGCCCTGGCGCTGGGCGAGCGAGAGGGCGAGCGTCTGGAGCTGGTTGTTGCGCAGCACGAGGTCGGCCACCTGCCCGGTCATGCCGGCGAGGAGCGCGTTGCGCGCCTCCGGACCGAGGCGGCCGTCCCGCTCCGGCGTGGTGAGCGCGATCTTGATGTTCACCTCGACGTCCGAGGTGTTCACCCCGGCCGAGTTGTCGATGGCGTCGGTGTTGAGCCGGACCCCCCGGCGCGCCGCCTCGATGCGCCCGCGCTGGGTCAGGCCGAGATTGGCGCCCTCGCCGATGACCCGCGCGCGGAGCTCCGCGCCGGTGATCCGGATCGCGTCGTTGGCGCGGTCGCCGGCCTCGTCGTCGCCCTCGGACGAGGCCCGCACGTAGGTGCCGATGCCCCCGAACCAGAGCAGGTCGACCGGTGCCCGCAGGATCGCCTGCATCACCTCGGCGGGGGTGGCCTCCGGGCGGTCGAACCCGAGACGCGCGCGGATCTGGGGCGAGAGCGGCACCGTCTTGGCCGAGCGCGGGAAGACGCCGCCGCCGGCCGAGATTGTCGCGCGGTCGTAATCCGCCCAGGAGGAGCGTGGCAGGTCGAACAGCCGGCGGCGCTCGGCGAAGGAGGTGGCCGGGTCCGGATCGGGATCGAGGAAGATGTCGCGGTGGTCGAAGGCCGCCACGAGCTTGAGCGAGCGCGACAGCAGCATGCCGTTCCCGAACACGTCGCCCGACATGTCGCCGACGCCCGCCACCGTCACGGGCTCGCTCTGGATGTCGACGTCGATCTCCCGGAAGTGGCGCTTGACGGCCTCCCAGGCGCCCCGGGCGGTGATGCCCATCGCCTTATGGTCGTAGCCCTGGCTGCCGCCCGACGCGAAGGCGTCGCCGAGCCAGTGCCCGCGCTCGATCGAGATCGCGTTGGCGATGTCCGAGAAGGTCGCCGTGCCCTTGTCGGCCGCCACCACCAGGTAGGCGTCGTCGCCGTCGTGTCGGACGGTGTCGGCCGGCGGCACGATGGCGCCGTCGACGATGTTGTCGGTGACCGCCAGGAGCGTGCGGATGAAGATCCGGTAGCTCTCGGTCCCCTCGGCGAGCCACGCCTGCCGGTCCGAGGCCGGCGGCAGGCGCTTGGGGAAGAAGCCGCCCTTGGCGCCCACCGGGACGATCACGGCGTTCTTGACCTGCTGCGCCTTCACGAGGCCCAGGATCTCGGTGCGGAAATCCTCCGGCCGGTCCGACCAGCGCAGGCCGCCGCGGGCGATGTAGCCGAAGCGCAGGTGCAGGCCCTCGACCCGCGGCGCGTAGACGAAGATCTCGAAGAGCGGCCGCGGCAGCGGCATCCCGTCGACCCGCGCGCAGCGGAACTTGAACGCGATGGTCTCGGGCGGCAATCCGTGCGCGGCGACCTGGAAGAAGTTCGTGCGCTGGGCCGCCTCGACGAGGTTCACGAAGCGCCGCAGGATACGGTCCTCGTCGAGGCTGGTGACGGCGGCGAGCGCCGCCTCGATCTCGGCCCGGATGGTCTCCTGCGCCGCCCCGCGGTCACCCTGGGCGCGCGGATCGAACCGGGCGTAGAACAGGGCGACGAGCTTCTCGGCGATGCCGGGATGGCGGCTCAGCGTCGCCGCGAGGTAGTCCTGCCCGTAGCGGATGCGCAGCTGGCGCAGGTAGCGCCCGAAGGCGCGCAGCAGCGCCACGTCCCGCCATCCGAGGCCCGCCTCCAGCACGAGGCGGTTGTAGGCGTCGGACTCGGCGAGGTCGCGCGCGATGGCGAGCAGCGTCGCCTCGACCGGCCGCTCCAACCGCGCGAGGTCGACCGGGCCGCCGCCGGCCCGCTCCAGCAGCATGTCGTGCAGCCAGATGCCGTCCGCCTCCGGCGCGCCCGGCCGGCCGATCAGGAAGGTGCGCTCGTCGATGACGCGAAAGCCGAGATTCTCGAGAACCGGCACCCGGTCCGACAGGGGCAGGGCGGTCGCCTGCGAGAACACCTTGAGGGCGACGCGGGTCTCGGGGTCGCCCGCCCGCCGCAGCAGCGCCACCGCGCGGGGCCGCTCCGGGGAGATCCGCTCCAGGATGGCGATGTCGGGGATCGCGTCCCGGCTCGCATAGGCGTCCCGGTATCCGGGCGGAAAGGCCTCCGCGTAGTAGCTGCCGAGCGCCCGGGCCCGCGTCCCGTCCATGGTGTCGGCGAGCGCCTCGCGCAGGCTGTCGGCCCAGGTGCGCGAGAGCGCCGTCACCTCGGCTTCCAGCTCCGCCGGATCGATCTCCGGCGGGGTCTCCTCGCGCCGCCCGATCACGATGTGGAACCGGGCGAGGGGCCCCTCGGGATAATCCGGGTAGACCGCCGAGATGTGGCCGCCGAGACGGGCGGCGAGGTGCGCGCTGATCCGCTTCTGGAGGGCGGCGTCGGTGCGCTCCTTCGGCACGTAGACCAGGAGCGAGACGAAGCGCCCGAACTTGTCGGGCCGCGCCAGCACCCGCACCCGCGGCCGCTCGGCGAGGGACACGATCGCGAGCGCGAAGCGGCGCAGCAGGTCCGGCTCGATCTGGAAGAGGTCGTCGCGCGGATAGGTCTCGAGCACGTGGAGCAGCGAGCGGGCCGCGTGGCTGGTCGGGTCGAGCCCGGCCTCCGCCACCACCCGCGCCACCTTCCGGCGCAGGTAGGGCACCTCCTCGGCGCGGCTGGTGTAGGTCGTGCTCGCGAAGAGGCCGACCACCCGCAATTCGCCCGCGACCTGGCCGGTCTCCGAGAACAGCTTGATGCCGATCATGTCCAGGTGGGTGCGCCGGTGCACCCGCGAGATCAGGCTCGCCTTGGTGATGATCAGCGCCTCGGGGCGCTCCAGGAAGGCGCGGATCTCGGGCGTCGCCGCCACCATGGTGCGGCCGCGCCGCAGCACCTCGACGGCGCCGTCGCGCAGGATCCCGAGCCCGGTCCCGCGCACGCCGCGATACTCGGCGCCCTCGCCCAGGCGGTACTCGCGCATGCCGAGGAAGGTGAACTCGTCGGCGCGGATATAGGCCAGGAAGGCGCGCGCCTCCGCGACCTCGTCGGGCGGCAGGGTCGCGGGGGCCGAACCGTAGGCCGCGGCGGCCTCGTCGAGCCGCGCCAGCATGGCCGGGTGGTCCTCGGTGGCGACGGCGACGTCGGCGTAGACCTGAGCCAGCGCGTCGACGAGGCCTTGGCGCTCGCCCTCGTCGTCGATCCGGTCGAGGTGGACGTGAATGAAGCTCTCGCGGCTGAGCGCGCCGCCCTGGCCGGCGGTGGTCTCGCCCGCGAGGCGCAGGAGGGCGCCGTCCGGACCGCGCTCGACCGCCAGGATCGGGTGGGCGACGAGGCGGGGCGTGTAGCCCCGCGCCACCAGTTCCGCGAGGGTGGAGTCGAGCAGGAAGGGCCGGTTCGGGTTGATCGCCTCTAGCACGGTGACGTCGCGGCGGCGCCCGTCGCGCTCGACCACCACGTCGTTGAGCCGGATCGCGGCCCCGGCCTCCGGCGGCCGGGCGGCCGCGAGGTGTTGGCGGGCCGCCAGCGCTAGGTCGGCCAGGGTCTCGGGCGCGTAGGCGTTGAGATCCTCGGGGGGCACCCGGCCGAACAGGTCCCGGACGAAGTCGCCGGGCTCTCCCCGGCGCTCCGCCGCCGAGGCGGCGGCTGCGATGAGATCGGTCCGGCTCGCTCGCGCTTCCGGAGTCGCGGTCGACAGATCCACGGCACGTCCCTCCCGCCGAGGTGTCAGCGGCCGAGGGGTTCGCACGAACCTGTATGGTCCGCAACCCTTGCGTCTCGTCCGCATCCTGCCGCCGGTTTATAGCTCGACGACTGCGACAGGGAGAGACCAGTCATGGACAGGCGGGACGGGGCCGGCGCGCCGAGACACAAGAGCCGCGGCGCGAAGGACGAGGTCGGGGAGCGCCCCCGCGCCCAGGAGACCGATGGCGGCGTTACGGCCCTCGACCTCGATCCGGCGCCCGACCTGCCGGAGCACCTCGCGGCCTATTTCGACAAGTGCCGGGAGAAGATCGGCTTCGTGCCGAACGTGCTCCTCGCCTACGCGCACGACGCCGCCAAGCTCGACGCCTTCGTCACCTTCTACAACGACCTGATGCTCGCGCCGTCGGGCCTGTCGAAGCTGGAGCGCGAGATGATCGCCGTGGCGGTGTCGAGCGTGAACCGCTGCTACTACTGCCTCACCGCGCATGGCGCGGCGGTGCGGACGCTCTCGGGCGATCCGGTGCTCGGCGAGATGCTGGTCATGAACTACCGCGCCGCCGACCTCTCGGGGCGCCACCGGGCGATGCTCGACTTCGCGGCGGCGCTGACCGAGGCGCCCTGGACGATCGAGGAGGAGGACCGGGAGGCCCTGCGCGACGCGGGCTTCACCGACCGGGACATCTGGGACATCGCCGCGGTGGCGAGCTTCTTCAACATGACGAACCGGATGGCCTCCGCGGTCGACCTGCGTCCGAACCGCTCCTACCACGCGGATGCGCGGGCGTTGCCGGAGGGGTGAACCCGGCCTCCCCTCGACCCCTCCGGGAGGCCGACGCCGTCCATCATCGCGGGTGACGGCTCCCGGAGCCCGTCCGGGCCGCGTCACCCGACATAGGTGTAGCCGATGTAGCGCTTCGCCTCGATCGGGTCGTAGCCCAGGCGGTCCCGCAGCTTCTTGCGCAGCTTGCTCACGTGGCCCTCGACCACGCTCTCCTCGACGTCGTTGCTGTAGACGCCGTAGATCGCGTTGAAGATCTGGGCCTTGGTCAGCCGGCGGCCCCGGTTGCGCACGAGGTACTCGAGGATCGTCCGCTCGCGCCGGGGCAGGGCCAGGACCGCGCCGTCGACCTCCGGGTCGCGGCCGTCGAAATGCACCTTCAGCCGCTCGGGCTGGTCGCCGGCGGGGCTGGTCTCCCCGTTGACGCGGCGCCAGATCGCCTCGGAGCGGGCCAGGATCTCGCGCACGTGGACCGGCTTGCCGAGGACGTCGTCGATGCCTGCCGTGAATAGCGCCAGGGTGGTCTCGAGGGAACGGACCTCGCTCAGCGCGATGATCGGCGCGCGCGACTGGCGGCGGATCAGCCCGGCGCAGGCGACGCGGTCCTCGAAGTCGCCGAGCAGGAAACCCTGGATCGCCTCGATGTCGCCCGACGAGGCGGCGCTGAACCAGTTCCGGAACTCGTCGCCCACCAGTCCGAGGGACGACACGCCCTCGCGCTCGAAGCCCGCCGCGTAGCCGCTCGTTACCGTCGGCCGATCATCGACGAAGATGTACATGGATGGGAAACCCGATGAGTCATCCTCGGCGGCGGACCATCTCCGTCCATCCGATGTCCACGCGCGACGCTTCCCCTGCGGCCCGAGGCCGGGGAGACGCGAAGGACTGGCGTTGACGGGGGATCGAGGAGGCGATGGGAGACCGCAACCAATTCGTTACGATGATGTCCGGGTCACGTGATTCGGTCAATGGCGGCGATGCAACACCCCGCGGCATCGCTGCCACGGGGCGATCCCGGTCACGCCGTCCCGACCCGCGCGTCCGCGAGCGTCCGGGCGAAGCGGTCGATGTCGAGGTCGGGCGCGGAGGCCGCCAGGATGCGGTCGATGGCGACGCCCACGTAGGTGCCGTCGAGCACCAGCTTGAAGAACACCGTCACCGACCCGGCGCCGAACTCCATGTCGAGGACCACGGTCGGCGAGCGGCCCCAGGAGAAGTTGACGTCGGCCGCGTCGGCGTAGGTCAGGGTCGCCTCCTTGTAGAAGGGCTCGGCCGAGGAGGCGACGAGGTCGGCGATGTTCCCGTGGCGGTCGTCGCGCACCCACCCGATCAGCACGCTGCCGTCGAGGAGACAGAACTCCGCGATGAAGTCGCGGATCTCGTGCGCGAAGACGCACTCGGCGGCTTCGAGGAGGCGGGTCGTGGCCGGCATCCCGGGGTGCATGTCAGAGGCAGGGGCCATCATCGCGACCTCGCGAACACATAGAACAGGATCTGAGCCACGGCCCGGTAGAACTCGGCCGGAATCATTTGATCGACCTGGACACTATCGTACAGCGACCTTGCCAGAGGCTTGTCTTCGATGACCGGGATCCCGTTCGCCTCGGCGATTTCGCGGATCTTCAGAGCGATGAGGTCCTGGCCCTTGGCGACGACGAGCGGCGCGGCGTTTTCGTCGCGCTCGTAACGCAGGGCCACCGCGAAGTGGGTCGGGTTGGCGATCACCACGGTCGCCCGGGGAACGGAGGCGAGCATGCGCTTGCGCGAGCGGTCCTGCGCCAGCGAGCGCAGGCGCGCCTTGACCATCGGATCGCCCTCGGTCTGCTTGTGCTCGTCCTTGATCTCCTGGCGGGACATCCGCAGCGAGCGCTGCCAGCGCAGGCGCGCCCAGAGCAGGTCGGCGGCGACGAGGACGATCGTTGCGATGCTGACCGCCGAGACGAGGCGGATCGCCATCGACAGGATCAGTTCGGGGACCTGGCTGGGATCGACACTCATGGCGTTCACGACTTTGTGCCGCTCGGAGCGCAGCAGCAGCAGGGAGACCACACTGATCGTCAGGAACTTAAAGAGCGATTTCAGGAACTCGACGAAGCCGGAGCGGCCGAAGATCCGGCTCCAGCCGGCCATGGGCGAGACCCGCGACCATTTCGGCTGGATGCGGTCGCCCACGAAGCGGGGCAGGTTCTGGGACATCGAGGCGGCGAGGCCGCACACGATGAAGATCGCCACGAAGGGCAGCAGGAACCGGCCGGCCGCCATGATCACGGCCTGGATCAGCAGCGTCGCGTCCCGCCCGTTCTCCAGCGTGAAGCCGCGCGGCTGGTCGAACAGCGGGACGAAGTCCCTCGCGAGCGTCGCGGCCTGACCGCGGACGAACAGCGTCAGCCCGATCAGCAGCCCGAGCACCGAGGCCAGCACGGAGGCTTCCCGCGAGACCGGGACGTCGCCCTTGGCGATCGCGTCCTGGACGCGCCGCTCGGTCGCGCTCTCCGTTTTGCTCTCGGGGTCGTGATCCTCGGCCATGCGGCGTCACCGTCCTCGGCCGCTCGGGAAGACGACGTGCTCGGGATCAGCGGATGAGGGCATCGTCCTCGCTCTCGCTGTTGATCTCGATCTCGCCCCGCCCGGCCATGTCGAGGGCGAGGTCCGTGATCTCGCGGCGGGCGTCGAGCACGTCGCGCTGGGCCGCCGGCTCGCCGCCGTTGAGCTCGTGCTCGATCATGCGGCGCACGCGGGCCGAGAGCGCGCCGAGCACCGTCTCGCGGAACTCCGCGGGAGTGCCCTTGAGGGCGAGGACGAGGCGGTCGTTCGGCACCGCGTCGAACAGGGTGGTGCGGGCGCGGGGCGTGAGCTTGACGATGTCCTCGAAGGTGAACAGCAGGCCCTTGAGGATCTCGGCGGATTTCGGCCGCGACTCCGACAGGCTCGACAGCACATCGTCCATGTGCTCGCGCTCCATCTTGTTGATGATGTCGGCGATCTTGGCGTGCGTGTCGGCGCCGGCGTTGCGCGCGAAGTTGACCATGAGGTCGTCGTTGATGATCTTCTCGATCTGGCGCAGCGTGTCGTCGACGATCGGCTTGAAGGCGAGCATCCGCCGCATCAGCCCGTTCCGGAGCGGCTGGGGCAGGTGGCTCATGACCTTGGCGGCGGCGGTGGGCTTGATCTTCGACAGGATCAGCGCCGCGGTCTGCGGGTGCTCCTTGACGAGGTAGCTCGCCAGCACCGTCTCGGACACGCCCGACAGGCGCTCCCAGACCGACCGCTTCGAGTTGTTGCCGCGCACCTCGGCCAGGATGTCGGCGATCTGCTCGGGGGGAAGCAGCCCGGTGAGGAGCTTCTCGACCTCGTTCACCGTGCCGAACAGGTTGGCGCCCTTGGAGAACTCGCCCAGGAAGGCGTCCACCAGGGTTTCGAGGATCTCCGCGTTGATCGGGCCGAGGCTGACCGCCGCCCGCGTGATCAGCTTGATCTCGTCCTCGTCGAAGTACTTGAGGAGACGTCCCGCCGCCGGCTTGCCCATGGCGAGCAGCAGGGTCGCGACCTCGTCCACCGCGCGCAGGCGCCGCGGAGGGCCGCCGCGGATCGCCAGGGGAGCCGCCGTCATGCCGACCTCTCCGGTCCTAGGACGCGTTGTCGGAGGTCGGGCCGACGATCTCCGTCAGCGAGACGCCGAAGCGGGAATTGTCCTCCTCGACCACCACCACCTCGCCCCGGGCGATCACGCGGCCGTTCACCATCACGTCGACCGGTTCCCCGACCCGGTGGTCGAGGGGGACGATGGCGCCGCGCCCGAGCTTCATCAGGTTGGCGACCGGCATCGTGGCCGAGCCGAGCACGACCTGGATCAGCACCGGGATGCGCAGCACCGCGTCGAGGTTGCGGCCGGCGCCGATCGACTCGGCGGATCGCTGCGGCGCCTCCGGGGTGATGGAGGCGAAGAGGGCGTCGGCGTGGCTCGCGGGCACGTCGGTGACGTCGTCGAACGGGTTCTGGCTCATCGGAACGGGTCTCGCGGCGCGGGCGGGGTGGGGTCAGAGGGTCAGGGTTGGGGGCGACCGCCGGTCGGGCCGGCGGCGAGGCGGCGCTGCCGGGCGTCGAGCTCGCCGATCACCCGGCGGCCCTCCTCGATCTTGGCGGAGAGCGCCTCCAGGATCTCGCGGCCCTCGCCCGAGAAGCCGCGGACCGCCTCGCCCGCCTGGGCGAGGGCGTGGCTCGTCTGCGCGAAGGCGTGCCCGTACTCGGCCTGGACGCGGTCGAGGCGCTTGAGCTTGAGGTACATCGGCACCACGCACAGGCAGGTCAGCACCAGGGCCCCGAGGAGGATCCCGTCAACGAGAGAGGACGCCATCCATGAATTCCTTATCCTGGTCGATCTCGTCTTCGATCCGCAGCACGTAGGTGCCGTTGGCCTGCCCGACCTGGCACCAGAACAGCGGCTCGTCCTTGCTCTCCAGCTTCACGCGGCTCTTGGGCGTGGCGTCGAGGGTGAGCACCTGCCCGACCTTCAGGTTCGCGATCTCGCCCAGGGTGAGCGTGCGCTCCTCCAGGACGGCGTGCAGCGTGACCTCGGTCTTCTTGACCTCGGTCGAGATCTGACGCTCCCAGCGCGGATCCCGCGAGGTGGATTCGCCCGTGAGCACCTTCGAGAGGGCTTGGCGCATCGGGTTGAGGACCGATTGGGGAATGATCAGGAACATCTCGCCGCCCCGGTTGAGCGCCTGCAGCAGGAACTTGGCCGCCACCGCCTTGTTGGAGCGCCGCCCGATGATCGCGAAGTCCATGCGGGTCTCCGTCCGCTCCAGCTTCAGGGTCGCCACGGAGACGAGCGAGAAGGCGGATTCGAGCGCCTTGCCGATCTGCTCCATCGTCATCTGGGCGATGCGCAGCTCGATGCTGGAGAAGTTGCGCGCCTCCTCGACCGGCGGCTCCGAGCCGTCGGCTCCGAGCAGCACCTCGACCATGGTGAAGACGAAGTCGCGGTCGAGCCCGACCAGGACGTGCCCGTCCCATTGCGGCGAGTAGAAGATCCCGACGACCGCGTTCGCCTCGTAGGGCTCCAGCATGTCCCCGAACATCCCGCTCTCGACGCTCATCAGCGAGTAGAAGATCGGCGAGACGGCGAGGTGCTTGAGGTTGTCGGCGCAGGCGGTGGCCAGGCGGTCGAAGATGACGTTGAGCATCGGCAGCCTGTCGGGGGACAGGCCGGAGGCGTCGAGGAGGCGGTCGCGGACGTCGGTCATGGTCAGGCCGCCTCGCGCTGGGCGCCGCCGCCGACGGTGGCGGTCTCGACCTCGTCGATGGTCGGGCGGTCGGCGAGCGAGATGCCCTTGCGGCCGTGCTCCACGGCGATCTGGGGCAGGGCGCCGTTCATGTAGGCGATCAGGCTCTGCTTCACGATGACGTAGACCCGGGTCTGCTTGTCGCGCACGGTCTTCACCTTGTTGGCGAGCGGCGCCAGGATGCCGTAGGAGAGCGTGATGCCGCCGAGCGTGCCGATCAGCGCCGCGCCGATCAGGTGGCCGAGCACGTGGGGCGGCTGGTCGAGGGCGCCCATCGCGTTCACGATGCCGAGCACCGCCGCCACGATGCCGAGCGCCGGGAGCGCCTCGGCGACCGTCGTGATCGACTGGTAGGGCTTGAGCGCGTCGCGCTTGTGGGTGCCGATCTCCTCGTCCATCAGCGCCTCGATCTCGTGGGGCCGGGCGTTCCCGATCAGGATCAAGCGTGCGTAATCGCAGATGAACATCGTGAGTTCGAGATTCTTCAAAATGTCCGGATAGGACTTGAAGATCTCGGAGTTGGCCGGGTCGTCCAGGTGGGGCTCGACCTCGTTGCGCGGCTTGGCCTTGAGCTCGCGCATCAGGGCGTGCATCAGGCCGAGCAGGGACAGGTAGTCCTTGCGCTTGGGCACCTTGTCGGTGATGGCCTCGAGCAGGCCCTTACCGGAATCCACCACCGTCTTCATGGGGTTGGCGATCACGAAGGTGCCGGCCGCCATGCCGCAGATGATGAGGAATTCCCAGGGCTGCCAGATCACCGCGAGGTGACCGCCCTCCGCCAGGAAGCCCCCGATCATCGCTCCGAGCGCGATGACCAAGCCGATGAGAACGCCCACGTGTCCCGCTCCGTCCGAGCCGCGATGGCATCGGGATAGGCCGGCAGGCTTGCGCGGGGCTGAAGGCGAAGCGGGGAGGGGCGCCCGGGATCCCGCCGCGAAGGCCGGCGGATGCGTCATCGCTCAGCCGCACCCACGGGACATCGCAAGGTTCGATCGACGCCTATGGAGCTGAAGACCGGTGGATTTCATCCAGTCAGGCGATGGTGAGCCACAGCTTCAAACCCGACTCATGGCAACAGATCCACGTCCTCATGCTGAGGAGTGTTGTGTTTCCCAGAAGCGGTCATTTGATGAGCCGGCTGCAAAATGTGTGCACGCGGTCTTCCCGCAAGCGGGGAGAGGGGACCCCGCGCTTCATCCAGCACCGTGTGAAGCTGGAAGCGCCGCACGGGAGGAGAGATCCCGCGCGGCGCTTTCACTCCGACCGTCAGCGTCCGCTCTGGGCGCCTGTTCGTTGCGTCCGGCCTACCAGCTCGTCAGCACCGCGCCCTTGAAGGTCGTCTCGATGAACGCCTTGGTCTCCGGCGAGCGGTAGGACTCGACCAGCGCCTTGACCCAGGGCTTGTCCTTGTCGGTGCTGCGCACCGCCAGGACGTTCACGTAGGGCCCCTTCGGCTCCTCGCGCAGGATCGCGTCCGTCGGCTTGAGGCCCGCCGGCTCGGCGTAGTTGGTGTTCACCGCCGCCGCATCGACGTCGTCGAGCGAGCGCGGGGTCTGTGCGGCGTCCACTTCGATGAAGCGCAGCTTCTTCGGGTTCTTCACGATGTCGGCGACGCTCGGCTTGAAGCCGACGCCCTCCTTCAGGGTGATGACACCCTTGTCCTGCAGGAGCAGCAGCGTGCGCCCGCCATTGGTCGGGTCGTTCTGGATCGCGATCGTCGCCCCGTCCGGCAGCGCGTCCCAGGATTTGTGCCGCTTCGAGTAGATCCCCATCGGGAAGTTCACCGTCCGCGCGACGCTGTCGATCTTGTAGCCGCGATCGGCCTTCTGGTTGTCGAGATAGGGCTGGTTCTGGAAGGAATTGGCCTCCAGCTCGCCCGCCGCCAGGGCCTCGTTGGGGATCACGTAGTCCGAGAACTCGATCACCTGCAGGTCGATGCCGTGCTTGGCCGCGATCGGCTTCACCGCCTCCAGGATCTGCGCGTGGGGGCCGGGCGTGGCGCCGATGCGCACGCGCTCGGCGGCAGCGGCCGGCAGGGTGGCGGCGAGTGCCGCCACCACGGTGAGGATCCGCAACATCAGGGGTCTCCGGGTTGGAACGGGAAGTCGGCCGGCCGGTCTCAGGCTTGGCGCAGGCGCTTGTTGAGGCGCCGCGCGAGGACGTCGCCGAGGGTCTGGACGGCCTGCACGAGGACGATCAGCACCACCACGACCGCGGCCATCATCTCAGGCATGAAGCGCTGGTAGCCGTAGCGGATCCCGAGATCGCCGAGGCCCCCGCCGCCCACGGCCCCGACCATGGCCGAGAAGCCGATCAGCGAGACGACCGCGAGGGTGAGCGCGAGCACGATGCCCGGCAGCGCCTCGGGGATCAGCACCTTGATGACGATCTGGAGCGGGCTCGCCCCGAAGGCGCGGGCCGCCTCGACGAGGCCCCCGTCGACCTCGCGGATCGCCCCCTCGACGAGGCGCGCGATGAAGGGGGTCGCCGCGACGGTGAGCGGCACGGTCGCCGCCGAGGTCCCGATCGAGGTGCCGGCGACGAGACGGGTGAACGGGATGATCGCCACGACCAGAATGATGAAGGGCGTCGAGCGGGTGGCGTTGACGAGGAGGCCGAGCGCCCGGTTGAGGCGCGGCGCGGCGAAGAGTTCGCCCCGCCCGCTGGTGGCGAGGAAGACCCCCAGCGGCAGCCCGAACAGGGTGGCGAGGGAGGCCGCGACGGCGACCATCCGCAGCGTGTCCGCGGTGGCGGCGACGAGGAGGCGCAGGAGTTCAGGCGACATGCGACGGACCGGAGAGGTGCAGAGCGGATTGGGGAACGGGCCAGGCGGAGGCGGGCAGCGCGCCCAGCACCTCCACGTCGAGGCCGCGGTCGGCGAGGAATTCCCGCGTGCGCCCGACGAGGCCCGGCCTCGCCGCCACGCCGACGACCAAGATGCCGAAGGGGCGCCCGGCGATCTCGTCGACGGTGCCGGACAGGATGCAGGCCTCGATCCCCGCCTCGTGGGCGAGCTGGGCCAGCACCGCGTCCTTGGCGTGCGGGCCCCGGAAGGTGATGCGCAGCACGGTGGTGTCGCCCTCGCCCTCGGGCCGCAGCTGGGCCGCCAGGACCGGGGGCAGGGCGCGGCCGGTCTCGCGGTCGAGGAAG
The DNA here is from genome assembly GCF_054052225.1 of Methylobacterium sp. JK268. Classification (NCBI taxonomy): domain Bacteria; kingdom Pseudomonadati; phylum Pseudomonadota; class Alphaproteobacteria; order Hyphomicrobiales; family Methylobacteriaceae; genus Methylobacterium; species Methylobacterium sp. JK268. The sequence continues at coordinate 54,786 of NZ_JBSVZN010000004.1, read as the reverse complement.
GTGCGGGTGACGGCAGCCCTGGGCCGGGTGAAGATCTCGAAGACCTCGCCCCTCTCCGCGACGCGGCCGGCATCGAGCACCGCCACCTCGTGGGCGATGGCGCGGATCACCGACATCTCGTGGGTGATGAGCAGGATGGTCAGCCCGAGGTCGCGGTTGATGCGCGCCAGGAGGTCGAGGATCGAGCGGGTCGTCTCCGGGTCGAGGGCCGAGGTCGCCTCGTCGGAGAGCAGCACCTTCGGGTTGGTGGCGAGCGCCCGGGCGATGCCGACCCGCTGCTTCTGGCCGCCCGACAGTTCGGCGGGGTAGCGGTCGCGCTGCTGCTCCAGGCCCACCAGGGCGACGAGGTCCGCCACGCGGGCGCGGATCGCCGCCCGGTCGTAGCCGGCGATCTCGAGCGGGAAGGCGATGTTGCCCGCGACCGTGCGCGACGAGAGCAGGTTGAAGTGTTGGAAGATCATCCCGATGCCGCGCCGCTCGCGGCGCAGGGCGGCCTCCGAGAGAGCGGAGATCTCGGCCCCGTCGACGATCACCCGGCCCCGGTCCGGCCGTTCCAGACCGTTCACGAGGCGGATCAGCGTCGACTTGCCGGCCCCCGAGCGGCCGATCACGCCCAGTACCGCGCCGCGCCGGACCGTGAGGTCGATGCCGTCGAGGGCGGCGACCGGGACGGCGCCGCGGCGGGCCGGGTAGGTCTTGGCGACGCCTTCGAGGCGCACCAGCGCGTCGGAGGCCGGAATCCCGAGATCCGCCGGCGCGGGGACGCGGACGGGCGCCGTCACGGGCGGCCTCCCGGAGCGAGGGGGAAGGGGATCTGCATCGTCATCCGTCGAGCGCGAAACGGCGCGGACAGAACCGCGCTGGGACCGACTTGTCAACCGAAACGTTCTTTTTGAAGAACGACGCGAAGGGGAAGACCCTTTCCCGGGCGGGATCGATCTGGGGATATCGTCCCGTTCGGGGGGCGCCGATAAGAGAGCCTTAGACTCTGCTTCCTAGGCTCCGCCCCCGATCGCCTCTGGATGGACCGGCCATGACGTCCCAGAAATTCCGGCTCGTGACCCGCAGCGACTTCGACGGTCTGGTCTGCGGCATGCTCCTGCGGGAGCGCGGCCTGATCGACGATGTCAAGTTCGTGCACCCGAAGGACATGCAGGACGGGATCGTGCCGATCACCGACCGCGACATCATCACGAACCTGCCCTACGTGCCGGGCTGCCACCTCGCCTTCGACCACCACGCGAGCGAGGTGACGCGCGGGGCCGGGCAGGGCCGGCAGAACCACATCATCGATCCCGCCGCGCCCTCGGCGGCGCGCGTCGTCTACGATTATTACGGCGGCGCCGCCGCCTTCCCGGGCATCGGCGCCGACCTGATGGCGGCGGTCGACAAGGCCGATTCGGCGCAGTTCAGCCGCGAGGAGATCCTGGATCCGCAGGGCTGGGTGCTGCTGAACTTCATGATGGATTCGCGCACCGGCCTCGGCCGCTTCCGCGACTTCCGGATCTCGAACTACGACCTGATGATGCAGCTGATCGAGCGCTGCCGCGATCTCACCGTCGCGGAGGTGTTGGCGCTGCCGGACGTGCGCGAGCGGGTCGACCTCTACGAGGCGCACCGCGAGCCGTTCCTGGCTCAGCTGCGCCGCTGCACGCGCAGGCACGGCAAGCTCGCGCTGATCGACCTGCGCGGCGAGGAGACGATCTACGCGGGCAACCGCTTCATGGTCTACGCGCTGTTCCCGGACTGCGATATCTCCGCCCACGTGATGTGGGGCCTCAGGAAGCAGAACACCGTCTTCGCGATCGGCAAGTCGATCCTCGACCGCGGCTCGCCGGTGGATGTCGGGGCGGTCTGCCTGTCCTTCGGAGGCGGCGGCCACCGGGCGGCGGGCACCTGCCAGGTGCCGAACGACGAGGCCGAGAGCGTGATGGGGCGGCTGGTGACGATCCTGTCCGGCGAACCCCCGAAGCTCGCGGCCTGACGGAGGCGCGTCGCGGACGCGCGCGACCCCGGCGCCGCGCGCGGACCGGCCGTGGCGGCCGCCGGGGCGCACCCGGGGAGGTCTGACCCCAGCGCGGGGCTTGGAACTCCCCCCAGGTATGCAGGACATGGCTCCGACCGCACGGCGCGCGTTGGTCCGCGACGCCCCGGACCTTCCCGCGGCGCGCGGACAAGGAGGTGCCGGCATGAGGGCTCTGGTCTGGCACGGAACCCAGGACATTCGTTGCGAGACGGTCCCGGATCCGCGGATCGAGGATGATCGCGACGCCATCATCCGGGTGACGACCTGCGCGATCTGCGGCTCCGACCTCCACCTCTACGACCACTTCATGCCCGGCATGGAGAAGGGCGACATCATGGGCCACGAGACCATGGGCGAGGTGGTCGAGGTGGGCCGGGGGGCGAAATCGGCGCTCAAGGTCGGCGACCGCGTGGTCATCCCCTTCACGATCTTCTGCGGCGAGTGCGACCAGTGCCGCCGCGGGAACTTCTCCGTCTGCGAGCGCTCGAACCGCAACAAGTCGGTCGCCGACAAGGTCTTCGGCCACACCACGGCGGGGTTGTTCGGCTACACGCACCTCACCGGCGGCTATCCGGGCGGGCAGGCCGAGTACCTGCGGGTGCCCTTCGCGGACAAGACCCACATCAAGGTGCCCTCGACGTTCACCGACGAGCAGCTCCTGTTCCTGAGCGACATCTTCCCGACCGGCTGGCAGGCGGCCGTGCAGTGCGACATCGAGCCGACCGACACGGTGGCGATCTGGGGCTGCGGCCCGGTCGGCCAGATGGCGATCCGCTCGGCCATCCTGCTGGGCGCCCGCCAGGTCATCGCCATCGACTGCGTGCCCGAGCGCTTGAGCATGGCGCGGGCGGGCGGCGCCACCACGATCGACTTCCGCAAGGAGAGCGTGGTCTCCCGGCTGAACGACCTCACGAACGGCAAGGGGCCGGAGAAGTGCATCGACGCGGTCGGCCTGGAGGCCCACGCGACGGCGACGCTCGACTCGCTATACGACCGCGCCAAGCAGGCGGCGATGCTGGAGACCGACCGGCCGCACGTGCTGCGGGAGATGATCTACGTCTGCCGCCCGGCCGGCATCCTGTCGGTGCCCGGCGTCTATGGCGGGCTCCTCGACAAGATCCCGTTCGGCGCCCTGATGAACAAGGGCCTGACGCTCCGCACCGGCCAGACCCACGTCAACCGCTGGACCGACGACCTGCTGCGGCGGATCGAGGAGGGCCAGATCGACCCGTCCTTCGTGATCACCCACACGGTCGGTCTGGAGCAGGGCCCGGAGATGTACCGGACCTTCCGGGACAAGAAGGACAACTGCATCAAGGTGGTGCTGAAGCCGTAGGAAGCGAGCAGCTTCGCGGCGCATCGGTTTCCGGCGGTCACACCGCCCCTCATGCTGAGGTGCGACCGTTAGGGAGCCTCGAAGCACCCCTGTCCGGTCCTCCCGTATCTTTGGCCTGGATCAACTGTTCGCGGTGCTTCGAGGCCGCCTCCGGCGGCACCTCAGCATGAGGATCGTGACGCCTTCCAAAGCTGCCGGTGCCGAAACGCTGCGGAACCGGTGCGACATCCCGCAGATCGCGAGGAGCCCCATGCCCGCCACCCGCCCCGACCAGACTCTGCTCTCCCGCCGCACGGCCGACACCCTCGCCAAGGGGCTCGGCCTGTTCTCGATCGGGCTCGGCCTCGTCGAACTCCTGGCCCCGCGCCGGCTGACCCGGACCCTCGGCATGCCGGGCTTCGAGGGCGTGGTGCAGGCTTACGGCGTGCGCGAGATCGCGAACGGAGTCGCGCTCCTCGTCACGCACGACCCGGCGCCCTGGCTGTGGACCCGGGTCGGGGGCGACGCCCTCGATCTCGCCACGCTCGCCACCGGCCTCGACGACGACAACGCCCGGAAGTCCCACGTCCTCGTGGCCTTCGCGGCGGTGGCCGGCGTCACGGTTGCGGACGTGCTCTGCGCCAAGGCGTTCGAGGAGCAGCGCGAGACCCATCGCGGCCCGTTCCGCGACTTCGGCGACCGCAGCGGCTTCCCGCGCCCGCCGCAGGCGATGCGGGGCGTGGCCCGTCGCGACTTCGAGGCGCCCAAGGATTTCCGCACCCCCGAATTGCTGCGGCCCTTCGACCAGGCCCGCTTCGCCGGCTCCAAGCCCTTCATCGGAAGTCCCGCGTCCTGATCCTCAGGCCGGGGCGCTGGCGGGACCCGATGGATCGGACGGGGCGCGATCCCGACGAACACGTCCCTCGGGATCGCGCCGCCGGTCCCGCCGGGCGACCGTTGCATCTCGTCGATCCTACGGCGCCGGGAAGCGCCCGCCCCACGGCAGGCAGATGAACAAGGCCGTCAGCGGAAAGGCCGAAGCCGCACCGTAGAGCAGGCGCAAATCGTCGGTCGATGTCCCGAGGGTCAGCACGCCGATCGCCGTTCCGGCGTACATCGACGTCGTCGTCCACGCGCTCGCCAGGGCGCGGGCATCAGCGACGACGCCGGTGATGATGGCTTGGCTGTCGGTCACATAGGCCCCGCTCGCGACGAACCAGACGCCGACGATCAGGACCGCCGAGAGGGAGGTCGGTGCGACGCCGACCGCGACCAGGGCGGCGGCGAGCAGGGCGCACCAGAGCGGCAAGCGCCCGGCCTCCGAGGAGCCTGCGCGGCGGGCACGGTCGCTGAGATGGCCGGCCAGCACCGCGCCGGCGATGCTGCCGATCCCGACGGCGACGCCGACCGCGCCGAGCATCGTCACGCCGAAGGAGAAACGGGTGTGCAGCATCGCGCCGAGATACGCGTAGGCGCCGAGATTGCCGGCGTGGAAGATCCCGGTGGCTGCGAGAATGCGGGCCGATTCCGGGATGCGCCAGGGCAGGAGGATCCCGGGCGCGCTCCGGCGCGGGGAGGCCGCGGCGGCCCGCTCGCGGGTCCCAAGCCAAGTCGGAGCAGCGCCGGCCAGCACCAGGACGGTCGCCCCCGCGAGCGCGAGGAACAGCGCCCGCCAGCCGAAGGCAGAAGCGAGCACGGCTCCGATCGGGACGCCGGCGACTTGGCCCAGCGAGAACGCCGCCATTCCCAAGCCGACCGCTCGGCCGCGCGCCTCCACAGGGACCGCATCGACGATCGCCGCCCAGATCGACGGGCCTGCGAGAGCGCCGCCGAGCCCCCCCAGGGCGCGGGCGACGATGAGGATTTCGACGGTGGAGCTCCGCGCGGCAAGGGCGTTTCCCGCCGCGAACAGCACGAGCCCCGCCATCAGGACGTGCCGCCGATCGAGGCGATCGGCCAGGAAGCCGAGCAGTGGTGCCGAGACCGCGTACACCAGCACGTAGGATGTGATCGCGTGAGCCGCAACCGGGATCGTCGTGGATAGATCCGTGGCGATATCCGGAAGCAGAGGTGATATGATGTATGTTTCTGTGCCTATTAAGAACAAAGACACGTAGATGATGCCGAGCATAATCACGGTTGATGTGTTAAATTTGATGGCCGTGTTCATGTCGATTTTCCTTCGGTATATGAGAGTGAAATCACCGTCGCGGATCGATGGGTTTAATATATAAAGTAAGATATTTATTGTTTTAAGGCAGTCAAGTATCTCGTATTTAATTCATATAGATTTGTTGAGTGATTTTTTTACATACATGATGAATTACTATCAGCGCAAAATTCTGTGTATAAATAGATTATTATATCTTCATATGTGATGTGTCATAAATATATTTGTGGTTATAAAGTGAGAATATGTGTCTTTGATGCTTAAATAAGCACAGTATGACAGAGATAATTTATGTTTGATCTCGCAGCCGGCTGCATGTTGCATCCTGGAACTGGCTTGTAAAGTATGGATTTTTTTGTAACCTAGGGATTGAGAAGATCGGGATCGCGTCTTGCCGTGAAGAAAAACGTCTCTGGATGCCTCATAGGAGAAGTCATGCACCTAATTGGCGGGCGATGGAGGATGTTGATCGTGCTGTCCTTATCGGGTGGTCCGCGGAGATTCGGGCAAATCGCTAGAGAAATACCAGGATTATCAAAAAGAATATTAACATCTGAGCTGAGAATTTTAGAGGAAAACGCATTAGTAGTGCGAGGGACATTCGCCGAGATGCCCGTCCGTGTCGAATATTCGCTGAGTATTCAAGGGGAGGGTTTGCAGCCTATTCTTGCTGCTCTAGAGACATTCGGATTGTCATTGAGAGAATATCGAGCGATGACGAAAGGACAAGAGCCGCATGGCGTCGAGGTCGATGAAATGACCGCTTGATACGGGATCCACTTGATCAAAGTGGATCCCGTATCACAAACCGCCATCCCTCGGCGATGGCGACAGCAATCTCCGAGGGATCACGCGGATTTGGTGCGAGTTTTCTCGCCGGCGCGGCGGACCCTGGCGAACGATACCTGAGCGTGCACGCAATCAGGGTTTTCACGCGGGCATAGCGAGTTTCTATCGAATGAGCTGATGCGGGCCAGGAAGCAGGATATCGGGCGTGGAGAACGGTGCCGGCTCGTCCGGTGAGGCTCGCGAGGTCCGGCGTCGGTCGGAGGCGAGGCCCTTCACCGGAAGTCCCGCGTCCTGATCCTCAGGCCGGGGCGGGCGAGGCCGCGCGCGTCGCCGCTCCCGGTCCGCACCTCGTCCCCGCGCCCGCCCGGCGGCGGCAGGACGGCGCCGCGCCCGCCCACCTCCGCCAGCAGGTCCGAGAGGTCGATCAGGTGCTCGGCCACGAGGTGGATCACGTCGCCCTCCCGCTGCACCCGGCCGCGGGCCGCCATCATTCCGGCCGAGAGGATCAGGCCGCGCTGGCGGGCGAAGAGCGAAGGCCAGATCACGAGGTTCGCCACCTCGGTCTCGTCCTCCAGCGTGATGAACATCACGCCCTTGGCCGAGCCGGGCTTCTGGCGCACCAGCACCAGCCCCGCCACGGTGATCCGCGCCCCGTCGCGCAGGCGCCGCAGGGCCGCGCAGGGGCTCATCCCGTCCCGGGCGAGATCGGCGCGCAGGAAGGCGACCGGGTGGCGGCCGAGGCTCACTCCCGCGGCCCGGTAATCCGCCACCACCCGGGCACCCTCCGGCATCGGCGCCAGCGCCACCGCGGGCTCGTCGCGCTCCGGCCGGATCGCCTCGCGGCCATCCGCCGCCGCGAAGAGCGGGAGCGGCACCGGGGCGAGGCCCCGGATCGCCCAGAGCGCCTCCCGGCGCCCGAGGCCCAGCGACTGGAAGGCATCCGCCGCCGCGAGGCTCTCCAGGGCCTTCAGCGGCACCGCGGCGCGGCGCCAGAGATCCTCCACCGAGCGAAAAAGGTCGGCCTCCCGCACCGTGGCGATGCGCGCACCCTCGGCGTTGCCCAAGGAGCGGACCATGCGCAGGCCGAGCCGCACCGCCATCCACCGCCCCTCGGCCGGCTCCAGCGTGCAGTCCCAGCGCGAGGCGTTCACGTCGATGGGCCGCACCGGCACGCCGTGCTGCCGCGCGTCGCGGACGATCTGGGCCGGCGCGTAGAAGCCCATCGGCTGCGCGTTGAGCAGCGCGCAGCAGAACACGTCCGGGTGGTGGCACTTCATCCAGGACGAGGCGTAGGCGATGAGCGCGAAGGAGGCCGCGTGGCTCTCCGGGAAGCCGTAGGAGCCGAAGCCTTCGAGCTGCCGGAAGGTGCGCTCGGCGAAGTCCGGCGCGTAGCCGTTGCGGATCATCCCGGCGATCAGCCGATCCCGGTAGAAGCCGATCTTGCCGTTGGCCTTGAAGGTCGCCATGGCGCGGCGCAGCCCGTCGGCCTCCGCCGCCGTGAAGCCCGCCGCCACGATGGCGACCTGCATCGCCTGCTCCTGGAACAGCGGCACGCCGAGCGTCCGCTGCAGCACGCCCTTCAGGGCCTCGCTCGGATATTCGGGGGTCTCGAGGCCGCGGCGGCGGCGCAGATAGGGGTGGACCATGTCGCCCTGGATCGGGCCGGGCCGCACCACCGCGACCTCGATGGTGAGGTCGTAGAGGTTCCGCGGCTGCATGCGCGGCAGCATCGCCATCTGGGCGCGGCTCTCGATCTGGAAGACGCCGAGCGTGTCGGCCCGCCGGATCATCGCGTAGGTGTCCGGATCGTCGTGCGGGATCCCGGCGATGTCCCGGGGCGGCTCCGGGGCGGGGCGGTGCTCGGTCAGCAGCGCGAAGGCCCGGCGCAGGCAGCCCAGCATGCCGAGCCCGAGCACGTCGACCTTCATGAACTTCAGGATCTCGATGTCGTCCTTGTCCCACTCGATGGTCTGGCGGTTCTCCATCGTGGCGGGGGTGATCGGGCAGAGCTCGTCGAGGCGGTCGAGGGTGAGCACGAAGCCGCCCGGGTGCTGGCCGAGGTGGCGCGGCGTGCCGATCAGGGCCCTGGCGATGTCGAGGGTGAGGCGCAGCCGCCGGTCCGCGAGATTGAGGTTGAGGGTCTGCGCCTCCCGCTCGCCGACGCCCTCCCGCGACCAGCCCCAGACGAGGCGGGCCAGCGACCCGGTCACGTCCTCGGGCACGCCCAGCACCTTGCCGACCTCGCGCACCGCGCCGCGGGCGCCGTAGCGGATCACCGTCGCGGTGAGCGCGGCGCGGTGCAGGCCGTAGGTGGCGTAGATCCACTGGATCACCTCCTCGCGCCGCTCGTGCTCGAAATCGACGTCGATGTCGGGCGGCTCGTCGCGGTTGTCCGAGATGAAGCGCTCGAAGAGGAGGTTCTGCTGCACCGGGTCGATGGCGGTGATGCCGAGGCAGTAGCAGACCACCGAGTTCGCCGCCGAGCCGCGCCCCTGGCAGAGGATGTCCTGGGACCGGGCGTAGCGCACGATCGCCTCGACGGTGAGGAAGTACGGCGCGTAGCCCTTGCGGGCGATGAGGTCGAATTCGTGCCGGATCTGCCGGTGGACGCCGTCGGAAACGCCGTTGGGGTAGCGCCGGGCTGCGCCCTCCAGGGTCAGGGCCTCCAGCCGCTCCTGGGCCGAGCGGCCGTCCTCCCCGACCTCGTCCGGGTAGGTGTAGGTGAGGTCGTCGAGGGAGAAGCGGCAGTCCTGCGCGATGGCGGCCGCCCGCTCCACCGCCTCGGGGTGGCGGGCGAAGAGCCGCGCGGTCTCGGCCGGCGGCTGCAGGTGGCGCCCCGCGTGGCGCTCCCGGGCGAAGCCCGCGGCCTCGATGGTGGTGCCGAGGCGGATGCAGGTCACCACGTCCTGCATCAGGCGGCGCTCGGGGACGTGGTAGAGCACGTCCCCCGTGGCCACGGTCGGCACCCGCGCGGCGCGGGCGATCCCCGCGATCCGGTCGAGCCGCAGGTGATCGTTCACGCCGAAGCGGCGGGTGAGGGCGCAATGGGCGCGCCGACCGAACACCTCCTTCAGGCGCCCGAGCCGCCGGGACAGCGAGTCGTCGGGGTCGTGCGTGAGGAGGATCGCGATCAGCCCCTCGCTCCACGCCGCCACGTCGCCGAAATCGAGGGTGCAGCCGCCCTTGCCGGCCCGCCCCTTGCCGATGGTGAGCAGGCGGCAGAGCCGCCCGTAGGCGGCGCGATCGGTGGGGTAGACCAGGAGGGCGGTGCCCGCGTCCGGCCCCGACAGGTCGAGCCGGCAGCCCGCCACCAGCCGGCAGCCCGTCGCCCGCGCGGCCTCGTGCGCCTTCACGAGCCCGGCCACGGAGTGGCGGTCGGTGACCCCGAGCGCGGTGAGGCCGAGGAGGGCGGCGCTCGCGAACAGCTCCTCCGGCGAGGAGGCGCCCTGCAGGAAGGAGTAGTGGGTGGTGACCTGGAGCTCGACGGTCATGGCGCACCGGGCCGGGCGGAGAGCGGTTGCGCCGCGAAGGGACGGGCACAGCCTCGCGGGTCGGTGACGTCGCATTCCCTTGAGGAATGGCTTGTTCCCGAAGCCGTCGTGAGCAAGACTGGCGGCATCGCTTCCGGCGTCGCGCGGCGCTCTCGGGACCTCCCATGATGGCCTTGGCCCTCGATACCCTCGCGATCCTGCGCAAGCTTCGCGCTTCCGGCTTCTCCGAGGATCAGGCCGAGGCGATCACCGGCGTCCTGAAGGACAGCCGCGATGCCGGTCTGGAGGCGCTCGCGACGAAGGCGGATCTGCGCGAGACCGAGCTGCGCATCGAGAGCAGGTTCGAAGCGACGAAGGCGGATCTGCGCGAGGCCGAGTTGCGCATCGAGAGCAGGTTCGAAGCGACGAAGGCAGATCTGCGCGAGACCGAGCTTCGACTGGAGGGGAGGATCGAGGCGACAAAGGCCGAGATCATCAAGTGGGTGCTCTCGGCGATCGGGTTCCAGTCGATCGTCATCGTAGGGGCGATCGTCGCCCTGGCCCGGGCGGCGCATTGAGCGGGCAACGGTGTCGCTGAAGAGGAGGCCGTTCGCGCACGCTTCCGCGCTCAGCTCCCGGGCTGAAGGATCCTGGACACCGCTGAATGCCTCCCGCTGGGCCATCGCACAGCAGCCTCGATGCACCCCAGGCCGTTCATCCAGGGTCCATCGAAGTGATGGTGCCTCCGTAGGATTGGCGCGGGATCCCCTCTCCCGGGTGGGAGAGGGGTAGGGGTGAGGGACGGACGCTTCCGCAAGAGGACTGAACGGTGCCGCTGGCAGCTCGACCTTCAGAGACTCATCCTGAACCCGAGCCACCCCTACCCCTCTCCCACTCGGGAGAGGGGATCCCGCGCCACGATTGACGAATTGGCGCGCACGATGATGCTGATCTAATATTTTGACATCAAATTCAATTTGCAAAATGTTATGATAAAAATCTGAGGATAAGCTTACAAAAATCGATCTGGCGCCCGTCTCCACCACCGGTGTTCGGCCGAACCACGCCACCTCACGCCTCCCCCAGCCCGTGCAGCCACCAGCGCCCGCCCTCCGCCGCGGGCGCGTCGCGGAACAGCCAGTAGCGGGCGCCCTCCGGGTCCTCGACCCGGTAGTAGTCCCGCTGCGCCGAGACCTCCGCGTCGCTGCGCCACCACTCGCCGAAGACCCGCTCCGGCCCGTCGGCCCGCGCCACCCGGCAGCGGCGGCCGCGCCAGGTGAACAGGGCCGGCGGGGCGTCGGGCAGGGCCGCGATCGCCGCGACGCGCTCGGGCGGGTCGACGAGCCGGCCCGGCCGCGGCAGGTCGGGCGGCCAGGTGAGGCCGCTTCCCGGAGCCAGGGGGGCGATCCGGGCCACGCTCCGCTCCGGCCACTCGCTCTCGACCGGGGCGGCCCGGAACAGCCGGCCCGGCCCGAGCCGCAAGGCGAGCCGGTCGACGAGTTCGCCCATCGCCTCCGGGTCGGGCTCTCCCGCCGCCCGGAAGGCCGCGACCTGCCGGGCCGACAGGCGCTCGGTGCGGCTGGCCGCGAGCCACGCCTCCTCGATGCCGAAGCCCGGATCCACCGTGCCGAGCCGCTCGCCGAAGAGCCGCGCGAGGTGGGCCGGGTCGCGGCTCGCCCGCGCGGTGCCGATGCGCAGGGCCTGGGGCAGCCCGTCGACGCGCCGGAAGACGAGGTCGAGCCGGCGCGCCCCGAGCCCCCGCCGCTCCAGATCGCCGGCGAGGAGGGCGGTGAGCCGCGCGACCACCCGCGCCAGGGTCTCGGGCGCGCCGACCGGCTCCGCGAAGGCGAGCCGGGCCTGCGGCGTCTCGGGGAGCGTCAGGTAGGCGAGGGGCTCGGGCGCGGCGCCGAGCGCCTGGTCGAGGCGCGCCGTCACCGCCTCGCCGAAGCGCAGGCGCAGGGGCGCGCGGGGCAGGGCGCGGAGGTCCCCGATGCGGGCGATCCCGAGCTGCTCCAGCCCGGCGGCGGTCTCCGCCGGCAGGCGCAGCGCCCGGACCGGCAGCGGATCCAGGGCCGCGCCCTGCGCGCCCGGCGCCACGACGGGGTCGCGCGGGGCGTGCCGCGCCACCGCCCAGGCGGCGCCCGGCGTGTCGGCGAGGCCGAGCCGCACGCGGAACCCGCCCCCGCGGATCCGGCGCGCCAGATCCGCGAGCAGGTCCGCCTCGCCGCCCCGCAGATGCGCGGCGCCCGCGCTCTCGATGAAGATCCCGTCCGGCGGGTCGGGCGCGACCAGGGGCGAATAGGAGAGGCACCAGCCCGCGAGCCGGGCGAGGCCCGCCGCATCGTCCTCCGGATCCGCCTCGACCAGGGCGAGGTCCGCCACCATCCCCTGCGCCTGCGCCACCGGTAGGCCGGGCCGCAGGCCGAGGCGGCGGGCGGCCTCGTCGGCGGCGGCCACCACCCGGCGCGGCCCCTGCGTCGTCACGGTGACGAGGGGCCTATCCGGCGGCACGCCCTCCGGCCCGCGCCCGCTCCGGCGCCGCACGCGGTCGGTCGACCAGGTCGGCAGGAAGATGCAGACGACCCTTCGCATCGGGAGCCTCGACGAGCCATGTCCGGGGTTCGGCGCCCCGGGCGCGCAGGAGCGCCAGGGACCAGCGCGCCCGGGTCAGTCCGGGCGCGGCGGCGGGCGGGGAGGGCGCGGGCGCCACGCCCCAGCGGGTGGCGGCGGCGCTGGGCTCGGTGCCGGCGCCCGCGCGCCAGCGGCGAATCACCAGCGCGAGGGTGCCGCTGCCCTCCGCGGCGAGCTGCAGCCGCCGCGAGGCGGTGAGCCCCAGGCGCGCGGCCTCGCCCACCACCGCCGCGAGGCTGCCGTGCCGCAGCCCCTCCTCCATGGCGGGCAGCACCTCCGGCTCGCGATGCGTCTCGGCGTAGAGCACCCGGTCGGGATGCAGCCCCACCGCTGCGAGGCCCGGCGCGAAGAGGTCGCGGCCGGCGAGGCACCACAGGACCGGCCCCGGGAGCCGGGCGAGGAGGCCGCCCACGAACAGGGCGGCCAGCGCCGCGTGGCCGGCGCTCGCCCCGGTCTCCACCACCTCGTGCAGCGCCCCCCGGCGCAGGCCCCCGCCGGGCAGGTGCCCGTCGATCTCCGGGATACCGAAGGCCAGGACCGGGCCTGCGCCCGCGCGCCGGTCCTGGCCGCCGATCCGCTCGCGCAGGGCCGCGAGCCGTTGCTCTCGTCCGGTCTCATGCATCCCGTGCCCATCACCGAACCGACCGTCGATGTTCTTACTTTGTTCTAGCTCCGCGGCGGGTCAATGCGCGAGTCCGTGAGGCGGTTCACCCTGGGCGTCTGTGGACGGCTGTGGACAACCTTGCCGCGCGACCTGCCACACCAAGACCATCAAGGGGCGCCAGAGGCGGGTGGGTCTCGGTCCGCGAGGGATCCCGGCGATGGCGCCGCTCTACTTCCTGCACCTCCCGAGGACCGGCGGCGCGGCCCTGCGCGACGCGGCCCGCGCGGCCTTCCCCGGGCGCGTCCTCACCCTGTACGGCCGGGATGATCCCGAGACGCATCCCGTGGCCCGGGAGATCGTCTACGAGCGGTCCGACCTGCCGACGCCGGAGAAGCTGCGGCTGATCGCGGACCACATCGCCCGGGCGGGGATCGCGGTCTTCGCGAGCCACCTCAGCGCCGCCTACCTGCCGGGATTTGATCCGGACCGGGCCTTCACGCTGGTCCGGGAGCCGGTCGCGCAGGTGCTGGCGGCCTGGGGAGAGAGCGGGGCCGAGAGCCTGGAGGCCTTCATCGAGGACAAGGCCCACCAGAACACCCAGACCCGCGCCTTCGGCTGCGCCGACCTCGACCGGCTCGCGCTCGTCGGCGTCGCGGAGGAATACGCGGCCTTCGTGGCGGCTCTGAACCGACGATTCGGCCTCGCCTTCCAGGTGCTCCACCGGGAGGAGCCGCCGGCCCCACCGCTGAACCCGGCCCTGCGGGTCTATATCGAGCGGCTCAACGCCTCGGATGGCGACCTCTACCGGCGGGCGCGGGAGCGGTGGGGGCGGGGGTAGGTCCAAACCCGATCGGGTCGAGCGGGCGAAAAGCCGCCGAGGGGGACGCTGACGCCAAGGCCGCCATCACTGCGGTTGACGCGGTGCATGGTGAGGGTGGCGTTCGACCACCGTCCTGCGTTACCCTCGCGCCATGTCGATCGATGTCCTCTACACGCTGCGGAAGGACGAACCCGGGGCCGCGCTCCGGGAGCTCGATGACGTCCGCGTGCTCGTCGACGTGATGACCGACGATGGCGACACGATCCCGGCCGGAACCGAAGGAACAGTGGTTGCGGTCTGGCCCCGCGGCGCGGCCTACGACGTCGAGTTCCCCGAACCCATGGGCGCTCTCTCAACCATCGAGGCCGCCAAGCTCGTGCGTATCGGGCGCTCGGCGCCTTGAACGACGGAGGCGAGGAACCTGCCGTTGAGGTTCCTGCCAGCAAGCTTGCGGATTACCTATTGAACGTTGATCATCCGAAAGGTGGTCCGAAAGCGCGCTTCTTCCTGGCGTTCGGCTTCGATCGTGCTCGGCCCGAGGTGATGGCTGAAGCTCTGATCACGCACTTCACGGATGGCGATCGGATGCTCCGGGCGCAGGCGGCGGCCGGCACGCACCGGCTCATCGTCGAGGCGCCCATGCGGACGCCCGACGGCCGTAATCCGCGCATCAGGACCGTGTGGCAGTTGCAAGAGGGTCTGGCTTGGCGGCTCATCACGGCCGTGCCGCTCACCAGGAGGTAGCGTCTGCCGTATCTCCCTCTGCTCCCGCCTCATTCGCCCGGGACAAGGGGCGCTTAAGATCGAAGCTGGCACACCGCCCCGCACACGGTCACAACAGCGTCCCCCTCAGGATCACCAGCGCCACCGAGAAGTAGATCACGAGCCCCGACACGTCGACGAGGGTGGCCACGAACGGCGCGGAGGCGGTGGCCGGGTCGAAGCCGAGGCGCTGCAGGACGAAGGGCAGCATCGAGCCGGTGAGCGAGCCGAACAGCACGATTCCGATCAGGGCCGAGCCGACCGTCAGCGCCACGAGCAGCCAGTGCTCGCCGTAATCGTAGAGCCCGGTCTTCTGCCAGACGATGATCCGCACCATGCCGAGCGCGCCGAGGATCGCCCCGAGCGTGATCCCGGCCGGCACCTCGCGCAAGGCCACCCGCCACCAGTCCCGCAGCGCGACCTGGTGCAGGGCGAGTGCCCGGATCAGCAGCGAGGTCGCCTGGCTGCCCGAATTGCCGCCCGAACTCATGATCAGCGGGATGAACAGCGTCAGCACGATCGCCTTCTCGAGTTCCCCCTCGAAACCCTGCATGGCGCTCGCGGTCAGCATCTCGGACAGGAACAGCACGCAGAGCCAGCCGGCCCGCTTGCGGATCATCTCCCAGAACGAGATGTCCATGTAGGGCTCGTCGAGCGCCTCCATGCCGCCGAAGCGCTGCACCTGCTCGGTCTGGCGCTGGACCATGGCGTCGATGACGTCGTCCACCGTGACGATGCCGATGACGTGGTTCGACTCGTCCACCACCGGGATCGCCAGCAGGTCGTACTTGGAGATCAGGCGCGCGGCCTCGTCGCGGCTCGCATCCGCGCTCACCACGATCGGCCGCCGGCTCGGGGCCACCGACAGGATGTTGTCGCCGGGCTCCCCCGAGAGCAGGCGGCGCAGGGGGACCGCCTTGGTCAGCGCCCGCGTGCGCGGGTCGAGCACGAAGATCGAGTAGACCGTCTCCCGGGTGCGCTCGACCTCGCGGATGTGCTCGAGCGTGCGCCGGATCGTCCAGGTCGCCGGGACCGAGACGAACTCCGTCGTCATGATCGAGCCGACGCTCTCCTCCGGATAGGCCATCAGCTTGTCGACGGCGCCGCGGGTCTCCGCATCGAGGCGCGCGCGCAGGTCGGACAGGCCCGGCTCCTCGACCTCCAGCAGGATGTCGGCCACCCGGTCGGCGGACATGCCCGAGAGGTAGGAGGCGACCCGGTCGCGGGGCAGCATCTCGATGATGTCGGCCGCGCAGTCGAGCGCGGGCTGGTCGAGCACCTCCACCGCCCGGTCGTGCGGCAGGCTCAGCAGGATCGCCGCGGAGACCTCCGGGGCCTCCTCGTTCAGGGCTTCGACGATGTCCGGGGCGCTCTCCTCGGCGAGGCGCGCAGCCAGTGCCGCCGGCTCGACGGTGCCGTCGAGGGTCGGGGTATCGATCATGGCTCACCTTCCTGTCGACCCGCCGTCCCCGGCCGGTCGCGGCGAGCCGCATCAGGAACGAGCGGTCAGCCCACGGGCAGGGGACGGCACGGGCGGTCGACTGTGACTGTCGCTCGGCATGGGGTGGGGAATCTCGGGGTGGGCCGGCGGTGCGCGAGACGCGCCGCCGGGCGCGACGCTCCCTGCGCCCGGGCGACCGTTCCGTCAAGTGGGGGAACCGCCTCGGCGACCGATCATTTTTGAACCTGCGCGCGGGTGCAACAATCCCGCTTCACGGAGGGCCTCGGATGGCTGCTCGGATCGCACCCGGCCGTCGCTTCTCGGACTTCGCCGCCGCCGTCGCCCGGGCGGCCGGCAAACCCGCCACCTTCGCGATCAGCCTCGTGCTGATCGCGGTCTGGGCCGTCTGCGGACCATTCTTCCACTATTCCGACACGTGGCAGCTGATCATCAACACCGGCACCACCATCATCACCTTCCTGATGGTGTTCCTGATCCAGAACACCCAGAACCGGGACGGGGCGGCGATCCAGGCGAAGCTCGACGAGCTGATCCGCGTGAGCGCCGCGCAGAACGCCTATATCGGCATCGAGCAGCTGACCGAGGAGGAACTGACGCAGCTGCGGGAGCGCTGCGAGGCCCGGGCCTGGGCGACGCGGGCCGTCGACGCCGCGGACGCGGCCGAGGAGGCCGCCAAGGCCGCCCAG
Source organism: Methylobacterium sp. JK268 (assembly GCF_054052225.1). Lineage (NCBI taxonomy): Bacteria > Pseudomonadati > Pseudomonadota > Alphaproteobacteria > Hyphomicrobiales > Methylobacteriaceae > Methylobacterium > Methylobacterium sp. JK268. The sequence goes on along the minus strand of NZ_JBSVZN010000004.1, from coordinate 38,051 downwards.
GCCGCCGCGCGGGCCGCGGGGCGTTGAGGGAGGCGCCGGAGTTTCCTGTCCCGGTTCCACCCCTTTTCCGGGCGGATGCAGCGCCAGCGGAATGCGACCCGGAAACCAGCACAAGAAGACGCGAAGCGACTGACTTCAGCAACGGTGCTGGAATCCGGAGCCGCTTCGCGGCGAGTCCTTGCGCTGGTTCCCGGATCTCCTTCCGCTGTAGCTTCAGCCGTCCGGGAAAGGGGAGCTTGAGCGACAACGAAAGCCGGTCGCCTCCTCACACCGGCGGTACCGCCGCGTGCCAGTCGGTCGCCTGCTGGTAGGCTTGTCCGATCCGCAAGGCCATGGCCTCGTCGTAGCCCCGGCAGACCACCTGCAAGGACAGGGGTAGCCCCTCCGCCGTGACGCCGTTCGGCAGGGCGAGGGCGCAGAGTTCGAGGAAGTTGCCGAAGCGGGTGAAGCGCGAGGGCATCACCGCCTGGTCGATCGTGGCGAGGGGCAGGGCCGCGGTGGCGGTGGTCGGCGTGAGGAGCGCGTCGAGATCCGCCATCGCCCGGTCGAAGCTGCGCTTCATGTCCTGCTGCAGGCGGCGCGTGCGCAGGTAGTCGCGCGCCGAGACCGCGGCCCCGGCCAGGATGCGCGCTCGCACGTCCTCGTCGAGGGGGGCGGCGAAATCCTCCGCCAGCGCGCCGTTGTGGAAATACGCCTCCGCGTTGACGATGCTCGACGTGTTGAGGAAATCCGCGAAGCGGAAGGGAAGGGTGATGTCGACGATCTCGGCCCCGAGCCGGTCGAGGACGTCGAGGGCGCGGTCGTAGGCGGCGAGCACCTCCGGGGCGCAGCCCTCGCGCTCGGCCGCCGGCATGCGGCCGAGGCGCAGGCCGCGCACCCCGCGGTCGAGGGTCGGGACAGGGTCGACGGGCGCGATGCCGCGGGTGTTCGGGTCGAGGGGGTCGGGCCCCTGTAGCACGTTGTAGAGGAGCGCCACGTCCTCGACGCTGCGGGCCATCGGCCCCGGCGTGTCGAGAGTGGTGGAGAGCGGCAGCACGCCCGCCGTGCTCACCCGCCCGACCGTGACCTTGAGCCCGGTGATGCCGCAGAACGAGGCCGGCAGCCGCACGGAGCCGCCGGTGTCGGTGCCGATCGCCCAGGGCGCCATCCGGCTCGCCACCGCGACGCCCGAGCCGCTGCTCGACCCGCCGGGCGTGCGCGGCACCGCCGGGTCCCACGGGTTGTGCGGCGTGCCCATGCGCTGGTTGGTGCCCCAGCCCCCGTAGGCGAACTCCACCGTGTGGGTCTTGCCGAGCAGGATCATGCCCTGCGCGATCATGCGCCGGGCCACCGTTGCGGTGGCGGTGGCGCGCCGCTCGCGCATCGTCATGGACCCGCCGGTGGTGACCCGGCCCTCGACGTCGATCAGGTCCTTGAGCGCCACCGGCACGCCGTGGAGCGGGCCGACGGCGTGGCCCGAGCGGATCGCCCGGTCGGCGCCCTCGGCGGCGAGCCGCGCGTCGTCGGCGTAGACCTCCACGAAGGCGCGGAGCCTCGGATCGAGCCGATCGATGCGCGCGAGCAGCGCCTCAACCGCGTCGACGGGCGAGAGGCGCCGCGCCGCGATCGCCCGCGCGAGGCCGGCGGCGGACATCAGGGCGGGATCGGTGTCCGTCGGGAGGGCATCAATCATCGGGGGCGCGGTCTCCGGCTCACGGAAGGCTGACGAGGGTGAGGTCGACGAACCAGGATTGCGGCGAGACGAACCCCTTCACCTTCGGCGACAGCGCGCGGGCGTTGAGGTCGTGCACGATGTAGAGCCAGGGCGGGTCGTCGACGAGGCGCTCGTGGGCGGCCCGGGTCGCCGCGGCGATCGTGTCCGGGTCGCTGGCCTCGGCGAGGGTCCGCAGGGCCGCGTCGAAGCGCTCGTCCTTCCACTGCTCGAAGTTGAAGCCCTTCGGAGAGACATTCGCGGACGAGAAGTAGCGCGCCATCACGCCGACGTCGGAGGAGGGGGAACTGACGTTGAGCGCGGTCGCGCCCTGGAGGGAGGGGGCGTCCGGCGTCGCCCGGGCGGCGTTGAGCAGCACCTGCCACTCGACCACCTGGAACGTGACCTCGACGTTGCAATTCTGCTTGAGGTTCTCCTGCAGGAACTCATTCATCGGCAGGGGCTGCATCTGGCCCGAGCCCGAGGTCGAGATCATGACCTTGAGGGAGAGCGGCGTCTGCGCGGTGTAGCCGGCCTCCGCGAGCAGCGCCTTCCCCCTCTGCGGGTCCAGCCGGTAGCGGTTCTCGGGCGCGCCGAAATTCGGGTCGGAGGCCTTGAGCCAGCCCACGGCCGGCTCGGCGGTGCCGTTGAGGAACCCCACCAGCGCCTCGCGATCGATGCAGTAGTTGAGCGCGCGGCGCACCCGCACGTCCTTCACCGGGCTGTTCGTCGCGCCGATGTTGTAGAACCACGGCCAGACATGCGGGTAGGAGCCCGTGGTGATGGAGAAGCCCGCCGCGCGCAGGGACGGGATTCCGTCCGGGGCCGGCGCCTCGATCCAGTCGACTTGGCCGGACCGCAGGGCCGCGATGCGGGCATTCGCCTCCGGGATCGGCATCAGCCGCACGCGGTCGACCTTCGCCCGGCGCGCCGCGTCCCAGTAGCCGTCGTGGCGGGCGAGTTCGACCGCCTCGCGCGGCGTGACCTTCGTGATGCGGAACGGCCCGGTCCCGGCGGCCGGCAGGGACGCCACCTTCGCCCAGTCCCGCCCGGCCTTCTCGAACGAGGCCGGCGAGGTGAAGAGCAGGTAGACCGCCATGTAGGGGAAGTACGAGGCGGGGCTCGTCGTGGTGAGGGCGACGGTGCGGTCGTCGATCTTGCGATAGCTCTCCAGCAGCGGCACCCGCGCGCGGCTGATCCCCGCGGCGGGGAGTTCGTATTGCGGGCTGTCCGCCTTGAAGTAGCGGTCGAGGTTCCAGATCACCGCGTCGGCCCCGAAGGGCGTGCCGTCGTGGAAGGTCACGCCCTGGCGCAGGTGGAAGATCCAGGTGCGCGTGTCGTCCGGCGCCTGCTCCCAGCTTTCCGCGAGGCCCGGCCGCAGGGGAGCGAGCCGGTCGGTGCGGGTGAGGTCCCAGAGCACCAGCCCCTCGAAGACCGGGTAGCCGAGGAAGCGCATGCCCTCGAAGCCGTTGTTCGGCATCCCGGTCGCGGTGGGCACGTCGGAGGCCGTCATGGCGATCCGCAGCACGCTCTCGGCGCGCGCCGGGGCGGACGACGCCGCGAGGGCGAAAATAGCAGCGGGGAGGAGGCGGGACCTGATCATCGCGAGCATCTTCCCGAGGGCATGGCACCGCCGCGACGTCCGCAAGACTCAGGCCAAGGTCGACCACATGTCAGCCCTGCGTCGACCTACCCGTCCCGGTTGAGGAAGGCGTCGATCGCGGCGATCTCGACCCCGCCCTCGCGGTGATCGCGGGCGAGGCGCTCGTAGAGCCCGGCCGCCCCCGTGAAGATCGCGGCCTCGGGCCGCTCCTCGCCGATGAAGCCGCGGATCGCCTCCATCTCGGCAACCCAGCGATAGGCCTTCGGCACCATGTCGGGCAGGGCCTTCGTGAACCGCGTGAGGAGCTGCGGCTGACTCTCGGCGAGTTCGGCGCGCAGCGCCGGCCCGGCCCCGGCCCGCTCGGCCGCCAGCACCATGGCGCTCGCCACCGCGGTGAGCCCCTTGGTGATGCCCGCGTAGGAGAGCTTCAGGGCCGAGGCGGCGCCGATCGGGGCGTCCATGATCCGCACGCGCAGGCCGAGATCCGACAGGAGCGCGAGGTCGGGCGCGGCCGGGCCGGAGAGATACAGGACCGGTCCCGCCTCGCCGGGCTTCGGCGGCAGGCCGATGATGCCGCCATCCGCGAAGCGCCCGCCCGCACCCGCGATCGTCCCGCCGATCTCCCGCACCGTCTCGACGCCGATCGCGTTGCAATCGGCGAAGACGAGCGGGCGCCCGGCGGCGGCGATCGCGGGCGCGAACCGCGCCGCGAGGGCGGCCGCCTCCGCGGGCGGCACGATCGAGAGCAGGATCTCCGCCTCCGCGGCGATCTCCGCGTCGGAGGCGTCCCGCATCCCGGCCGCCCGCGCCCGCGCGACCGTCGCCTCGCCGCGGCCGGCGAGCGAGGTCAGGATCCGGGCGCCCCTCTCGCACAGGCGATGCGCCACGGCGCTGCCCATGGCGCCCGGCGCGATGACGGCGATGGTCGGGGCGGTGGCTCGGATCATGGCGGGGACCTCGCGCGGTGGCGGATTGACCAGGGGTCAGGACGTCGTGGAGAAGTTCGGCCCTGTCGGTTGCGCTGCGACGCGCGAGCGTGCAGCGTGCCGGCCATGATAGCGATCGATTGGGGAACGAGCAGCGCCCGCGCGTACCGGCTGGCGCCGGACGGCGCCGTCCTGGCGCGGCGCGAGGCCGGCAAGGGCATCCTGCAGGTGCCGGAGGGCGGGTTCCCGGAGGCCCTGCGCGATCTGGCCGGCGACTGGATCGAGGCGGGCGAGGGGCGGGTGCTTCTCTCCGGCATGGTCGGCAGCCGGCAGGGCTGGCGGGAGGTCCCCTACCGGGCGTGTCCGGCGAGCCTCGCCGACCTTGCGGCGGGGGTCGACGCGGTGCCCGTCCCGGGCCTGGCGATCCGCGTCGTGCCGGGTCTCAGCGCCCTCGATGCGTCGGGCGTGCCCGAGGTGATGCGGGGCGAGGAGGTGCAGGTCTTCGGCACCCTCGACGGGCGCGCGGAGGGGCTCCTGTGCCTGCCGGGCAGCCACAGCAAGTGGGTGCGGGTGGCGGGCGGACGCATCGCCGCCTTCACGACCAGCCTCACGGGCGAGGCCTACGCGGCGCTCAAGGGCCACACCATCCTCGGCCGGATGATGGAGGGTGCGCCCGCGCCCGGCGCCGCCTTCGACGCGGGCGTCGCGCGGTCCGGTGAGCCCGGAGGGCTGCTGCACCACCTGTTCGGCACCCGCGCGCTCGGCCTGTTCGGCCGGCTCTCGGCCGCGGAGTCGGCGAGCTACCTGTCGGGGCTGCTGATTGGGCACGACGTGCGGGCGAACCTGCCGGACGGCGCGGTCATCGACCTCGTCGGGTCGGGGCCGCTGATGGATCTCTACGGGCCGGCGATCGCGGCCTGCGGCGGGACGGCGCGCGCCGGCGACCCCGATGCCGCGGCGCGGGGCTTGGCGCAGATCGGGGAGTTGATCGCATGGGCGTGACGGAGTGGCTCGGGCGCTGCCCGCTGGTGGCGATCCTGCGGGGCGTGCGGCCGGACGAGGTCGAGGGTATCGCCGAGGCGCTGATCGCGGCCGGCGTCGCGATCATCGAGGTGCCGCTGAACTCCCCCGACCCGTTCGTCAGCATCGCGCGGCTCGCCCGCCGCTACGGCGACCGGGCGCTCATCGGGGCGGGCACGGTGCGGCGGGTCGCGGAGGTCGCGGCCCTGGCCGAGGCGGGCGGGCGTCTGCTGGTGACGCCGCACGCGGCGCCGGACCTCGTGCGCGAGGCCAAGGCGCGCGGCATGATCACCATGCCGGGCTTCCTCACGCCGGCCGAGGCCTTCGCGCTGATCGACGCCGGCACCGACGCGCTGAAGCTGTTTCCGGCCGAGGCCGGCGGGCCGGCGATGCTGCGGGCGCTGCGGGCCGTGCTGCCGCCGGAGGTGCCGCTCCTGCCGGTGGGCGGGGTCGATGCGGGGAGCGTGCCGGCCTGGCGCGCGGCCGGGGCGGCGGGCTACGGCTGCGGCTCGTCGCTCTACAAGCCGGGCGACACGCCCGAGGTGGTGGCCGGGAAGGCGAGGGCGCTGGTCGCGGCGCTCAAGGGGGATGCGGTCTCGTTGTGAGCTGGACCCGCTGACCCTCGCGGCGCAGCCGAACAGGGCGCGCTCACCCTCCCCCCTCTGCGGGGGAGGGTAGCGAACGGAGTGAGCGCAGCGGGACGAAGTCCCGCCGAGAGGGGCCGGCGCGACGCTGCTAGGTCTGGCGCCCTTCATGACGCTCGCGACCTCTCCGGAAGCGTGGTTCCCCTCTCCCGCCCCACTTCGTGGGGCACCCTCCCCCGCAAAGGGGGGAGGGTGGTCGCTACGTCCCGGGCACCCGCATCAGCGGCTCTCCCATCCGGATCCGGCTGCCCTCCGCGACCCCCTCGCACAGCGCGAAGCCCGGCGGCGCCAGCACGATGATCGTCGATCCGTGCTGGAACCAGCCCATCTCCTCGCCCTTCGCGAGCGTCGCGTCGCAAGCGAGCGTGCGCGGGCCGGCCCGGCGCAGGTCGAGGCCGATATCGAGGAAGCGCAGGCGCAGCGAGGCCACCAGGATCGCCGCCACCGGCACCAGGGCGATCGGGTGCCCCGTCGCGGTCAGCCGCGCGCGGATCACCGCCCGCTCGTTCTTGCAGAACAGGGCCTCCACCCGCTTGAGGGCGATCGGGTTCACGTTCCACGTGTCGCCCGCGATGTAGGTCACGGACTCGACCCGGCAGTCGTGCGGTGCGTGGAAGCGGTGATACATGCTCGAGGTGAGCCGCAGCGTGACGTAGCTCCCGTCCCGAACCTGCGCCACCGTCGCCGCGTCGGGCACAAGGTCCGTCAGCGAATACGGGAATCCTTTGACCTGGAAGACGCGGGTGCCCTCGATCGGCCCGCTCGCCCCGACGATGGCGTCGCAGGGGCTCGTCAGCACAGCGGGATCCGGGTCGACCGGCCGCGCCCCGTCCTTGAGTTCGCGGATGAAGCAGTCGTGCATGCTGCGGAACCGCGTTTCCTTCGCCTCCGACAGGTCGAGATCCGAGAACAGGCGCCAGATCCCGATCGAGGCGTCGCGCACCAGCGGGTTCTCGATCTGGCTGAACCAGCCGATGAAGCGCGTGGCAAGGCGCCGCGGGATGCGGTTCGTCAGGAGGAAGTTGAGATCCTCCTGCGCGGCGATGCGCGCCAGTGTCGAGCGCAGTGTCATCATCTCGTGAACTCGCCCCGGTACGCCGCCCGGTCATGATGACGCATTGGTCCCTCCTCGCTCTCGCTCCTCTGGGTGCCGCCGCCGCCACCGGCGCGGCCCTGAAGGTCCGCCGCCGCCTGCAGCTGTCGCGGGCCAAGCACCGCTCGCTGACCGGCCACGCGCGGATGTCCCGCCGCGTCGCCGGGCTGATCCCGTTCTACGAGTACGGGCCGGCGCGCTACTTCCGGGCCGACGGCGCGCCGGACGACGTGGCCGAGCGCCGCCGCGCGGCCTTCGAGCGCCTCGCCGCCCTCTACCGCGACCGCTTCGCCGAGACCCGCCGCGTCACCGCGCAGCTGCGCGACGGCCTCTCCGACCTGCAATTCACCAGCCTCTACCGGGTGCCGTTCCAGTTCGCCCGGATGGCGCGGGAGAATCTCGGGGCCGGCAGCGTCCTCGCCGCCTCGTCCGGCGTCACCGTCACCGACCTCGACGGCAACACCCTCTACGACCTCACCGGCTCCTACGGCGTCAACCTGTTCGGCTACGACGTCTACAAGGAGTGCCTCGCCAAGGGCGCCGCGCAGGTGGCGGCGCTCGGGCCCGTGCTCGGCGCCTTTCACCCGGTCGTCGTCCGCAACGTCGCGCGCCTGCGGGCGCTCTCGGGCCTCGACGAGGTCTCGTTCCACATGTCGGGCACCGAGGCGGTGATGCAGGCGGTGCGCCTCGCCCGCTACCACACCAAGCGCACTCACCTCGTGCGCTTCTGCGGTGCCTATCACGGCTGGTGGGGCGACGTGCAGCCGGGCATCGGCAACCCAATCCCCGCCCGCGACACCTACACGCTGAGCGAGATGTCCGAGAAGACGCTCGCGGTCCTGCGCAGCCGGCGCGACATCGCCTGCGTCCTCGTGAACCCCCTCCAGGCGCTGCACCCGAATGTCGGCGCCCCGTCGGATTCCGCCCTCGTCGACAGCGCCCGCAAGGCCGGTGCCGACCGCGCCGCCTACGCGGAGTGGCTGCGGCGGCTGCGCGAGGTCTGCACGGAGCGCGGCATCGTGCTGATCTTCGACGAGGTCTTCGTCGGCTTCCGCCTCGCCCGAGGCGGTGCGCAGGAGTATTTCGGCGTCAAGGCCGACATGGTCACCTACGGCAAGACCATCGGCGGCGGATTGCCGATCGGCGTGCTCTGCGGGACCCGGGACCTGATGCGCCGCTACCGGGACGACCGCCCGGTCGACATCTGCTTTGCCCGCGGCACCTTCAACTCGCATCCCTACGTGATGGGTGCGATGGACGCCTTCTTCGACTACCTCGACGGGGCGGAGGCGCAGGCGCTCTACGAGGGGCTGGAGGAGCGCTGGACCGGCCGCGCCGCGGCCCTGAACCGGCGCCTGGAGGCGGAGGGCCTGCCGGTGCGGGTCGCCAATCTCTCGACGATCTGGACGGTGCTCTACACGCGGCCCTCGCGCTACAACTGGATGCTCCAGTACTACCTGCGCGCCGAGGGGCTGGCCCTGTCCTGGGTGGGGACGGGCCGGCTGATCTTCAGCCTGAATTACGGCGAGGCCGAGTTCGCGGCCGTCGCCGACCGCTTCGTGGCGGCGGCGAAGGCCATGGAGGCGGACGGCTGGTGGCACCCGATCCCTCACACCGACAAGCAGATCCGCCGGGGCATCCTGCGGGAGGTCTTCGCGGCCCGGCGGGCCGAGTGGTTCGGCAAGCGCGAGGCGGGTGAGCCCGCCCGCGGGACGCAGGCGCCGGCGGCGGCGCGGTCGGCGGGTGTGAGCGCCCCTTTCGGCGGCTGAACGGGGCCGGGGTGGCACGACGCTCCTCATGCTGAGGTGCCGCGCAGCGGCCTCGAAGCACCCCGGACCGCAGATCCTGAAGAATGAGCGCCCCGGAGCCCCGTCCAGGGGTGGCTTCGAGGCCGCCGATGGCGGCACCCCAGCATGACGAGCGGGGCGCTCTCCACATCCGTCCCAGCCGGGATGGTGCCGTCCCGAGGGCAGAGATTGCGCCCCGCAACGCAAAGCGGCCCCGGCCCGCCGCGGGCCGGGGCCGCTCTCGCCTTCGGTCCGCGATCAGTGCGGCTTGTGCACCATGTGGCTGCTTCGATCGATCAGCTCGCCCTGCAGCAGGAAGAGCGGCGCCTTGTAGTAGAGCTTGATGTCGTGGAAGGGGTCGGTCAGGATCTTCGTCGCCCAGACGAGGCCGGTCTGCACGCTCTGCTGCACGAAGAGCTGGCCCACCCGGAACAGCAGCCCGCCCACCGCGATCACCAGCCAGATCAGGCCGACGTGACGCACCACGTCCGCCATGCCCTCGGGCGCCGCGAACAGGCCGAAGAAGGTCGGGTCGAAGTAGAGCGGCAGCGGCGACAGCGCCCAGAGCATCATCAGCACGACCTTGCGCTGCAGGTTGTAGCCGACCTTGATCTCTTCCTTGTGCTCGTGGGTGGCCTGGTTGACCTCGTCGTAGCCGTGCGGCTCGAAGAAGAAGTGGCCGGCCTGGCGCGTGGTCATCGAGATCAGCCAGCCGATCAGCGCCGCCGTCGCCGGGTCCTTGAAGGCGACCGCGTAGGCGACGAGGAAGCTGATCGCGCTCACGAGGTGGAGCGCCTGGTTGATCCGGCTGTGGTGGTAGTAGCGGTGGTCGTCCCAGCGCTGCACCCGCAGCGTCTCCAGGAAGCTCGTCATCGAACCTGTCTCCTCTCGGGGGTCTCGTCTCGGGATCGTCGCCTCAGCGGGCGGTCTTCTGGATCCGGATCAGGCAGAAATGGCCGAGCGGCGGCAGCGGGCGCCGCTCCACGATCGACACGCCGCCATGGCCCTCGGCCCAGCGGGCGTAGCGGCTCCAGGAGAATTCGGTGCGCCAGCCGAGCCGGTTGGCCACGGGGGAGAAGGCCTTCTCCAGGACGCCGCGCAGGCCGCCCTCGGCGCCGATGCGGGTGGTGATCACGATCTCGCCGCCCGGACGCACCACGCGGGCGAACTCGTCGAGGGCCGCCTCCGGGTTCGGCACGGCGGTGACCACGTACTGCGCGACGACCACGTCGAAGGCGCCGTCCTCGAAATCCAGGTGCTCGGCGTCCATGACGGCGAGCCCCTCGACGTTCTGAAGGCGCAGGTCGCGGACGCGCTCCCGGGCCTTCTCCAGCATCGGATCGGAGATATCGACGCCGAACAGCCGGGTGGAGCGGCGATAGGCCGGGAGAGAAATGCCCGTGCCGACGCCGACCTCGAGCACCCGTCCGCCCACGCGCTCGGCCGCCTCGATCGAGAGGCTGCGCCCGCGCGCGAAGACGCGGCCGAACACCACGTCGTAGATCGGCGCCCAGCGCCCGTAGGCCTTCGCCACCGCGTCGGTGTCGAGGTCGCGCCCGGGCATCTCATCCGCCGTGGCGGCGTGACTGTTCGGCATGGAGGACATTCGATCGGCTCTCCGGATGGGGAGGGAGTTGCCCCGCGCACGGCGGACGCGGTGCGCGGCGAGGTGGGCGCACCGTTCCGGAACTCCGCCGCTTCCCCCCTCGTGCGCTGAGAGCGGTAGTGGATGTCCTTAACAGAAACATGACGACTTCAAGCCGTCACATGATCGCCGCAAACCGTCATCGAACTTTCACAAGATCCGGGGCCGGAAGCCGCCCTCCCTCAGCGCCGGAAACAGCGGCGAGGCGGTACCATCACGGCGCTGCCCCCGGAGATCATCGGGCGACACTAGGATATGAGCCGGCTCAATACTACACGATCGCGAGAAAAACCCTCCACCGTGTCGGGCGCGCCACGCCCGGTGACCGTCGCCCGGCCCCCGTGGTAAGCCGACCGGGTGACGGAGGGGGGCGATGGACGCGCAGGAGCAAAGGCTACGCGAGCGGATCGTCGCGCTCTGCCGCGAGATGAACAGCAGCGGCCTCAACCAGGGCACCTCCGGCAACATCTCGGCGCGCCACGGCGACCGGATGCTCCTCACGCCGAGTGCCACGCCCTACGACCGCATGACGCCCGAGATGATCGTCGCCCTGCCCCTCGACGGCGACGGCGACGCCTGGACGGGACCGATCAAGCCCTCGACGGAGTGGCGCTTCCACCGGGACATCCTCACCAGCCGGCCCGACACCGAGGCGGTGGTCCACGCGCACCCGACCTACGCCACGGCGGTCGCGATCACCCGGAGGTCCATCCCGGCCTGCCACTACATGGTGGCGGCCTTCGGCGGTCACGACGTGCGCTGCGCACCCTACGCGCTCTACGGCACGGAGGCGCTCTCGCGCGCGGCGCTGGCAGCGCTCGACGGCCGCACCGCCTGCCTGCTGGCCAACCACGGCATCATCGCCGTCGGCGACAGCCTCGACAAGGCGATGTGGCGCGCCGTCGAGCTCGAGGCCCTGGCGAGGCAGTACGTGGTCAGCCTGCAGCTCGACGGCGGTCCGGTGATCCTGTCCCGGGCCGAGATCGACGCGGTGCTCCTGCGCTTCGCGGATTACGGGCTGAAGGCCGCGCCGCCCGCGGGGGAGGCGGGCTGAGACCAGCGGTCATTTCCAATGACCGCTGGTTGCGCTCTCGAATTTTCGCCAAGCCTCTGGCTTGGCGTCGAAAATTCGAGATGGTCAACGGCCCGATGCGTCAGCATCCTGGGCCGTTGGTATGAGGTCCCGCCCCGCGCCGCTCAGGCGGCCCGGGTGAGGCGGTCGATCTCGCCCAGCGCCCGGTCGCGGCCGGCGCGCACCTCGGCCAGCAGCGGCTCGACGCCGCCGACGCGGCAGGCGAGTTCGAGCCGCTTGCACAGGCCCGACAGTTCGGCGAAGCCCAGGGTCCCGGCGGTGGCGATGAGGACATGCGCGTCCCGCGCGAGGCCCTCCGGATTGCCCTGCGCGAGGTTGGCGTCGCTCAGCCGCTCGTGGATCTCGCGGCGGAGCTCGTCGAGGAAGTAGCCGAGCCGATCTTCGCCGAGCAGCCCGACCACGTCGTCGTACACGGTGCGGTCCACCGCGTCGTGCAGCGCTCCGTCGCCGCGGCCGATCCAGCGCTCGATCAGCGCGTGCAGCTCCTCCCGCCGGAAGGGCTTGCCGAGATGGTCGTTCATGCCGGCGGCGCGGAACTCGCTCACCTGCGTGGGCAGGACGTTCGCCGTCATGGCGATGATCGGGATGCGGGACACCGGCGGGCTCAGGGCTCGGATGTGGCGGGTCGCCGTGACCCCGTCCATCCCGGGCATCTGCACGTCCATGAGGACGAGGTCGTAGGACGCGGCCTGGACGGCCGCGATCGCCTCCAGGCCGTCGTTGGCCACGTCGACGCTGTGGCCCGCCTTCTCCAGCACCGCCCGCGCGAGGTCCTGGTTCACGACGAGATCCTCGACGAGGAGGATCCGCGCCGGCCGCATCGCCGTCAGGGGCGTCGCCGCCGCGGCGGGCGGAGCCTCGCGCGCCTCGGGCAGCACCACCTCGAACCAGAAGGTGGAACCCTCGCCCGGGCTGCTGCGCACGCCCACGGTGCCGCCCATGAGCTCGACCAGGGTCTTGGAGATGGCGAGGCCGAGCCCGGTGCCGCCGAATTCGCGCCGGATCGAGCCGTCCACCTGGCTGAAGCGCTTGAAGAGCCGCGCCTGCTGCTCGGGAGCGATGCCGATCCCCGTATCGGTCACCGAGACGCGGATCGGCCAGCCGGAGACCGCCTCGCCGGCCCTCTCCACCGTCAGCACGACGCGGCCGCGCCGCGTGAACTTGAGGGCGTTGTTCAGGAAGTTGAGGAGGATCTGCCGCAGGCGGTTCTGGTCGCCGATCAGGGTGCGGGGCAGGGCGGGATCGAGATCGACCCGGATCTGGAGGCCCTTGCGGTCGGCGAGCTGCCGCACGATCGCCACCGCGTTCTCGATCAAGCCGTCCAGGGCGAAGGGCACGAGGTCGAGATCGACCTGTCCCGCCTCGATCTTCGAGAAGTCCAGGATGTCGTCGACGACCGTGAGCAGCGCCGCGCCGGCCGAGCGGATCCGCGACGCCTGGAGCCTGTGGCGGCCGGTCAGATCCGCGTCGTCGAGGAGCATCTCGGTGTAGCCGATCACGCTGCTGAGCGGGGTGCGGATCTCGTGGCTCATGGAGGCGAGGAAGTCGGTCTTCGCCTGACTCGCCTGCTCGGCCTGGATCCTTGCCGCCTCCGCCTGCTCGCGGGCGGCCGCCAGTTCGGCGTCGACGGCCTTGCGGGAGGTGACGTCCCGGGCGACGTCGACGAAGCCCAGGGGCACCGAGGACGCCTCGTCGTAGAGGACGGTCGGGTTGACTTCGAGCCAGACATCGTGCCCCGCACGATGGCGCACCCGGTACTCGAACTTGGCGCGTGCCCCCGGCCCCGCCGCCACCAGGGCGCCGTAGCGGCGCACCACCATCGGCCGGTCGTCCGGGTGGACATGGGCGAGGGCCGAGCCGCCGAGGAGGTGATCCGCCGAGTGGCCGATCACGCGCTCGACCGCGGGGGACAGGTAGCGGAGCCGGCCGTTGAGATCGGCCCGCGCGATGATGTCGCCGGTCCGCTCCGCCAGCAGCCGGTGGCGGGCCTCGCTCTCCCGCAGGGCGTCGTCCGCGGCGCGGCGGGCGGTGACGTCGCGCGAGGCGATGATCACCGCCTCGTCCGGCGTGCCGGGCTTGGTGAGCAGCAGCGTCGCCTCGACCCACACGTAGTGGCCGGCCTTGTGGCGCAGGCGGTGCTCGCTCGTTCGCCGCGGCGCCTCCGGCGTCAGCGCCGCCACCGCCCGCCGCAGCGGCGCGACGTCGTCGGGATGGAGGCGCTGATGGGAGGAGAGCTGCGCGAATTCCTCGGGCTCCCACCCGACCACGGCGCGCGAGGAGGGCGACACGTAGACCCGGCCGCCGCCGCCGCGGGGGCGCAGCACGATGAGGTCGGTCGCGTTCTCGGCGAGGAGCCGGTAGCGGTCCTCGGCGCTGCGGCGGTCCGTGATGTCCGTGAGCGTCTGGATGAGGCCGCCATCCTCCGTCCGGACGGTGCGGATCTCCAGCACCAGCCCCTCGGCGTTGCGCCGCTCCGAGACCGTGTGGGCCGTGTCCGGATCCTCCTCCGAGAGCTGCAGCGGCGTGTCCGCGACGAGCACCCCCCAGCTGGCGCTGAGGCGCGCCCGCGCCCGCAGATCCCGGTAGCTCGGCCGCGCGGCGATGTAGGCTTCGGAGAGGCCGAGCCACTCGCGGGCGCGGCGGTTGGCGACCTGCACGGTCCGGTCCGGGCCGACCAGGATGACGCCCTGGTCCATGCAGTCGAGGGTCTTTCCGAGCAGCGCGGCCTGGCGCCCGGCGTCCTGAGAGACGTCGTTGCGCGGCTCGGCGGAGCGGTCCGGCGCGCCCCGTCCCGGCCCGCCCCAATGCAGCAGGGCCCTCACCGCCGCCGCCAGGGCGCCGAATCCCGGCCACCGGCGCCCGGCTCCAGCCGGGACGGCCTCGGGAAGGCTGCCGCGCGGACGGCTCACGGGAGAGTACGGCGTCCTCCCCTCGGCCCCGGTGCCGGCCTGCGCCATGTCTGCGTCCAACCTGACCATCCCGGCGCCGCCCAGGCGCCCCCTCCGCCGCGCCAGGCCGGCCGGTGGCGTCCCGTCCGCCACTTGACGCAACGGCGATGCCCCTGTCAATGCGGTCGATTGCGCACGATCGAACGCCCACCGCCGTGCCGAGGCGCCTGCGCTCGGCGGGGCACACCACGATAGCAGCCGGGGCGGGACCGATCAAAACGTCGGGGGCGCGTCCGGTCCGGAGGCCGCGCTCAGCCGGGCGCGGCCTCCCGCAGGGACCGGATCGCCGCGATGATGGCCGACGGGCGGTAGGGTTTTGTGAAGAACAGGCTCCCGGGGGCGAGCCGCGGGGCGGCACCCGAGAAACCGGTCGCGTAGATCACCCGCAAGGCCGGACGCAGCCGCAGCGCCTCCTCGGCGAGGCGCCACCCGTCCATCCCGCCGGGCAGCCTGATGTCGGTGAAGAGGAGGTCGATCCGCGCCGCCCCTCCCAGCACCGCCAGGGCCTCCTCGGCCGTGGAGGCCTGCAGCACGCTCAGGCCCGCATCCTCCAGCTCGGCGGCCACGAGATCGAGAAGCAGAAGCTCGTCCTCGACGACGAGGACGCTCGCGATCCCGCTCGGGTCCATGTCAGGGCCTCTCCTATCCGGCGAGGGGCGATGCTAGCGGCACGGCCCCGGCGAGGAAAGGTGTCTCCACAACCTGCGCGGCGGGTGTTGCACGCGGGAGATACATCTCCACGGTGGTCCCCGCGCCCACCTCGCTTCGCAGGGCGAAGTGGCCGCCCGACTGCTTCACGAAGCCGAAGACCTGGGAGAGGCCGAGGCCCGTCCCCTTGCCCTGCGGCTTGGTCGTGAAGAAGGGCTCCACGGCGCGCTCGGCCACCTCCGGGCTCATGCCGCAGCCCGTATCGGTGAAAGTCAGGCGGACGTAGTCCTCGTCCCGCAGGTGCGGCACCGCCCAGGCCTCCTCGCGCGGCAGGTTGCGCGTGGCGATCACGAAGGTGCCGCCCTCGGCCATGGCGTCGCGCGCATTGACCGCGAGGTTGAGGACGGCGCTCTGGAGCTGATTTCGGTCCACGCTGGTCGGCCACAGGTCTTCGCCGAGATCCTGTACCGCCCGCGCCGTCGGGGCGAGGATCCCGGCGACGAGGTCGGAAACGTCCCGGACGAGTGCGTTCGCGTCGATCGTCTCCGGGATCAGCGGTTGCCGGCGCGCGAAGGCGAGGAGATCGCTCACGAGCCCGGCCGCCCGCTCGCTCGCCTGCATGGCGGCCTGCAAAGGCCGCTCGCCTGCGCTGCGCTCCGGCACGAAGCGCTGCAGCCGCTCCAGATTCCCGACGATGATGCCGAGCAGGTTGTTGAAGTCGTGGGCGAGGCTGCCGGTCAGGCTGCCGATCGCCTCCAGCTTCTGGATCTGCCGGAGCATCGTCTCCGCCTTCTCGCGCTCCGCCACCGCCGCCTGCAGGGCCGCGAGGGCGGCGTCCCGCTCGGCGATCCGCGCGGTCAGCGCGTCGTTGACGGCGCGCAGCTCGGCCGGCGAGGGCAGCGCGAGGGCGCGCGGCAGCAGGGGCCAGAGCGCGGCGGCGGTGGTGACGGAGGCGGCCGCGGTCACGACCTTGACCAGAGCCTCGGCGCCGTAATCCGGGACGAAGAGCGTCCAGATCGACATGAAGTGCGTGGTGCCGCAGGCCAGGATGAACACGGCGAAGCACCAGAACATCCAGCCGAACGCCAGGTCGCGCCGCTGCGTCACGAACGTCGCGAGGGCGACCGGGATCGAGAAGTAGGCGAGTCCGATCGAAAGGTCCGAGACGATGTGGGTCCAGATCAGCTCCGGACGCCAGAGCAGGCAGATCCCGTGGGGCGAAAGGCTCCCCGTCTCGAGCAGCCGGTCGACGAAGTCGAGCATGTCACGTCACCTGAGGTCTGCCGGTCCGTGAGGCGCACGAGGATCGGGCCCGCGCCCGGTCCCCGCATCCGATTCCTTGCGGACGACAGGGCGAATGCTGGCGGAGGAGCTTCCCCGACGTCCGGACCCTGCGTACGCGGAACCTTGTCCGCGGAAGCGCATTGGCCCGCAGCGTCGGGGCCCCGTGGCTCCGGCGGAGCGCGTCGCGGCGGCCCCGCCGGGCGCCTCCCCGTGGGCGGCACCCGGAGCGGCGGCAGGAGGATCGATCGGATGTGCGGAATCTGCGGCGAAATCCGGCTCGACGGCGCGCCGCCCGACGCGGCGGCCGTGGCCGCCATGGCGGCGCCCCTGAGGCCGCGCGGGCCGGATGCCGGGGGCAGCTTCTCCCAGGGGAGCGTCGCGTTCGGTCATCGGCGCCTGAGCATCCTCGATCTCAGCCCGGCCTCGCAGCAGCCGATGGTCGACCCGGTCCTCGGCCTCGCCGTCGTGTTCAACGGCTGCATCTACAACTTCCGCGATCTGCGTCAGGAACTGCGAGACAAGGGTTACGTCTTCTTCTCCGAGGGAGACACCGAGGTGATCCTCAAGGCGTACCATGCCTGGGGGGAACGCTGTGTCGACCGGTTTTACGGGATGTTCGCCTTCGTGCTGTGGGAGCGCGACAGCGGACAGATACTTATCGCCCGTGACCGCCTCGGCATCAAGCCTCTCTACTTCACGGAGAGAAGCGGCCGGCTGCGCTTCGCGTCGAGCCTCCCGGCCCTCCTCGCCGCCGGGGATGTCGACACGGCGATCGATCCGACCGCCCTGCATCACTACATGAGCTTTCATGCCGTGGTGCCGGCGCCCCTCACCATCCTGGGCGGCGTGCGCAAGGTGCCGCCCGCCACGACGATCACCATCGCCCCCGACGGGACGCGGCGGGAGCGGACCTACTGGCAGGCGGCGGTCGGCGAACGGGCCGAGGATGGGGGCCTGTCGGAGGCGGATTGGCGGGACGCGGTGCTCGCCACCCTGCGCAAGGCGGTGGAGCGCCGGCTCGTCGCCGACGTGCCGGTGGGCGTCCTCCTCTCGGGCGGGCTCGACAGCTCGATCGTGGTGGCGCTCCTGGCGGAGGCCGGCCAGCGGGGCCTCAAGACCTTCTCGATCGGCTTCGAGAGTGTCGGGGACGAGGAGGGCGACGAGTTCAAGTACTCGGACATCATCGCCGAGCGCTTCGCCACCGACCATCACCGGATCCGGATCGATTCCTCGCGCGCCCTGCCGGCCCTTCACGGCGCGGTGGCGGCGATGTCCGAGCCGATGGTCAGTCACGACGCGATCGGCTTCTACCTGCTGTCCGAGGAGGTGGCCAAGCACGTGAAGGTGGTCCAGAGCGGGCAGGGGGCCGACGAGATCTTTGGCGGCTACCACTGGTACCCGCCGATGATGGAGTCCCGCGACGCGGTCGCGGATTACGCCCGCGTGTTCTTCGACCGCGACCACGGCGAGATGGCGCAGGCGCTCAATCCCGACCTCCTCGGCGCGGATGCGAGCCGCGCCTTCGTGGCCGCGCATTTCGCCCGTCCCGGGGCGGACCGCCCGATCGACAAGGCGCTGCGGATCGACACGGAGATCATGCTGGTCGACGACCCGGTGAAGCGGGTCGACAACATGACCATGGCCTGGGGCCTCGAGGCGCGGGTGCCGTTCCTCGACCACGACCTCGTCGAACTCGCCGGCCGCGTCCCGGCCGCGCTCAAGATCCGGGACGGCGGCAAGTACATCCTCAAGGAGGCGGGCCGTCTGGTGGTGCCTTCCGCGGTTATCGACCGCCCCAAGGGCTACTTCCCGGTCCCGGCGCTGAAGTATCTGCGCGGCCCGTTCCTCGACCTCGTGCGCGGCGTCCTCAACGCGCCGGCCGCCCGGGAGCGGGGCCTGTTCCGGCGCGACTACGTCGACCGGCTGCTGGCCGAGCCGGAGGCGCACATGACCCCCCTGCGCGGGTCGAAGCTCTGGCAGGTGGCGCTGCTGGAATTCTGGCTCCAGACCCACGCGATCTGACCCATGACCCCACCTCCCGCGCGGCCCGCCCGCCTCGATGCGGCCAAGCCGCCCTTGCCGAACGTCGCCGTGTCCTGCGGCTGGGGTCGGCTGATCTTCGGCCAGACCTTCTCGGACCCGGCCGACCTCGTCGACTGCCTGCTCCAGGAGGAGCCGGGCCACCGCGACGTCGCCTTCTACGTGGCGGAACCGCACGTCGTCCTGGCCCTCGCGCCGACGGATCTGTTCCTCGACCCCTCCCACGCCTATCGGCTCGTCCTCGCGGACCTCGCCGCCGCGGCCGAGCCCCGGCCGGGATTCCGGGTGCGCGCGGTCGAGGGTCCCGGCGACATCGAGGAGATCAACCGGATCTGCCGCGCCCGCCACATGGTGCAACTCGACGCCTCCCTCGCCTGGCCCCCGGGTCCGGACGGGATCCTCACCCACCTCGTGGCGGAGGAGACCGGGACCGGCGCGATCCTGGGGGCGGCGACCGGTATCGACCACGCGGTCGCCTTCCGCGATCCGGAGAACGGTTCGTCCCTGTGGTCGCTGGCGGTCGATCCGCAGACGCCGCATCCGGGGGTCGGCGAGGCGCTGGTGCGGGCGCTCGCGGGCCATTTCCGGGAGCGCGGCCGCGCCCTGATGGACCTCTCGGTCATGCACGACAACGCGCAGGCGATCGCACTCTACGAGAAGCTCGGCTTCACGCGCCTGCCGACCTTCACGATCAAGACCAAGAACTCCTTCAACGAGCGCCTCTATATCGGCCCCTCGCCGGAGGCGGCGCTGAACCCCTACGCGCGGATCATCACCGACGAGGCGCGTCGCCGCGGCATCACGGTCGAGGTGCTGGACGAGCCGACCTCGATGTTCCGCCTGAGCCATGGCGGGCGCAGCTTCGTCTGCCGGGAGAGCCTGTCCTCGGCGACCTCAGCCGCCGCGATGACGATCTGCGACGACAAGGCCCTAACCCGGCGCCTGCTGGCCGGGGCGGGCCTGCGCGTCCCCGATCAGGCCGTCGCGACGGACGAGGCGGCCGCCGCCTTCCTGGACCGGCACGGGGCAGTGGTGGTGAAGCCCGCCCGCGGCGAGCAGGGGCGCGGCATCGCGGTGAACTTGACGACGCCCGAGGAGGTCGCGGCGGCGATCGCGGAGGCGCGCAAGGTCTGCGACACGGTCCTGATCGAGGAATTCGTGGAGGGCAGTGACCTGCGGGTGATCGTGATCGACTTCAAGGTGGTGGCCGCGGCCGTGCGGCGGCCCGCGCAGGTGGTTGGGACGGGCCGCCACACCGTCCGCGCCCTGATCGAGCGCCAGAGCCGCCGGCGGGCGGCGGCGACCGGCGGCGAATCCCGCATCCCGCTCGACGACGAGACGCGGCGCTGCGTCGAGCGCGCCGGACACGCCCTCGACGCCGTGCTGGCGGAGGGGCAGACGCTCGCGGTGCGGCGGACCGCCAACCTCCACACCGGCGGCACCATCCACGACGTCACCGACGAGATCCACCCCGAGATCGTCGCCGCCTGCGTCAAGGCGGCCCGCGTGATCGACATCCCGGTCACCGGGCTCGACCTGATGGTGCCGGACCTGCGCGGACCGCGGCACTGGTTCATCGAGGCCAATGAGCGGCCCGGCCTCGCCAATCACGAACCGCAGCCGACCGCCGAGCGTTTCGTGGACATGCTCTTCCCCCAGACGATCGCCACCGCGCGGACCCGGAGGCCCTGAGCGTGAACAAGCCCGTCTCGACCTCGCCCGCCGCCGTGCGGATCGACATCGACTACATGCTGGACGTCCTGCGGCGCCTGATCGAGATCCCGAGCCCGACCGGCTACACGGACCAGGCGGTGCATTTTTGCGGGGCCGAGCTGGAGCGGCTCGGCGTCCCCTTCGAACTGACCCGACGGGGCGCGATCCGGGCGACGCTGAAGGGCGCCGGCCCCGGCCCGGCCCGGGCGATCGTCGCGCATCTCGACACGCTGGGCGCCATGGTCCGCCAGCTGAAGGAGAACGGGCGCCTCGCCGTCGTGCCGATCGGAACGTGGTCGTCGCGCTTCGCGGAGGGCGCCCGCTGCACGATCTTCACCGACCGGGGCAGCTACAGGGGCACGATCCTGCCGCTCAAGGCCTCGGGCCACACCTACAACGAGGAGGTCGACACCCAGCCGGTCGACTGGACCCATGTCGAGCTGCGGGTCGACGCCTTCGCCTATCGGATGGAGGATCTGCGGCGGCTCGGGTTCAACGTCGGCGACTTCGTGGCGATCGACCCCAACCCCGAGATCTCGCCGCGCGGCTACATCAATTCGCGCCACCTCGACGACAAGGCCGGCGTCGCCGTGATGTTCGCCGCCATGAAGGCGATGGCGGATGCGGGCGCGCGGCCCACCGTCGACACCTACATGCTGTTCACGATCGCCGAGGAGGTCGGGGTGGGCGCCTCCTCGGTGCTGCACGGCGACATCGCCGAGATGGTGACGATCGACAACGGCACCGTGGCGCCGGGCCAGGGCAGCCGCGAATCCGGCGTCACGATCAGCATGGCGGATTCCGCCGGCCCCTTCGACTTCCACCTGACGCGCCGGCTGATCGCGCTGTGCGAGGCGCACGACATCCGCTACGAGCGCGACGTCTTTCGCTTCTACCGCAGCGACAGTGCCTCTGCGCTGGAGGCGGGCAACGACCTGCGCACGGCGCTGATCTGCTTCGGCGTCGATTCCTCGCACGGCTACGAGCGCACCCACGTCAACGCGCTGCGATCGCTCGCCGAACTCTCCTGCCTCTACCTGCAGAGCGAGGTGCTCTTTCGCCGCGACCTCCGGCCGCTCGGCCCCCTCGCCGGCTTCCCGTACCAGGAGAGCGAGACCGCTCCCGAGGACCAGGGGGCGGACGGGACCGGGCGCGGGCATTAGGCACCGCGCGGACGCTCCTCGGGGAGCCGCGACGCTCGCCGGAGCGTCGGCCCTGGCGTAACAGGGCGGGAGTGATCCCTTCCGAGAGCCGTCCCCGTCATGACGCACAGCCCGCCTCCCATCGACGTCGCGGTGATCGGCCTCGGCGCGGTGGGCGCCGCCATTCTCGATCAGCTCGCCGGGCGCGGCCTGCGCGTCGTCGGCCTCGACCGCTTCGCGCCGCCCCACGCGATGGGATCGAGCCACGGCGAGACGCGCATCACCCGGGAGGGCGTCGGGGAGGGGGAGATCTACGCCCCCTTCGTCCGGGAGTCCCACCGCATCTGGCGCGCGCTGGAGGAGGAGACCGGCGAGCGGCTGCTGACGGCCTGCGGCGTCCTGGTGGTGGCCCCGGACGGCGACCGGGCGCTGGCGCATGGCCGCACGGATTTCGTCGGCCGCTCCGCCGCCACCGCCCGCTCCGGCAGCGTCCCGCACGAGGTCCTCGACGCAAGCGGCGCGGCCCGTCTCCTCCCCCATCTGGTCGGGCTCGACGGCAGCGAGCGCGCCTATTACGAGCCGGGCGGCGGCTTCGTCGCGCCCGAGCGCTGCATCGCCGCTCAGCTCGCCCGGGCCGTCGCGCGCGGGGCGGTCCTTCGCCCCGACTGCCCGGCCCTGGCGCTGCGGCCGGGATCCGGCGGCGTGGTGGTCGAGACGCCCGAGGGTCCCCTGCGGGCCGACCGGGCGGTCGTGGCGGCGGGGGCCTGGGCGGGGCCGCTGCTCGGGCCGCCCTTCGATCGGCTGCTGATTGTGAACCGGCAGGTGCTGCACTGGTTCGCCACCGACCCCACCGACCCGATCCCCGAGGACGCGCCGGTCTTCATCTGGATGTCGGAGCGCAGCGGGGCGGATTTCCTCTACGGTTTCCCGCCGATGCCGGGCGAGGCGCGGGTGAAGCTCGGGACCGAGCAGTTCGCGCTGCCGACGCGCGCGGACGCGGTCGCGCGCGACGCGGCGCCCGGCGAGGCCGCCGCCTTCCACGCGCAGCACGTGGCCGGGCGCCTCGCGGGCGTCGCGCCCCGCGCGCTGGCATCCGTGGCCTGCCTCTACACGGTGACGCCGGACCGCGGCTTCCTCATCGACGAGCACCCGGCCTGCGACCGCGTCCTGGTCGTCTCCGCCTGTTCGGGACACGGCTTCAAACACTCCGCCGGCCTCGGCGCGGCGGTCGCGGAGCGCCTCGCGACGGGGCGCAGCGGGATCGATCTCGCGCCGTTCCGCCTCGCCCGCTTCGCGTAACGCGGCACCCGTATCGCGATGCCGGCAATCGAATTGCACGACTGCGCAGTCGTCGGCGCGGTGAAACGGCGATTGCGAGGCCGGACGGTCAAGGATTCTTCACCGATGTGCTGACATCTTCATCGCCCACGCTTCTTTCGGCTGCGACCGTCATGCGATCCACGCTCCGCATCCTCACCGCTACGGGCTTCCTCGCGCTCACGGCGCCGGCCGGCGCGGGGGAACTGGCGATCGTCGGGACCGGGGACGCCATCGACCTGATGCGGGCGCTCGGCACGCGGGCCCACGAGGCGGCCCCGGACCTCGACGTCGTGGTGCCGGCGAGCATCGGCTCGGACGGCGGGATCGCGGCGGTGGGAGCGGGCAAGTCGGCGCTCGCCCGGGTGGCGCGCCGGCTCACGGAGGGCGAGGTGGCGCGCGGGCTCGTGTACACGCCCATCGCCCGCCTGCCCTCGGCCTTCTTCGTGCATCCGGGGACCGGCGTGACGGCGCTCACCGCCGACCAGGTGGCCGCGATCTACGCGGGACGGGTGGCGAACTGGAAGGAGGTCGGCGGCGCGGATCTCCGCATCCGTGTCGTGCGGCGCGAGGATGCCGACAGCACCCTGCGGATCCTGCGGGCGAGCATGCCCGGATGGCGCGACCTCGCCCTGACCGAGCGGTCGAAGACCGCGGTCTCGACCCAGGAGGCGGTGGAAACGGTGCGGTCGGTCGAGGGCGCGATCGGCTTCGGCCCCTACAGCCGCTCCCTGGAGGTCGGGACCCAGGTCCTGGCGGTGGACGGCCGACGCCCCACCGACCCGGGCTACCCGAGCGCCGGGGAACTCGCCCTCGTGCACATGGAGGGCCAGCTGTCGCCGGATGCGGCGCGGTTCATCGCCTTCGCGCGGGAGCCGGCGGCCGGGGAGGTGATCCGCAGCTTCGGGGCGGTCCCGGCACCGCGCTGACCCTTCTCGCGGCCGCGCTCAGGCCGCCACCAGCACCCGTCCGTCATGCCCGGCGATCGCGACCGGCGCCAAGTGCCCCGGGGCGACGCCCGGCGGCAGCCGCACCGGCAGGAAACCCTCCGTGCGGCCGAGGCCGCCCTGCTCGGCCAGCACGGTGCGGACCTGCCCGACCTCCCGGTCGAGCGTCCGGCCCAGCGCCGCCGCGCCGGCCGCGCGCAGGCGGGCCGCCCGCTCGCGGATCACCGGCTGCGGCACCGGCGGCATCCGCGCCGCGGGCGTCTCGGGTCGGGCCGAGTAGGGGAAGACGTGGAGCTGCGTCAGCCCGCATTCCTCGACGAGGGCGAGGGAGCGGGCGAATTGCGCCTCCGTCTCGGTCGGGAAGCCGGCGATCAGGTCGGCCCCGAACACCGTCCCGGGCCGCAGGCGCCGCACCGTCTCGCAGAAGGCGATGGCGTCGGCGCGGCCGTGGCGCCGCTTCATCCGCTTGAGGACGAGGTCGTCGCCGGACTGGAGCGAGAGATGCAGGTGCGGCATCAGGCGCTCTTCGCAGGCCAGGGCGTCGAGGAGGTCGCGGTCCGCCTCGACGGAATCGATCGAGGACAGCCGCAGCCGGTCGAGATCGGGGAGGGCGCGCAGGATCGCCTTGACGAGCCCGCCGAGGCCGATGCCCTCGGCGAGGTCGCGGCCATAGGCCGTGAGGTCGATTCCGGTGAGCACGATCTCGCGCGCCCCGTCCTCCCGCAGGGCGCGGGCCTGGGCGAGCACCGCGTCGCGCGGCAGGGAGCGCGAGTGGCCCCGGCCGAACGGGATGATGCAGAAGGTGCAGCGGTGGTCGCAGCCGTTCTGCACCGGCAGGAACGCGCGGGTGCGGCCGGTCAGGCGCGGCACCGGGATCGGCGCGGCCTCGCGCACCGCCATGATGTCCGCGGGCGGCTCGCGCGCCCCGCCCGGCGCCCAGGACGCGGCGAGCAGCTTGGCGTGGTTCCCGACGAGGCTGGCGACCTCCGGCATCGCCGCGTAGGCAGCGCCCTCCACCTCGGCGCCGCAGCCCGTGATTACGATCCGCGCCCCCGGCCGCGACCGCGCGATCCCGCGGATCGCCTTGCGGGCCTGCCGGGAGGCCTCCGCGGTCACCGCGCAGGTGTTGACGACGACGAGGTCGCCGGTGCCGGGCGCGCCCTCGGCCGCGCGGCGCACGGCCTCGCCCTCGACCGCGTTGAGGCGGCAGCCGAAGCTCAGCACCTCCACGGGCATCAGGCCGCCCCGGCGAACAGCGCCGGGGACAGGCTGCCCTCCCACTCGCACTCCGTCGGCCCGGTCATCAGCACGTGGTCGTCGGGCCCCCAGGCGATGACGAGGTCGCCGCCCGGCAGGCTCACCACCGCCCGCCGCGCCGTGAGGCGCAGGCGCGCCCCCGCCACAAGGGCCGCGCAGGCGGCCGAGCCGCAGGCCCGCGTGAGGCCGGCGCCCCGCTCCCACACCCGCAGCCGGATGTGCTCCGGGTCCAGCACCTGGGCCAGCGAGATGTTGGCGCGGTCGGGGAAGATCGGGTGGGCCTCGAGGAGGGGTCCGACCCGGGCGAGGTCGTAGCTGTCCGGGTCGCGGTCGACGAAGAACACCGCGTGCGGGTTGCCCATGCTGACCGCGCCGGGCGAATGCAGCACCGGGTCGTCGATCGGGCCGACCTGCAGCTCGATGCGGCGCGTGTCCGGGAACGGCTCGGCCAGGGGGATCTCGTCCCACCGCAGGCGCGGCGCTCCCATGTCGACCTCGAACTCCGTCTCGCCGATCCGGCGCACGGCGAGGAGGCCCGCCCGGCTCTCCAGCGTGAGGCGGTCGCCCGGCCGGCCCATCACCGGGTCGGCGAGCATCGCCCAGGCGACGCAGCGCGTGCCGTTGCCGCAGGCGCCGGCCTCCGACCCGTCGGTGTTGTAGATGCGCAGCGACGCGTCGGCGCCGGGCGTGCCCGGATCGTGCAGGACCATCAACTGGTCGAAATGCGAGCGCGGATCGGCCGCGATCGCCCGCGCCTCCTCGGGCCGCACGACGTGCGGGCTGCCGCGCAGGTCGAGCACGACGATCTCGTTGCCGAGACCGTTCATCTTCAGGAAGCGGCGGTTCGCGAGGGGGGACATCGGGTGTGGCGGCTCGTCTTCAGGTCGCCCGTATATGGCCCCAAACGCCCGCGCAGGCGAGCGCCGCTCTCGCCGGGGCGCCGGAACCGGATTACGGTCTCGACGGTTCGGCGGGCGCCGCGTCTCGCCGGCCCGACCCCGTTTCCGACCGGAGCGCTCCCCCCGTGATCCTCCCCCGTCCCGCGTTGACCGTGATCGGCCTCGTGCTCGCCGTGACCGCGGGGGCCGGCGCGCTGCGCGCCCAGCAGCCCCCCGCGCAGACGGCTCCGCTCCCGACCACCACCCAGCCGGGACCCGGCCCGGGTCCCGGCGAGGCGCCGCAGCCGCCCCTGTCCGACAAGGCGGTGCCGCCGGGGCCGGCCCTCGCCGGGCCGCGCCAGACCCTCGTGCCCAATCCGGGCGACCCCTCCGACGTGGACGAGGTGACGCTTCCGGCCAAACCCACCATCATCCTGTCGGGCAGCGCCAAGTGGGACGCGGCGGTCCCCTCGCTGCGGGACGCCTTCGCGCGGATGGAGAGCGACCTCGCCAAGGCCGGCATCAAGGCCACGGGGCGGCCGCTCGCGGTGTTCAACCGGACCGACGATGACGGCTTCCAGTTCGACGCGATGATCCCGATCGAGCAGGTGCCGGATCCCAAGCCCGCCGGCCTCCCGGCCGATCTGCGCTTCGGCACGACGCCGAGCGGCAAGGCGCTGCGCTTCGTGCACAAGGGCGCCTACGACGAGATCGATCAGACCTACGAGACGGTCACGGCCTATCTCGACGCCAAGGGCATCGTCGTGCAGGACGAGTTCGTCGAGGAATATTTGACCGACCTCAAGAGCGCCACCGATACCGGCCTCGAGGTGAACATCTACGCGTTGCCGAAGTAGTGGGAGGCCGCTCGAGAACGGAGCCAGCGGTCATTCGAATTGACCGCTGGCTCCGTTCCTCATCGGCTTCGCCGTCCCTTGCGGACGGACAAGTGATCGGGTTTGCGGCGAAGACATCCCATCTTTCATGACGGGACATCAAGACTGGCGCGGGATCCCCTCTCCCACTCGGGCTAGCGTGTCCACACATCTTGATCGCCGGCTCATCAAATGACCGTGCCTCGAGTGCGCGACAATCCTCATGCTGAGGTGCCGCGCAGCGGCCTCGAAGCACCCAGAACGTTCATCCAACAGAAAAGGCGCCTTGGATGAGACGCTCTGGGGTGCTTCGAGGCTCGCTCCGCTCGCACCTCAGCATGAGGAGGTGGGTTTGTTGCCACTGATGGGATATTATGCTCTGTTTTGCGTTCTTATTGCTGTAGTAAATCTGCTGCGTATCCAGGATGTACGGCGGAGAATTTGTCCCGCACTGTCGGTCAGGTGGTCAGGGCATGCTCGCGGATCGGCTCCGATGCGCTCGTCGGAAGCCTTGCGACGGCTTCATCTATCGTACTGACAGAGATGGATTTTTTCGGAGTTGTGTGCACACGGTAGCCCACTCGGGAGAGGGGTTTCCTGCGCTATGACCGTCACAACGGCTTGCCTCACATCTCGCAGCAACGGCCGTGCCTTGCGATGGCGTTCGATGAGGCTGAGCGCTTCCCGAGGAGGCGACGCCCCTCATGCCGAGGCGCCGCCGAAGGCGGCCTCGAAGCACCCCTGACCGTCGGAACATCGTCGGGACGACACCGCCGGGCGGCGAAGGAAGTCTGTTCTTGTGCTTCTTCACACGTGGCGGGCGAAGTTCAGGTGGATCCGTATTTCGATCGCTTGACCGTCCTCGGCGACCAAGCATAGTCTTTCCTCACACGAAAGGGCGGCCCGACAGGTTTCCTCGTTCGATCAAGCGATCGAACGTCTGGGCGCTGCTTTGCGGAGACGGGGACGAACCATGAGCAAGTCGGTCATCGGAATCTGCGCCATCCTCCTCACGGCCGTCACGGCGAGCGCCGGTCACGCCGAGGGCACCGCCGCGCAGCGGGCCGCCTGCACGCCGGACGTGTTTCGGCTGTGCAGCGGCGAGATCCCCAACGTCGATCGCATCAAGGCCTGCCTGCGGCGGGAGCGGGCGAACCTCAGCACCGGCTGCCAGGCGGTGTTCAACGACCTCGACCGGGCGACGCCGCGCCCGGTCGCCGCGAATGTCAGGTCCTGACGCCGATCTCGCGGGAGAACAGCGCCTCCATCTCCCGCCGCAGGCCGATCGCCGGGTCCTGCCCGTCGAAGGCGACGTCCTCCCAGCGGACCGGGCTGCCGGCCTTCACGTCGCGGGTGAGGGGCAGGCCGTGGGCGAGGCCGATCGGCAGGCCCCCGGCCGCGAGTGAAGCGGCGGCCGGCATCAGGCGGCCGTAGACGGTGTGGCCGCCCTCGCCGTCGAGGCGCTCGCCGGCCCGCAGGTCGCGCTTGGCCGTGGCCACCACGTCGCCGCGGAACTCCCGCGTCGCCCCGGTCGGCTCGCCCCGCACCATCAGGCTGGCCACGGACAGGCCGAGTTCGAGCCCGATCAGGTGGTAGGGCTTGTACATCGCGGCGTAGCGCCCGCTCGGGTCCGTGTGCAGGCCGTATTCCGAGAAGCAGCGGCGCACGTAGTCCGACGGCGCCTCGATCACCACGTAGACGCCCCAGCGCAGGTCGCGGAAGACCGGGCGCCCGTCCCTCTCTACGGACGACACCACCTCCACGGTGCCCGGGAAGGGCAGGGCGCCGCCCTCCTCGCGCGGGCGCAGGACGCGCGGCAAGTCGTCGACCCCGCAGGGCGGGAAGGCGAGGCCGTCCGGCGCCGGGTCGAGCCCGCAGGCATTGGCCACGGCGGCCATCTCGAGCGCGGATTTCGTCCCGTCGAGGAAGGAGTTGAACATCTGCGGGTTGAAGTCGCCCCCCGCGACCTGCTCTGGCGTGAACCCGTAATGGCCCCAGACCGTGTCGGGGGTCGAGGCGTGGTAGGCCGGCAGGTACTTGGTGCCCTTGCCGGCGCAGACGACCCGGAATCCCGCCGTGCGCGCCCAATCCACCAATTCGGCGATCAGGGCCGGCTGGTCGCCGTAGGCGAAGGAGTAGAGGATCCCGGCCTCCGCGGCGCGGCGCGCCAGCAGCGGCCCGGCGAGCGCATCGGCCTCGACGTTGACCATGACCACGTGGCGCTTGTGCCGGCAGCACAGGAGCGCGTGGCGGATGCCGGCGCCCGGATGCCCGGTGGCCTCGATCACCACGTCGACGCCCTCGGCCGCGATCAGCGCCTCGGAATCGTCGGTGACCCAGGTCCCGCCGCTCGCCAGCGCCTCCGCGGCGGAGCGCGCGGCGGTCTGCTCGGGAGCCCAGCCGACCCGTTCCGTCGCCGCGCGCGCCCGGTCGGGCCGCAGGTCGGCGATGCCGAGGACGTGGAGGCCCGGTGTCCGCGGGGCCTGCGACAGGAACATCGAGCCGAACTTGCCGGCCCCGATCAGCGCCACCCGAACCGGCCTGCCGGCCTCGGCGCGCGCGCGCAGCGTCAGATGAAGACTCACGGCCCGACCTCCTCCCAGAGCGCGGCGCCTCGCGGGCGCCGTCGTTCGGCCGCGGTCTCGGTCCGCCGCGCGTCGCGGGGCGCCGGCCCGCGGCGGCGTCGCGCATCATGGCGGCGAAGTGGGCGGCGCGCCAGGGTGCGCCCGCTCAGCCCAGGAGGTCGCGGTGCTCGGCGTGGCGGCGCAGCCAAGCCGCCGCGTAGCCGCACAGGGGAACGATCCGCAGGGAGTTCCGTCGGGCATGGGCGGCGATGTCCGCCATCAGCCGGCCCGCCGCCCCGGTGCCGCGCAGGGACGGGGGCGCGTAGACGTGGCGGATGGCCAGCGCGCCGTCGCGGCGGGTGTAATCCGCGAACACGATCTGCCCGTCCTGCGCCAGTTCGAAGCGCGACGCCTCCGCGTTGTCGATCATCGTCATCGGTCGCTCCAGGGATCTCCGGTCCAACCGGGGGAACGGCACGAGGTTGCGGTTGGGCGCGGGCGGGCGCGTCGGCTAGACAGCGCGGATTCCTGTGGAACGCCCCCCGATGATCCGTCGCCTGCTTGCCCTTGCGCCGCTCCTCCTCGCGGGCGCCGCCCCCGCGCAGGAGAGCGCGCCGCCGGTCGCGGCCGACCCGGTGCCGGCCCCGGCCGCGGCCAGCCGACCCTACCTCGCGCCCGGCGCCCTCGACCCGGTCGGGTTCCTGCCGCCGCCGCCCCAGGCCGGGAGCGAGGCCGCCGCCGCCGATCGGCTCACCTACGCGGCGACCCGCGCGCTCGCCGGCAGCCCGCGCTGGACGCTCGCCACCGCGGACGTGGCGGGCGGCGCCGTCCACCTCCTGGCGGATTTCGCCTGCGCGCTCGGCACGCGCCTCGACCCGGCCCGGCTCCCCGCCACGATGACCCTCCTCGAGCGCGCGCGGCTCGACGTGGTGCGGGCGGTCGAACGGCCGAAGGGGCATTTCGGGCGCGTGCGACCGCAGGTCGGCAACGACCTGCCGATCTGCGTGGCGCGGACGGAGGCCCTGGCCAGGAGCCCGTCCTACCCGTCCGGCCACGCCACGGAGGGCTGGACCTTCGCGCTGATCCTGGCGGCCGCGGCGCCGGACCACGCGACCGCCATCCTGCGCCGCGGGCGCATCTACGGGGAGAGCCGCCTCGTCTGCGGCGTCCACTGGCGCAGCGACGTCGAGGCGGGACGCACCACCGGCGCGGCCGTGGTCGCCGGCCTGCTCGGGAGCGCGGAGTTCCGGGCGGACCTCGACCGGGCCCGCGGCGAGATCGCCGCGGCGGCGACAGTGGCACCGGACGGAGCGGCCTGCGCGCTGGAGGAGGCCGCCGCCGCCGCGCCGCTGCCGTAGCCGGTCAGGCCAGCGTTCCGCCGGGCGGGCGCGCCCGCCGGTCCCGGGCGCGACGCCGGAGGATGTTGAGCGCCTCGACCGCGGCCGAGAAGGCCATGGCGGTGTAGACGTAGCCCTTCGGCACGTGGGCGCCGAACCCCTCGGCGATCAGCGTCATGCCGATCATGATGAGGAAGCCTAGCGCCAGCATCACCACGGTCGGGTTGGCGGCGATGAAGCGCGAGAGCGGATCGGCCGCGAGCAGCATCACGCTCACCGCGGCGAGGACGGCGATCACCATGATGGCGACGTGCTCCGTCATGCCGACCGCCGTGATGATGCTGTCGATCGAGAAGACGAGGTCGAGGAGCAGGATCTGGCCGACCGCCGCCGGGAAGCTCAGCGTCGCGCCCCCGCCCGCGTCTCCGCTCGGATCCGGGTCGAGGGTGTGGTGGATCTCCTTCGTGGCCTTCCAGAGCAAGAACAGGCCGCCCGCGATCAGGATGAGGTCGCGCCACGACAGGGCCTGGCCGAACAGGGTGATGACGGGCTGGGTGAGATGGACGATCCAGGCCACGGTGCCGAGCAGGGCGAGCCGCAGCACGAGCGCGAGCCCGATGCCGATCCGGCGCGCCGAGTCCTGCCGCTCGGGCGGCAGCTTGTTCGTCAGGATCGAGATGAAGATCAGGTTGTCGATCCCGAGCACCACTTCCATGACGACGAGGGTCGCCAGGGCCGCCCAGGCAGAAGGGTCCGCGGCGAGGCTGAGGAGGGAATCCACGGTCGGTCTCGCAGGCTCGGTCAGATCTAGGGAAGGAGGGAGGCCACGGCCCGCCGCACCGGCTCCGGCGCGTGGATCAGCACGGCGCGGGGCACCACGTGGATGCGGGCCGGGGTCTGCGTGGCGATCTCCCCGTCGGTGTTGACGGGACGGGGCTTGCGGGTGGTGAGCACCACCTCCGTGGTGCGGAAGGCGCGCACATCCGCCGCCTTCCCCTGCGTCCCGCGGCGCAGGGCCGGCAGCAGCGCCAGCAGACGCCACCAATGCGCGACTTCGAGGCTGTAGACGTTGAGCATCCCGTCGTCGATGCTGGCATTCTCCTCGACGGTCATGCCGCCGCCGTAGTGGCGGCCGTTGCCGACCGAGACCTGCACCGTGCGCAGGGTCTCGCGGATGCCGTCGTGCTCGAGGATCACCGTGAAGGGCCGCGAGCGGCGCAGCAGCCGGAATGCCGCGAGCCCGTAGCCGAGCGTGCCGAAGCGGCGCTTCAGATCCGCCGTGAGCGCGCCCGCGAGATCGGCCGAGAAGCCGACGCTCGCCACGTTGAAGAAATAGTGGCCGTTGACGCAGCCGAGATCGATCGCCCGGGCCGGAAGGGTCGCGATCACCCGGGCGGCGGCGACCGGATCCACGGGCAGGGCGAGGCTGCGGGCGAGGTCGTTCGCCGTGCCGAGCGGCAGGATGCCGAAGGGCAGCTTGCGCTCGGCCAGGGCCTGCGCCGCCGCGTTGAGCGTGCCGTCACCCCCGCCCAGGATCACGAGGTCCACGGAATCGGCCGCCTCCCGGATCAGGGCGCTGCATTCCTGCTCGGGCGAGGGCGGATCCACCGCCTCGATCCCGCCGCGGCGCAGCTCATCCCGGACGGCGGCGAGGTCGACACGCCCGTTGCGGGCCTTCGGGTTCACGACCAGCAGCGCCCGGCGCGGGCGGTCAGCCGCGGACATCGGCGCCTCCGCGCGGCGGCGTGCCGGGGCCGGCGAGTTCGGGACCGCTCATGCGAGCGCCCTCCCGTGCGATCGTGCCGCGTCAGCACAATGGCGAGGAAGGGGTCCGACATCACGGTCGACGCCTCGACCGCCAGAGGGGCCCGGACCCGGGTTCATCCACAGGTGGGGTTGTGCATCGCGTTGACAAGCCCCAACGTCACGCTTGAGCGGCTGGCGCGACCGGGTGGGAACCGTCACCGTACCCGTCGACGTTTCCTGATCGATCTCCCATTCCCGGGTCCCGCCATGCCTGCCCCTCGCATTCCGGCCGCCCTCGCCGGCCTCCTCCTGACCGCGGCCTGCGCCGCGGTGCCCGCCGTGGCCGAGGAGGCGAAGCCGGGCTGGGTCGATCCCCCGAGCAAGGTGGCGGCCCCCGCCGCGGTGACGGCGAAGCCGGATTCGGCCAAGGTTGCCAGGGACGCCCCGGGCAAGGATGGGCCCAAGCCGGACCTCGCCGCGCATCCCGCCGCGAGCCCGCGCAAGCTCGAGACCGTCGCGCGCACGGAGAAGGCGGCCCGTCATCCGGCCGCGAGCGTCGCGCGCCGCGAGACGCCGCACCGCCCGGTCCGCCTCGCCATCCGCCCGGCGCCGCAGCCGGCCCTGCCCGCACCGGCGCCCGTCTCCAACGAGCGCGTGGTCGGCTGGGCCGTGGCCGCGCAGGATCTCACGCGGGACTACTTCTCCACCTTCTCGCAGCCGAACGGCGTCTCCTTCGCGACGCAGCCGCGCTTCTACGCGCAGCGAGTGGTTTTCCACGGTCAGCCCATGACCCTGGCGGCCCTCCTCGCCGAGAAGCGCCGCTTCTTCGCGCGCTGGCCGGAACGGCGCTACCGGGCCCGGCCCGACTCGATCCGCACCGCCTGCAACAGCGGCATCGCGACCTGCCAGGTGGACAGCACGGTCGATTTCGTCGCCATGAACCCGGAGCGCGGCGCGCGCTCGCAGGGCACCGTCGCCGTGCGGCTCGGCGTCAGCTTCGCGGATGGCCGGCCGGTGATCGTGTCCGAGACGAGCCGCGTCATCTCCCGCGAGCGGGTCGCCAGCTCGGCCCCGTGACGCCGCGGCGTCCCGTCCGGCGCAGGTCCCCTGTCGGCCCGCGCCCGATGCGGTAGGATCGCGCAGGTCCGTCGGACAAGGGTAGGGGGGACGGATCGGGTGCGATCGGTTGCCGGGGTAGACGAAGAGACATGACGTCCCGCGAGAAGGTGCAGGCCCTGATCCGCGCCGAGATCGACCGGCAGCGGCCGGTCGACGTGGCCCGGCGCACGCTCGAATTGCTGGCCGCCTCGTCGGTGCGCGCGATCGAGGCGCCGCCGGGCTACGAGATCGTGGGCCGCGACGGGGCGCCCCGGACGCATGGCGATGGCGCGGAACCACGGCCCTTCACCCTCGCCGACCTCTTCTCGGAACTGCGCGCCCAGCATCCGTCGCTGTTTCTGCCCCCATCGGCGCCGGCCGCCGCGCCCGAGCCGGCCGCCGCGCCGGATCCCCGCCTGCCGCCGGCGGTCAGCCGCGACTGGATCCGGCTGTCCGACGGGAGCGAGGGTGCGCCGGATCAGGCGGATTCCCCAGCGGCGGCGTCCGGCCCCGCGGCGGCGTCCCCCTCTCCGGCGACGGTGCGGGCCGGAGCGGGGCGCAGCGCCGGGCTCGTGGCCGGGCGCTTGGCCGGGCACTTGGCGGGGCTCCTGGGCGGTCGCCTGGCGGAGGTCCGCCGCGTCCTCCACCGGCCGACCCGCGTCCCGGCCGCGCCCGCCGCGGCACCGACCCCCGCTACGGTTCCGGGCGACGGGCTGAAGCCCGCGATCACCCGCCCGCGCGTGCGGCTGCGCCGGCCGCGGTCGCTCCGCCCGGTCTACGCGGCGCTCGGCCTCGTGCTGCTGGTGGGGGGCGGGGCCTGGCTGCTGTCGGGCGGCGAGGACAAGGCCCCGCAGCGGACGGAGGCCGCCCCCGCGGCGGCCGCCAAGCGCACGACGACGGAGGCGAAGAACGCCGCCAACCCGCGGCGGGAGCCGGTCGAGACCGGAACCCTGGTCCCGAGCGAGGCGGCGGCGAAAGCGGCGCCGACATCCCTGGCGGGCGTCGCCGAGGTCGTGGACACCGCAACCCTGCGGCTCGGCGGGAGGACGGTCCGCCTGTTCGGCGTGGAGACCGCCAAGGGCGCGCAGCCGACCGACCTCTCGACCTACCTGGCCGGCCGGCCGGTGGCCTGCCAGCCGTCCACCGCGGGGGCGGGCTACCTCTGCAACGTGGATGGTCACGACCTCTCGGAGGTCGTCCTCTACAACGGCGGCGGCCGCGCCACCTCGGACGCGACCTCCGACCTCGTGGAGGCGGAGCGCCACGCCCGCACGGAGAAGCTGGGCGTCTGGCGCAAGTAGGCCCCTCGCGGGCTCAGGCGGCGAGGATCCGGCGCGCCGCCTGCGCGAGCACGCGCACGCCCATGGTGAGATCCGCCTCGTCCGTGTCCTCGGCCCAGTGATGGCTGATCCCGCCGATCGAGGGCACGAACAGCATGGCGGCCGGCATCACCCGGGCCATGGTCTGCGCGTCGTGACCGGCGCCGGAGGGCATGGCCTGCCATCCGCCCGGACAGAGCGCCTCGGCGGCGTCCGACAGCGCGCGCATCAACTCCGGGTCGCAGAGGGCCGGCGCGGGGCGCGACAGGGTGACGAGTTCCGCCGGGCAACGCTCGCGCCGGTTGCTCTCGCGCACCAGGGCGCGCAGCGTCGCCTCCATTCGCTCCAGCACAGCCACATCGACGTCGCGGAACTGAAACAGCACCTCGGCCCGCCCGGGGATGATGCTCGACGCCCCCGGGTCGAGGGCGATCCGGCCCGTCGTCCACGTGCTGCGATCGCCGCAGACCTGCGGGAAGGCGTCGTCGATGGCGGCGAGCGGGCGCACCGCGGTGAGGCCCGCGTCGCGGCGCTCCGCCATGGTGGTGCCGCCCGCGTGGTCCTGGCGCCCCTCGATCACGATCCGGTACTGCCAGATCGCCACGATGCCGGTGACGATCCCGAGATGCAGGCCCGCGGCCTCCAGCTGCGTGCCCTGCTCGATGTGCAGTTCCAGGAAGCCGCGGTAGCGGTCCGGATCGACCCGCCAGCGCGGCTTGCCGATGAGCCCGGCGGTGCGCAGCGCCTCCGGCAGGGGCGTTCCGTCGGTCTCGTTGCGGGCGGCGGCGATCTCCGCGTCGCTCACCTCGCCGATCGCCGAGCGGCTGCCGAGGAATCCGACCGCGAAGTGGCCCTCCTCGTCCGCGAAGGCGCAGACGTCGACCGGCAACCCCGCGCGCGCGAGGGCGAGGCCCGCCACCACGCCGAGCGCGCCGTCGAGCCAGCCGGCCTCGTTCTGGCTCTCGATGTGGCTGCCCACCAGCAGGTGGGGGCCGGCACCGCTGTGCCGGCCGAGCACCGTGCCGACGCCGTCGATCGTCGCGTCGAGGCCGCACGCCTCCAGCTGCGCCATCAGCCAGCCTCGCGCCTGCATGTCCGCCGCCGAGTAGGTCGGTCGGTGGACGCCGGTCTTGAAGCGGCCGATCGCCCGCAAGGCGTGCAGGTCGCGCAGGAAGGCGGCGGTGTCGATGTCGTCCATGGGCATGTGTCTTCCCGGGCTCGTGGAACAGGGTTGGCATACCCCATTCCGGCATGTTTGATGCCGGTCGGTGCGTTGCCGGCACCACACCCGCGCGGCGCAAGGAGTTGGACCTTCATGAGGAATTTCTCGCGGCCCGGTCGTTCCCCGGTCTACGCGTCGCAGGCTGCGGTGGCGACCTCGCATCCGCTCTCGACGGCGGCGGCGCTCGAGGTGCTCCGCTCAGGCGGTAACGCGGTCGACGCGGCCATCGCCGCCGTGGCGGTGCAGGGGGTCGTCGATCCGCTGATGACCGGCATCGGCGGCGATTGCTTCGCGCTCTACCTGCCGAAAGGGGCGACGCGGCCGATCGCCCTCGACGGGTCTGGGCGGAGCCCCGCGGCGGCCGAGGACGCGTGGTACCTGGAGCGCGGAATCGCCCTCACGCCGACCTCCCCGCACGCCGTGACGGTGCCGGGCGCGGTGGCCGCTTGGGATTGGCTCCTCCGGCACCACGGCACCCGGTCCCTCGGTGAGATGCTGCTGCCGGCCATCGCCTACGCGGAGAACGGCTACCCGGTGCAGTCGCGGGTCGCGTGGGACTGGGCGCGCAACCGGGACCGCGTGGCGGGCGATCCCGCATCGGCCGCCGCCTACCTGGTGGACGGCGAGGCGCCCGCCCCGGGCACGATCGTGCGGCACCCGGCCCTGGCCCGCACGCTGCGCCGCATCGCGGCCGAGGGGCCCCGGGGCTTCTACGAGGGGCCGGTGGCGGAGGACATCGTCGCCAAGCTGCGCGCGCTCGGCGGGCTGCACACGCTCGACGACTTCGCGCAGGCCGCGCCCGAGGAGGTGGTGCCGGTCACGACCCGGTATCGGGGCTACGACGTCTACGAGTGTCCGCCGAGCGGGCAGGGGCTCGCCGTCCTGATGATGCTGAACGTGCTGTCGGGCGACGACATCGGCGCGCTCGGAGAGGCCGACCGGGTCCATCTCTTTGCGGAGGCCTGCAAGCAGGCCTACCATCACCGGGACGCGCTGTTCGCGGACCCGGTCACGGCCCGCGTCCCGGTCGAGCATCTCCTGTCGGAGGCGTGGCGCGCGCGCGCCCGCGGCGCGATCGACATGACGCGCGCGCAGGCGCCCATCCTGTGGCCGGAGGTCGCCCACAAGGACACGGTCTATCTTTGTGTCGTGGACCGCGACGGCAACGCGATCTCGCTGATCAACTCGATCTTCCAGGGCTTCGGCAGCGGGATCGTGGCGCCGGACAGCGGCATCCTCCTGCACAATCGCGGGTTCTCCTTCCGGATCGAACCTGGTCACCCGAACACGATCGGTCCGCGCAAGCGCCCGCTGCACACGATCATTCCCGGCATGCTGATGCGCGACGGCAGGGCGGTGGCGCCCTTCGGCGTGATGGGCGGCCACTACCAGGCGATGGGCCATGTCGAACTGCTCACCGGCCTGATCGACCGCGGCCTCGACGTGCAGGAGGCCCTCGATGCGCCGCGCAGTTTCGCCTATGGCGGCGGGCTCGAACTGGAGGAAGGCTTCTCCGATGCCACCGCGGCGGCGCTGGCGGCGCGCGGCCATCCGGTGATCCGCGCGACGGTGCCGCTCGGGGGCGGGCAGGCGATCTGGATCGACCACGACCGCGGCGTGCTCTGCGCCGGATCGGACCCGCGCAAGGACGGCGGCGCCCTCGGCTATTAAGGGCCCCGAACGACGAAGCCCCCGCCCTCTTGCGAGGGCGGGGGCTTCGTGAACTGGTTGCGGGGACAGGATTTGAACCTGTGACCTTCAGGTTATGAGCCTGACGAGCTACCGGGCTGCTCCACCCCGCGACGGGCACCGGGGCTGAGGCCGGTGCGGTCGCTGATCGTGACGAGGGACTGCGTGGCGAGCGCTTGGGGCTCGCTGACCTGATCTTGGCAGGTCTGGCGGTGACCGACTCTCCCGTGCCTTAGGACACAGTACCATGGGCGCTGGAGGCTTTCACGGCCGAGTTCGAGATGGGATCGGGTGGAGCTTCCTCCGCATCGACCACCAGACCGGCCAAGATCAGGGGGCGAATGGCGAGCGGCGAGTGGCGAATGGGGGTGTCTCCCCCGTCGCCCGGCCTCTCGGCATTCGGTGCGTGCGTTCGGCGTTGTCTGGTCTTTGTGCGTGCCGCTCCGGACTGCCCGGACACGGATCATGAGAGACGATCAAGCTCGATCGAGCGATTAGTACTGGTCAGCTCAGCGCATTGCTGCGC